>JAHFUG010000193.1 GCA_023265195.1 Blastocatellia bacterium | reverse complement strand
TTGAACGCCGCCTCGAGCGCCGCGACTTGCTGCGAAGGCAGGCGGTCATATTTCGACCAGGCGGCGCTCTCTTGAAGAAGGATGCCTGATATCGGTTCGGACAGCGGTATCGCGAACAGACGACCGAGCACGCGTACAAAGAAATCAGCGGAAAGCGGCTCCCCGCTGTCCATGATCAGCGCTTCACGGAGTATCGTTTCGCGAACGCGTTCTTCAGAGCCCGGACGATACGGTGACGGAATATTCATCAGCGCTTCAATGAACGCATTCAGCGCTTCCGTTTCATCGGGCCGCAGAAGGGCGATCACTTCCTGGAAAACATAGCGCTCGGCCATGCGCGCGAGTCCCGCTTCGCCGGCGTGCGTATCTTGAATCGTGTAGAAGAAGTGGCGCGCCTCTTCGGGGTGCCTGACCACCAGCGCGTGAAGAAGATCGGCGAGTCTGGGCTCGTCGGCGCCTGGCCGGCCGCCGAACTTGAATCGGGCCGCTATAGCCGATTTGAGCAGGTGGGCTTCCCAGTTGGCGGGAGCCTTCTGAAGCACTGATTGAATGAGCGCGGCGTCCGGCGCCTCGGATGCGGCGAATTGCTCCAGGTCAAGAGAGCCGCCGTCGATAACCGCGGCAAGCAGTCGAACGTAGAACATATCTTTATCGCCGGCTTCGGCGGCGAACGACGACACGGCCGGCCACAGTCTTGCACCGCCTTCGCTGACGCGAGGCAAAAGCCGGACGAGCAGTTGCTTGATCTTGTCCTCCGGCAGGCATCGCGTCAGCCACAACAGCCTTCGCTCCCGATCATTCGAATCCGTACGAGCGAAGAGCGCCTGCAACATCGGGAGCGGCAATTCGCGCAAGGCGTCCAGCGCGCTTTCAACGGTCAAGTTCGGATCGCGTATGAGAAAACTCCACGGAAGGAATCCGTGTTCGGTGAAATACCGAATGATCTCCAACGTATCGTAGCGGTCGAACGCGAGCCTCGACTCGGCTGGCGGCGGCAAGCCGTCGCGGCGGCGATCCCCTTCCCGCGGCGTGGAAGAAGAAGGGTCATTAGCCAACTCGTTCAGAATCGCCGGAAGCGACGTTCTGATCGAAACCTTTTTCCGCGTCTCCTTCAACCCAAGCCGCAGCGTCGTTATGATGCTCTGGTAGTCGAGGCCTTGAGCGGCGGCGACGCCTCTTAGCAGAAACAGGACGAAGCTCTTGCGATTGAACTGCGAGCCCGGCTCCTGCACGAGATAAGGAATCACCAGGGACCATACAAGCCGGACAAACCGATGCGCGCTCAACGAGAGCACCGGCTCGTTCCGGTGGACGTCTTCGAGGTCGGCGATGTATGCGACGATCAACGCGGCATGCCGCGGTTCGAGCAAGTCAAGCAATCGCCGAAGCGCCGGCGGACCTAGCTCCCTTACCAGCCGCTCGACTGCTCCCGGCCGGCCGCGCAGACCTCTGACGAAGGAGATCAGGGCATCCGGCTCGCTTCGCGCCAATTCCATGATCAGCGCTTCGAAAGAAACCGCCGCGAAATGCGCGTCCGGCGGAAGTGCGCCATTTTCCAGATAGTACTCGAGCGCGTCGGCGATAGACCGATCAGTCCCGTGTCCGCCTTTGTCATCGCGGCCCGCCAACTCAGGTCGTCCGTTTGTAGCATCGCGAGATTGCGTTTCGGCGCCAGCAGCGTCGTCTTCGTCGCGTTCGGCGTCATTCCCTTCCCGCAGATCCTGCATCAACTCGCTGATCACCGCGGGCAGCGAGGACTTCACCGCGCCTCTATTCTCCGTCTTCTCCAATCCGAGGCTAAGCGCCGTCGTGATCTGAAAATAGGTCAGCGAATGGCGCGCCGCCATTCCGATGAGCAACGACGCGACGAAGCTCTTGCGGTTGAACTGCGAACCCGGGTCGCGCACCAGATAGTCCAACACGAGAAGCCAGGTCAGCAGTTCGAACCGCGCCGCGCTTAGCGACACGACCGATTCGACCCGATGGACCGCGTGTAGATCGAAGATGTAGGCAATGATGAGAGCCGCGTGCTCGGGCTCGAGCAAATGAAGGAGCCGCACAAGAGCCGATTCTCCCAACTGAAGTATCATCCGCTCCAGCGCCGCTTCCGTGCGGCAGTACTTCTTGATCAACTCGACCAGCGCCGCCGGCTCCGACGTCGCGAGAGACAGGACATATCGCTCGAAGGAGAACTCGCGCGCGTCCGCCCAGCCTGGCGGCTCACCAGTGAGCATAAAGTGTTCGACCGATCGGGCGATGGAGCGCTCGTCCGAATTCGAGGACTCGCCGACGGCCGCGGCGCGGAACTCGGCGGCCTCCTCGCTCTCGAGATCCATCACCAGCTCGCTGATGACGCCGGGCAGCGACGATCTAAGCGTGTGCTTTCTTTCCGTGGCTTCAATGCCGAGGCGAAGCACTCTCACTATGCGCCCGTAGTCCAGCGACTCCCGCTCCGCGACCCCCTCCAGCAACGATCTTACAAAGCTCTTTCGATTGAACTGCGAGCCGGCGTCGTGCGCCAGGTAGGCAAGAACGAGGAACCAGAGCAGATCGGCAAAGCGGCGGTCGCTCATCGCCAGCACCCGCTCGAATCGTTGAACGCCGCGAAGATCGCTCAAGTACGCAATGATCAGCGCGGCGGCGCCCGGCTCCAATAGTCCGACAAGACGCCGCAACGCCGGATCTCCAAGCTGTAAGACGATTCGTTCAAGCACGCGCGATTGGCTGCTTTGCTCTTTCAGCAGGCTCACCAAATCGTCGGGGGCGTCCGCCGCCATCTCGAGAACCATCTCCTCGCACGAAAAGGCCGCGGCCGATGGAGCCCAAAACGGCAACGCGCCGCTGACAAGGTAATGCTCGAGCAATTCGCGGCGCGAGGCTCTCTCGAGCTGAATCCGTCCCCCGGTTCCGTTCTTTGTATCCTCCACGGCTCTCTCGATTGCACTCCGGAGTTCCTGCGTTAACCGTTCGGCCGCCGTTTCTTCAAAGCCCGTGAACGGCACGCTGCCAAGGTCGACTTCAAGCCGGTCGATTCGGATCGTACGGCCCGGCTCGTCAAACTCATCGAACAGCCGCTCCAGCAGCGGCACGACGGTCAGGCGATTCCAATCCGATAAGCGGGCTTCGAGAGCGAAAGCCATCTCCTCCGAGCCGACTTCGAGTTCGATCGTCTCTTTTCTTATGCTGTGCGTTAAGTTCGCCATGCCTAAGGGAGCGTCAAGAAATAAGTTCGCCTTTTAAGAGAGTAGTTGACCGCGGAGAGGGGGCTTACTCTCCGCGGCTCTCGCTGCGATCTCCGCGCCTCCGCGGTGAAGCCCTCACTTCACCGGCGGTACTCATCTCGTGTTACGCATAAACTGAAAACGGTTTACATATCCTAAGCGGCTCCAGCACGCTAACGGCGCGAACCACGCTCGCATCTCCGCAAGAACCTTCTCAACCGCCTCGACGTTTCCGCGATCTCGGCTTTATCCCCGCTTCTGAGCGCGTGTTGCCAATCCCAGTAAAGAGACTCAAATTCGCGCATGCGGCACGGGTCGAGGAAGCAATAGTCCGCCACAATGTGCGACGGGGTGTTTTGACGGATGACGCCGCGAACAAATCGCCTGTAGTTCGGGTCGCTTCTCTCTTCGCGCGAAACTGAAATGACCGCGGTGATCGTGAAGTCGTAGACAAACGGTTTCTTCAACGCGGCTGGCTCGACGGGCTCCGCCAAACCGCCGTCAACTTCGCCGGGTTCATTCCCTCGGCCGGCTAAGTCATCTCTCCCGGCAAACCGCAGAAGACTGTGCTCTACGACGTAGAGCTGCCGGCAGTAGCGGAGGATGACTCGCATGGCTTCGACGAGGGTCAAAGCCGCGGCGACGGCGGAATCGATGCCGGAATATTTTCCCGTCAGCCGCCACGAATCACGCGAGGGCGCCTTGCAGACGAGCGCGATCGTCTGTTCGCCTGGAAGCGATCCAACACGATAGTTCTCGATCGCCGCGGCGGCGCGGACGAATTCCTCGGTGACCCTATGCGCTCCAAGCACCGGAGGCGGCTTCTCCGCGGCGCCGGCGCCGCCTGATGATAGTTCCCTGGCAAGCGGGCGAACCGAAACGAAGTGCTCTTCTATATGTTCGGTATGGCGGCTGGCCGGTCTTCCGATTGACGCCTCCCTGTCTGAATCAACCAATTCAAGCCCGCATTCGTCGAGCGCTTCGCCCAAGCCGCGGCGGCCGGCCACGGGCATTCCGAGTTGTATCCGGCTCTTGATCTCCATGCCCGCGATGTTGCGCGGCAACGGAGGGGCGAGATAATCAAATCCTCGTCCCCGATTGTGCGTGCTTCCTACTAGATGATGAAGCAGCTCGAGTCTGGCGTTCATCAAGCGCTCGCCGCCGTCTTCGTTCTCGCTCGCCTGAATGTTTGGATCCGATATAGACGAGGCGTCCAGGCTCTCCGCATAGAGCGCAAGCAGAAAGCCGAGGAACCGGTTCCGCCGCTCAACGAAGGGATCGCTTCCCTGAACGATATCTTTCAAGCCGCTCTTGTAGTCCTCCTTCAGCAAAGGCTCAACGCCGGGAACCGATTCATAGAGGTACTGAAAGAAGTACGTGTGTCGCAGTGAATACCTGATGGAATAGAGATCTCTTGCGTGAGCCAGTTGGGCGAAGAAGTCCGCGAGCAGTTGTTCGAACGCGAGCAGATAGCCCTTGAACTGCTTGGCCTGAGCCTGCCTGACCGGAGGAGCGCCCGAGGGCAGCCCATATGCGTTAATTCCGTAGACGTTTGGAAATTGGTTTTGGACCGAGTAATAACGTCTCACGTCGCGGTATGTACCCTGTGGAACCGCGAAGAACTCTTCATACTGTGGCGCAAGCTCATAGGTGCGCCGGTATTCGGCCCACAGCTTATCCAACTCTCGTTTTACTCTCGCCGGTTTCGGTTTGTACTCGATCCCGTTCTTGAACAAGCGAATCGTGAAGGCGCCGTCCGGCTTCGGTTGCGTGTCCAGTTGAGGAATATTGCTTTCCGGAACGGGAATCGACTCGGAGCCGCCGCGGATGGTTCGGCCTCCGGCGGTGATCGAAACGTTTCGAACGCTGGTGACTCCGGGGCTTCGAACCATTGTTCGAATCACCTCCTGAAGAACGATCGCGGCGGCCTTCGGTTGAAGCTGGCTGGAGTCGATGAAACCGTTCTTTAGCAACGGACCGTTGAATATCCGGTCAACCGGTTCGCCCCGGGCCATTAGTGACTTCAGAGGCTCGCGGCGCAATTCCGGCGCGATGAAATTTCCAATGTTGAAGAAGAGACCCGCAAGTATGGCCTCGGGCGCCGCGCTCTCACCTATCGAAACGTCGGCGGAGACTACGGTCCGGAGCGGCTGCAGGATTGTTATCGAGTGAACGTCTTCGCACAGGTTGCGATGGCGGCAGTAGACACGCAACGTCTTCTTGCATGTCTCGTCAACATTATCCGGCTCGCATGGGGGATCGACTCCAGGAACGTAAAGAAAGACGTCATAGAGGCCGTTTACGTAGTCAGGGGCCGCTCTGTTTGTATATGGAGTCAGCCATACGTTCTCGACGCCAGGAACGCGGTCGACGATCAGCTTGCGATAGTCATTAATCGTCAGCGGATTGCACGGAAGAATGCGGCGAGGTATGAACAGGGCTTGCTTTCGGGTGTTGATCCGTCCGCCGGGTTTGTTGATCAGCAGATCTTCCAGAGGCAGCTCGGAGCGGTATGAGAGTTCGGTCAGCGCGTAACAAAGCTGTTCGAGAGCGGTGACTCCAGGATCATGTTCGTTGTAGTCGGTCCAAATTTGGCCGGACAATTGTTGAACGAGATTAGTACCCTCGGCCTTGAGATAGGCGTAATCCAAGCCCTTGTTGACCGGCGTCTCCGATGTAATTGTGATGGGTTCAATCACTGATTTTTCCTATGTGAATACCAGATTTCATAATTGATGATGATGATGATGATTGATTTTTGTTATTGATGATTGATGATTGATGATTGATGATTGATGATTGATGATTGATGATTGCCGTATCTACCGCAATCCGCAATCCCCAATCCGCAATCCGCAATCCGCAATCCCCAATCCCCAATCCGCAATCCGCAATCCCCAATCTCTCATAGGTCGTCGATATTGATCCCGCCGAAATCGTCGTCCGATTCGTCATCCCGAGCCTCCTCCCGCGCGAGCTTCTTCGCGCCTTCGCGCACAAAGTGGACAAACTTGATTATTTGCAAGTGAGCTTGCCGGTCGTATCCTCCCGGCTCGGTGGTGGCCCCGGACAGAATGTCCTTGAACAGGTTCACCTTGTCATACATTCGTCCGACCACTGTCTTGTACCCGCTGACGTTCTGGTAGTAGAAGCGAGTCCTCATCAGTTCGGCGATCTCGTGGTCGGCGGTCTTGACTACCTCGATGTCCGTTTCGCCAAATTTCTCCGGATCTTCGGTCTCGGGATATGTAGCGGTCGCCGACAGCGAAGCCGTGACGACCTCTCGGGATATATC
This sequence comes from Blastocatellia bacterium, assembly GCA_023265195.1. Lineage (GTDB taxonomy): Bacteria > Acidobacteriota > Blastocatellia > UBA7656 > UBA7656 > QHVH01. The sequence goes on along the minus strand of JAHFUG010000193.1, from coordinate 6,466 downwards.
CTCGGCTTGATCGTGGCGTTCCAAGTAGTCTTGTATGACTTCGAGCGTATCGCCCTGCTCGGTGGCGTCTATGAGCACGAGGTTTCTTGCTTCGTTCCACCATCGGCCCAGCGTTTTTTCCAGGTAAGCGAACACCCTCTCATCCGCTTGTTCGTCCGCCGCCTGATACAAACCCAACTTGACCGTGCTGATGGGAATCGTCGCCACCGCCTGTCCCGGCTTTGTTTGTCTCAAGTATTCGATGATTATGTCGGGGCTCGACCCTACCCCAACGTACACGGGGTCCAGATCCGCATACCGCTTCAAGATCAGGGAAACGAGTTTGGGCAGGCCTCGATAATCGGCCTTGCCGGCGTCCTTCATCGCGGCGCTGAGGTTATCCCAGTTCTTATCGTAACTGGCGAGGAAGCTCTCCCACTGCTCGACCAACTTCGCCCGATCCTGTTGTTCCTTCGCGCCGAGATCCCCAACCGGATAATTCGTCCGATCGATGAGTTCAAACTGTTCCTGGTCCGAAAGCGCGCCGAGGAGATCGGCCGCCGGCTTCTTGGGCGCGACCACCATTCTCAAGCCGCCGAAAGAGACGCCGGCGCGCGCGGTGTCGAGCGTAAGATCGATGTCGTCGTCACCGCAGGCCTCGATCAACTTGTCGTAGCCGGCGGGGTACTGTTTGCTTTCCGCCTTGCCGATATTCTGGAATACCCAGTCCTCTACGTCGGCCGCCGTCGCTTCCTTTGCCTTGCTCTTCTTTCCCTTTTTCGAGCTATCGACGATGCTGATCTTCCGTTGCACCGCGGCCGGCTCGCCGGCGCCGAACCGCCGTGAGGTGTTCCGTCCGGAAAGGGTTTCGGCAAGCCTGAGTTGAGACGCTACCCGGGGACTGCGGTCAAGCGCCTTCCGCAAACTAATCTGATATTCGGCCTTCGAACCGGCGTTCAAGCTGTCGCCGATTGTCCTTTGTATAGACGACGTGGGATGATCGGCGCCCAGTACGGACCTTCCGCCGCCGGCTCCGGCTCTTCTCGCGGACTGGCTTGCGTTCAGTGTTTCTCGTTGCAGCGGATCTGCTTGGGCTAAGGCTATCACTTCTTTGATTCTCTCCCTTTATTGATCCGTCAAGCCGTGGTTGCAGGCTGAATGACGCTGGACAAGGTCTGTTCATTCGCATGAAAACAACGGCTATGACTAAGCTCTTCTGATTGCGCCTTCCTCAATCTATTGCTTCTTTCAGCACACGCTTTGGCTCTCATGATTGTGTAGTTGACGCAGGCTACCCGTTCAGAATGTCGCTCTGCGTCGCGGCAAGCCGCGTTTTGATCTCTTTTACTTTGGCTACAACCTCACTCCAGTCCATACTCCGAAGATCTTCCAGAGACCCAGCCTCGCGAGACTTATCGATCAAAGACAATACGAGATCGATTTCATCCGCCAAAACAGGCAGGTTCGGCTGCGCGCTAAATCGGCGCAGCTCCAGTCTTTCATTCGAACCCCCCAGAATGTGTTGGACGTTGGTCGCCTGATTGTGCTGCGCCTTTTCCGCAAGCTGTCTTCTCAGGTCCTCTCTGCCGCCGCCGTCCAGTTCCGACATCAATGAGTCGAATCCAACGGCCTCGACTCGATCAACGCCAAACTGCTCTTTTACGCCCTCCTCTTCAAACTCATTTTTGAGAAACTCCTGAGCCACGCTGTACTCCAATCTTCCGAGCAGCTCAGGATCGAGTGATTCCGGAGTGTGGACGTTCTCCCTTATCCACTGCGCGATCTCCGCTATGCTCATCTGATCTTTCTCGAATTCGCTCAGACCAACCTGCCACGCGACGGCCGACCCACCTTCGAGTTCTTTGAAAGAGCGAGCCGCCGGATCTTCATCGAGAATCTTCAGAATATCGAACAGGTGGTCGTACAGCGCGAGGAAACGGCGAAAGACCCTGGGATCGTTATCGAACGTGGTTGCGATATCCAGGTTGATATGGCCGCCGCCTATCAGCTTATCCGCCGTCAGGCCCAGCGATTCCGCCGTGCCGAAAATGAAGTTGTGAATATACCCGCCGACCCCGCCCCGCACTTCTTCCTCGGTGAAAGGCTTCACCTGAGTCTCCAGCGCTCCGGCGTCCATCGAGACCTTGTACCACCATCCATCCGGGAATGTGTACTTGTACCATTTTCCTTTCCCCGGGCTGCTTCCCTCTTCTCTTTGAAAGCCATTGGACTCCTGCGCCGCGCTCATGCGGGCGTCCCAGGCGTCAATTGTCTCGGTGAGCGGCTCCGTCACGATAGCGCCGCCGCTATCACGCCAGGCCCCGTATAGCAGAGAGTTCGTGAAACTAAGCTCGGTCCCGATCAACGCGGTGTCCCTCGCCATCTGCACGACGCGGGGAGCCCGTTGAATGATTCCTTGCTTCGGAAGAAATGACCGCGCGAGCGCCGCTTGAGCGGCTACCCGCGGACTCTGATGGAGCGAACGTTGAAGCTCCTGTTGAGAGCGGACGGCGGCTCTGCGATTCAGACTTTGACTCAAGCCGCGTTGAGCGGCTGATCCTGGATTCTCGCTCAATCGCTGAATGGGATCGCGGCGGACGTCCCTCGCGTCGCGAGAGCCGTTCGCCGCGTCACCATCACTTAGTCTCTCACGCGCGAATGAAGTCATGTTCCTCGATCCCGTCTCCAACGGCGCGAAGCGTCGAACGACATCCGTCAAATCGAATTCTCTACGATGTACTCCGCGATTCGTTTGGCGGCCGACGACCTGTGTGGTGGAAGCGCCTTGCTGAAAGCGCCGATCATCGCGCCCTCGGAAACAAAAGGCTGGCCGCGTTTGAATTCCTGTTGCAACTCCGTGAAGTACTCGGCGAGGCCGGCGTCCACCGCTATCTCTTTTATCGCCAGGTAAAGATCCTGGACGCTTCCTTCGTAAACCTTCCCCGTTATCGTCTCCGGATGTCCATCCAACACGGCGGCCGTCGATTCGCTGGCGCTTAGGGTATGTTCGTCAAGGTGAGGCAACTCTGAAGTGACGATCGACTCGTCGAACGCGTCGCGCAGTTCATCGGCCAGCGCCTTGGCTTTTGCGAAGCCTTCATATACGGGGGTAAACATGCCGCCGCGAGCCTGCAGAATCCTCTGCAGCTCGCCTTGTATCTCGAACATCCGTTGCTCGAGCTCGTTCGCTTTGACGCCAAATGACAAGCCATACTTACCCGGCTTGAAAATACCGATGTAACGCCGCCACGACTCCATTTTTCCAAAGAGCCGGCTGCTGATCTCCATGTACGAATTCCCGTGCCCTTCTCTCTTGCTTATCCTGTTCTCGGCTCGAATGGAGTTTTCGATGTCATTGATGTTGAAGAACTCTTCGGGCCGGGTGACGCCTTCGAGACTGCCAAAGGCCGACTCTATGAATTGATTGCCGGCCTGACTTGCCGATATTCCAAGTAAGGACCTCAGGACGTGGCCCAGCTCGTGCGCAAGATTGACGAACGTCGGAGCGATGACTTCGCGGCCGCCTTCTCCCAACAATCGGCTGCTGATATTGGGTTTCGCGTCTTGGGCGTCGGCGGGAATCGGCAAGCTCGAGCCGGTTCCCTTGTTGAATTGGTAATACTCGGTCCTGCCGATCAGTTTGAGCGCGATCCCCTTCGCCAATGGGTTTTCCCTTCGAACGTCTCGAAAGATGCTCAGCTTGTCCTCTTTCGGGATGAGAGCAGGGTCGATTCGTAGATAATCCTCAGGATATTGTGGAACCCCGGGCAAGAGCGTGAATCCCTCCAAGTCGGGATTATCGGGCCTCGCGACGAACTTACCTTGTTCGAGCGTGGTGGGAGTGATAACCAGAGCGTTCTTTTCGATGGCTATGCGATGAACGAGATCGCGGCCAAACTGGTTCTCGATCAGCCGGGCGAAGTCCGCAAGCACATTATGAGTGAACTCGGTGTTTCCCTTTATCGAGATGCCGTTTCCCTTCAGGAGATTCCTCCAAATCAGGGACACCTTCTCCCGCTCAGGCGGTGACAGCTCCAGAAAGTTCGCAACCGGTGGGGCCTTGTCGTTCTTCGAGATCGAGAGGCTGACCAGGTCTCGACGCTCTCGCTGAACGCCATTCATCAAGGTCTTCATCTCGATGTTCGCGGGATCGACGTCCAGATCTTGCGCGTTCCTGGCGTCGAAGTAACTATAGACGCTGATCTCGATGCGGTGCAGCGTCTTCAGGGCGGCTCGCCTCTCGGCTTCAGTGTTGGCGAACCAACCCTCGTCCTTTTTTTGAAAAGCTTCGTATTGCTCGTTGTAGGTGTCAATTAGAGCCTGCAACGTTGGATCAGCCGTACGGTCACGATCCAGTTTGAGCTGCGTCACGCGGCTGGCGGCGGCCTTGGCTCCGCCGGCAGTCTCGTGAAGCTGAACGGCGCGCGACGTCCCGGCGCCGCGGTTCGCGCGTTCCTGAATTCTGTTTAGCTCGGTCTCTTTTGGAGTCTCGCTGATCCGGCCGGAATCCGCGGTTTCGCGATCACGATTCGGCCGCGAAGACCCCGATCGACCGGCTTTCTCTCCGGCCTGTTTTGCGCGATCGCCGGTTGTGCGCTGAAGAGATTTCATGTTGTTCTCCGGATAAGGTTCAGGCTGCTCTTCGACATTGCCCCGCGAGTAGCGGCTGTCGCGGCTCGGGGCGATCAGTTACCACTTCCAGAACTTATACCAGGCGGCGCCACTCTCCACGCGGCGGGCTTCGCGGACTCCCCACATGGGACGATTCAACCTTCGGTCGCGCGCCTCGTTAACCAATCGGCGAACGAAGCTCAGCGTTGGAGAATTGGCCGGCGCGTTGTTCAACTCCAGATAGGTCAGAATGTCCGAGAGGACAGTGTCGTATTCAAACCAGACGAGGGTATCACCATAAGGTATTCGCTCATTACGAATGTGAGCCCTTACAGGGGCCGCGAGAGTATTGTCGTTAGTCACGATGTCATAGAGGTCATTAAGATTAGCGCTGAGCGTTCCCACTTGAGCCCAAAAACTAGCCTCGGTTTCCGCAGCAGGCAGATTCAAGTTGGCCGCCCAGCCTCCGAGCAAGCCGGCGGGAACAGGTCCCCCGCGGTCGTAGTTTTCAGCCGATGACAGGTGAATGAGCTCGTGTACAAGGCTCGAAAGGAGGAACCGTTGATTGGCGGTCGCGGGATCATAGTTAAGCAGATAAACCGGGGGCGGCGCAGGGTTCGGAGCCGCCTCCGCAACGCGTCCTAATCCCGGAACCGCCACCACGTCGGTATGCGGCAATTGATTCTCCGCATCGGCAATGAGAGCCTGAAGAGTAGGGCTGAGGTTTGCGATAACAGGCGCAACCCCGGGTGCGGCCGCCGCGAACAACGCATTCATGTCCGGGTAAATAACCCGCTGGATGACTCGGTTCCTGGCCTTTCTCTGAATCGATCCAGCCAGCGAAGCTCTAACCGGCAGGATCAATTGCATCGCCGCGCCGAGTGTTGTCGTCTCAGGCGGCTGTTGGGATTGAGGCTCGCCCTTAAGCTGCATGGCCTTTTCACCCATCCGGTCCGCTTCGCGCTCCAACGCTTCGTCGTCGTTGATAGCAACGCCTTTGGCTTGGGTCGTCGGTTCAACGCGCCCCTCCTTCTGCTGGGCCACATGCCATGCTTCATGCGCCAGGTGTTTCTCCTGGCCAGGCCCGACGTGAATATCGGAACCTTGCGTGTACGCGAGCGCGTTCAACTGAGCCGGCTTCGCGGAATTGTAGTGAACGTTTACGTCATCCATCGCGAGGCCCGAGAGGGTTTCAACTCCGGCCTTAAGCTGATCGGGCAGACCGGTTTCGTTCCCGCTTCGTTGAACGGTCTGGGTCCTGGCTTGCAGGGTCTTACCTTGCAGCAGGTCGTCCTCGTCGATTGCTTCTTGTCTTTGAACGGGGCCGGTCTTAGTCATGATAGGTTCTTCATCTTCGACCCCTTCCTCTTTTTGAACGGGCTCGAACTTACCTTGAAGTAAGTCCTCTTCGTCGAGTCCGTCTTGTTTCTGAACCGCCGTCTTAGCCATCACCGGATCTTCGTCTTCAAACCCTTCTTCTTTTTGAACCGGCTCGAACTTTCCTTGAAGCAAGTCCTCCTCGTCGAGTCCGTCTTGTCTCTGAACCGCCGTCTTAGCCATTACCGGATCTTCGTCTTCAAACCCTTCTTCTTTTTGAACCGGCTCGAACTTCCCTTGAAGCAAGTCCTCCTCGTCGAGTCCGTCTTGTTTCTGAACCGCCGCCTTAGCCATCACCGGATCTTCGTCTTCAAACCCTTCCTGTTTTTGAACCGGCTCGAACTTTCCTTGAAGCAAGTCCTCTTCGTCGAGTCCGTCTTGTTTCTGAACCGCCGCCTTAGCCATCACCGGCTCTTCGTCTTCAAACCCTTCTTCTTTTTGAACCGGCTCGAACTTCCCTTGAAGCAAGTCCTCCTCGTCGAGTCCGTCTTGTTTCTGA
>JAHFUG010000192.1 GCA_023265195.1 Blastocatellia bacterium | reverse complement strand
GGACGCCATATCGCCGCGCGCAACTCACCGGCTTCTTGCCACTCTTCCCGGAAGAGAGGCCCTGAGCGCGCCATCCTCGTTTCTATTGCCTCGCGCCTGCCGCCTTCTTCAAAAGTCTGAATCACCGTAGCCGAATAGGATTCAGGTTCGGAGAAGGGCGGGTCGTGAACGGCGGATGGTCCGTTCCTATCTCCCATTCGGCCGCCGCAAGAGCAAACGGCCAGACACACCGAGAGAACCGCTGCGTCTCGAACAAGCCTGACCGATCTTACAGAGCGAAATTGCATGCCGGTGAATTCTATCACTTGCGGATAGGATTCGAGGCGAATTGCCTATGTTCATGTTTTGGCTCGTGCTGCATAAAGCTTCCTCACTGGCGCTCCCGCGGCATCGGTTGCGCGCGGATTCCAAGACTCTGTAATTCTCATAGGTCAAGACCATCCGCTCGCATGCGACAGACGTTGCGCCACTGGCCCTGCCGTGATAAGAATTGTGCGAATGTCCAGGCATGAGCACATTCCGAAAGACCTAGCAAAGCTGTATGAGATCTACGACTATCGACACGCTGCAGCGATTCTTGCTTGCGAGTTCCCCGCTGAGTGCGCTGAGGTATTCGGCGTCCTTCGGTCTTTTCGATTCAGTCAAGCTCAACTTCTCAAGTCCGGCGGAAACGAAAGCGATATTCCCAAGATTTTCTCAAAACACCTCCGGCCTCTGGGATGGAAGGAAGGCCAACTCAAAGCGCGCCTTTTGGTGGACGACGAGGAGCTTACCGCCGACACTCACAAGATCGATTTCATAAAGAACAAGATCGCGTTTGATCTGGAGTGGAACAGCAAGGACTAAACGTTCGACCGAGACCTTTATGCCTTCCGAGCTTTCTTTGACTATCATCGGATCAGCGTCGCGATCTTGGTTACGAGGAGCCAGGAACTAGACCCTCTATTCAAAGAGTTAGACATCTTCCCCAAGTATGGCGCGAGTACGACGCACCTTGGGAAGTTGCTTCCCAGATTGCGTGCGGGACGGAGCGGCGGGTGTCCCGTTTTGGTTTTTGGCATCACCAGAAGCTTGATGGAGAAAAATCCTCTATGATTATAAGTCCAACGGCCGCTCAAGATCTCATCCATAGAGTGGATGGCGTCTTTCAAACACTACTCGCCGATCCGCCGTGGCGTTTTCAGAACCGAACTGGGAAAATGGCGCCTGAGCACAAGAGGTTGCTTCGGTATCCAACTCTCGAGTTCGAGGAGATCTATGAACTGCCGGTTGCTCAATTGGCGGCAGCCGCCAGCCATCTTTACCTGTGGGTCCCCAATGCTCTCTTGTCGGAAGGACTTGAGACAATGCGGCGCTGGGGCTTCACCTATAAGACAAATATCATTTGGTACAAAGTGCGGAAGGACGGCGGACCGGATGGCAGAGGCGTGGGCTTCTACTTCAGAAATGTAACGGAGTTAGTGCTCTTCGGAATAAGAGGGAGCATGCGAACCCTCAAGCCCGGTCGGCGGCAAGTCAACATCTTAGCCAGCCAGAAACGGGAGCACTCCCGCAAGCCTGATGAATTGTACGACCTCATCGAGGCGTGTAGCCCTGGACCCTACCTCGAGCTATTTGCACGATGCCCGAGACAAGGTTGGACTCAATGGGGCAATGAAGTTGTCGAAAACCACGCCGATCTCGAATCTGAGCTCAAGGTTATTCCGATTAACAGCCGTGGACGGTCCGTCGGTCTCCAACGCGACCTCTTCGCGAAATCAGGCTGACATGGCCTTACGCGCGTTTTGGGAAACAGCAGGAGCGGTGAAAACTGTAATAGCCTAGTCAGCGAGCCAGTCGCGGGCGCGAAAGAACTCCCCAGCAGCGTCTTCCTTTGAACCCGGCTCGGGCTTGTAGTCATACACCCATTTCACAAGCGGGGGCAGCGACATCAATATTGATTCCGTCCGTCCCCGAGTCTCGAGCCCGAACGTCGTTCCGCGGTCGTAAACGAGATTGAACTCGGCGTAACGTCCGCGGCGGATCAATTGAAACTCCCGCTCGCGTTCGGTGTAAGGCTCGCCGCGGCGCCGCTCGGCGATCGCCAGGTAAGCAGGAAGAAAAGCCCGGCCCACGGTTTGAACGAACTCAAAGACCTCTTCCAGCTTTCCAGCGTCCCCTGAAGAGTTCACGCCGCCAGACACAACTCCATTGGGCGCTTCTCCGGTTAGATAGTCGAAGAAAACACCGCCGACTCCCCGAGTCTCGCCGCGATGCTTGACGAAGAAATAGTCGTCGCACCATTTCTTGAACCTTGGATAGTTCGCGCCGTCGAACCGGTCACAAGCCGCCTTCAGCGTTTTGTGAAAGTGAATCGCGTCTTCGATGAAGGGATAGTATGGCGTCAAGTCGGTCCCGCCGCCAAACCAGCCGCCGGAGCCACGTTCCAGGAATCGAAAGTTTGCGTGAACGGTAGGAACCATCGGGTTCCAAGGATGGAGAACCAAAGACACCCCCGTTGCGAAGAACCCCGTTCCTTCACCTACGGGCAGCTTGGCCGCGAAGTCCGTGGGCAGATTACCATGAACCTCTGAGAAGTTGACCCCGGCTTTTTCAAACAGGGTTCCCTCTTCCATTACGCGAGTGCGCCCGCCGCCGCCGCCTTCGCGTTCCCAGACGTCTTCGCGGAATCGCTTCCCGCCATCGAGCGACTCCAGCGCCTCGCATATCTCGTCCTGCAACGCCGCGAAGAAATCTCGCGCTCGCCCGCTCAACGATCGCCGATCGTCCACGTTCTGTTCCTCACGCTGACTCTGGCCCGGTAGAGTCTCGATCTAGCCTAGCTGCCGTCGGAACCGTTGACTTAGGTTCGGCTCCAACGCGCCGTTCCGCGCCGATCAGCGAAATCAACAACGTGCTGACCAGCAGTCAATAACGGGGGCTGCGGCCTTAAAAGAAGCGTTCCCTTCAAACGAGTGGAGAATCTTAAGACACGAGCCGCGTTTCGTCTAGGATTGGCGTCAAGAGTCAAACCATCCACGACAATCCATCCGGCGGCCACTTGAATTAGCCGTGCATAAAGACGCCTTCGGTTGGCGAATCTTTCCTCAACCTCAGCAGGCCCAAACGGAACCCGCGAATGGATGGTAGTGTTCTAAAGTGTGTTGCTATCGAAGCTGGCCACCCCGTTGGTGCGATTTGGCTATGATTCAATGAAAAGCTCCTGAGTGAGAGGAGTTAGTTAGTCTCGTAGAGACGACCTATCTGTAGTCCGAGCCTGTGAATCTCTCTTAGCGACGTTCGAGGCAACCCTTGCGGCAGAGGATGGGTCGCTCCTAACGGAGCTACGACCCCTAACGGAAGCGGCGGCGGTGGTCATAGCTCGTATCTACAGACAGGTCTCTCCTACCGAGATGCGGCACAAGCGAAACCTAAGCCGATCGCCGTTCTATTTGGACGCAAGCAACACGGATTAGGACATACCGAACGGATGATCATCAGCGTCAATTTCAGCGGCTCGCCGATCGGCTTTTCCGCTATGTTCAATCGAACTTGATCTCACAGCAAGTCTTCGACGTTCTTGGGGGGACGCGCGAGCACCGCTCGGTTCCCGCGCTCAACAATTGGCCGCTGAATCAGATCCGGGTTCTGGACCATCAACTCGATCAACTCGTCGTCGGTCAGTTTTCGGCTTGCGAGCTTCAGATCGCGATAGACTTTTTCGTCTTTGCGCATGACGTCGCGAGGACCGACGCCGAGTTTTTCGATCAGACGTTTCAATTCGGCGGCGGTGAACGGGGTTTCGTAATAGTTGATGGACTCAAACTCAACGCCTCGGTCCCTAAGAACGACGATGGTCTCGCGGCACTTGCTGCAGGTTGGTTTTTGGTAGATCTTGATCTCTTCCGGCATGGCGATGATGCTAGCACCAGACCGTTGACCTCCGAAAGTTCTGATCGTAGTTTGGCGTTTGGTTTGACTGAAGAGAAAAAGCGGATGATGGAAACCGAGGTGGAAGAAACCGCGCTAACCCGTCGAACCCGTCGTCAAGGGGAAGAATTGGGCCCTGCTTTGTGATAGCATAGGTAGCCTCGTTGGGTTCTCGTTAAGGAAGAGCGGAGCCGGCGGTGTTGATTGAAGAGCGCCCGGGGACGTAAATGACCGCTGAAGAGTTCAGGGTTGCATTCGCCAAAGAGATAGACGCCGTGACGGCGAGCCTCTCGCGCCGCTACAGCGTGACCGATGACGAGATGGCCTCGGCTCTCTTTGCTTCGGTGCGAAAGTATCTGCCGGACGCGGTCTCAGCGGGCGACCATGCGAATGCGGCGGGGGCCGTTGCCGAGTTCATGGCGTCGCTCAATCTCGACGATTTGTGCCTGGCCGTCGCTTGCGCCAAAGGCGACGACGCGGCTTGGGAGGATTTCTTTCGGGACTACCGCGGTTATTTGACGGGGATATCCAGAGCCCACACGAGCGATGGCGGCAAGGCCGAGCAACTGGCCGACTCGACCTTTGCCGAGTTGTATGGGTTGCGAGAGGCTGAAGGTGAACGAGTAAGCAAGTTCTCGTTTTACTCCGGGCGGGGATCTTTGAAAGGCTGGTTGCGCGCCGTGGTTTTTCAGCTTTCCGCCGACATGCACCGTCAGTCCAATCGCTACGTGCAGACGGAAGAGGACGAAGATCTCGATCGGCTGGCCAAGCCGGTCGAAGCGAATGGCCGTCATAGCACGGAAATCACATTTGTGCGCGACCGCTATCGGGCGGCGGTGGCTGACGCGCTTCGCCGCGGGTTCACGCAGTTGGAGCCCAAAGAACGATTGCTCCTGGCTTATTACTACTGCGACGAGATGACGCTGCGCGAAATAGGACGTCTTTTCAACGTGCATGAAGCCAGCATCAGCAGATGGATCGCCAAGACGAACAAGCATGTCAGAAAGCTTGTTGAAAAGAACCTGGCTAACGAGCACCGCTTCAAACGGCGCGAAATAAGTGAGGCGATCGAGTTGGCGGGGCGGGAATTGGACATAACGGCTAAAGAGTACCTGTTCGAGGCGCTGCCTGCGGATCGAAAGGCGGGAAAGGCGGCTGAGGGCGCGTGAACATCTGAAAACGGAGAATACGCGCAAGCGCACTGGGTGGTGACGTTCACCCGATGACGCGTTTTTCCAGGGTATTTCTTCAAAAAATGACACCGACAGTTAACAATAAGACCGCAACGTTTGAGAAGCTCCTCCGCTCTCATTTCAAAAGGAGCAACGGCTCCGCACACTGCTCCGGCTTCGACGCCGACCTCGCAACGGCTTATATCGAACGAAAGATTCCAGCCGCGACGATTCAACGATACGAAAGTCACTTGGCCGAGTGCTCTTCCTGCCGCATCACGGTAGCTAATCTTGCTCGATTTGACCAAGCTGACATGGCCGCCACGGCAACCGATAAGGAGCCGGTCAGGCGGCCCGGATGGATATTAGGTTTCCTCTCCGGACTTGCAACTCCAAGGTGGGCCCTCGCCGCGCTTGCGCTTCTGGTTGCGGTGATAAGCGTTCCAGTCATCGTCAACAACATGAACGCGCGCAATCACGCCGTAGCGTTCAGAGAAGAAGACGCGCCGACTGAATCAAACAACGCAGTCCCCGTGGAACTAGCGAAGAACGCCCCGCCGGCGCCTCGGGATGCCGATGGCAGCCAACCTTCGCCGGTCTCGACAACAGCTTCGCGGCAAAGAACCGCGGGCGGAACCGAAGAATCTGGGCCATCGGTTGCCGCGGGCCGGCCAGCCTCAGGCGAAGTTGCGGCAACGGAGTCTGACAAGAGGACGGATCGAGAAGAGGCGCCGATAGCCGCATCCAAAGACGAGCCAAAGAAAGCCGACGACCCTGCAACTCACGTCGCCGAGCGCCGCGAAGCTCAGCCTGAGCGAAAGACCAGCGATGATCGCGCTGAGTTCGAGAAGATCGATTCGGCGCGCGCCCTGAGCGTCCCGGAAGACAAGAGCAAGGGCGGAGAGGTCAAGACGTTAAAGCCCGGCAGCGCTTCCGCCGACGCCAAGACGGAAAAGGAAAGAACGGCGACTGTAAAACCACTTGGAGAACTGACGCCGCGCGCATCCGAGTCCGCGGGTTCCGACCGCGGCCGTAGTGGAATCAGCGCTCCTCCTCCTCAGCCTCGCGACGAAAACAAGAAAGCCGTGATGGCGGATGAAGTCTCCCGCGTTTCCGAAATCACAAAGACTAAGCCGGCTAAGCCGGAAGAACGCCGAGTGTCCAACAAGACGTTTAGACTCATCGGAGGGGTATGGACCGATAAGAGGTACAAGCCTGACAAAGAGATCCCGGTGGTGCCTCTCGTATGGGATACGGACGTCTATAAAGAGATGCTCGTCAAGCAAGCAGGCCTCAAAGCATACTTCGTGGGATTCAAGAGCGATGAGCGAGTGGTGCTGATCTATAAGGGCGCTATTTACAAACTTGTTCCGCCTGACAAATGAATTCGCTCCGTTGAGTATCGAAGACTTTTGCTACCAACTCTCACGCCGCTGGAAAACCCACCGACGCCATCACGCGCTCTATCTGGGCCAGGTGTCTGCCTTCGTGGAGACCCACGAACGCGAGCCAATGGTACGCATTCAGAGGACCGAACGCTGGATGGGGCGACGTCGCTTCTGAAAGATCCAAACTCTCGAGCCGCGCCTGAAGCGATCTTAACTCCTCGCGTGTTTGCCGCAGCCTCACGATTGAGTCGCCGATACTAAGCCCCTCGTTCGGCTGCGCCTCTTCGGGCGCGGAGAATTTCTTGCCTTTCGCCTGCTGGATGTACTCCTCGAGCGAAAACGGTTTGAATCCGCTTGTTCCGTTGATCGAACCCAGCAATTCGGTTTCCTTGACCAACCGCCTGAGGAGTCCAATAACCCGGCGCTCGGTTATGCAGAGATGCTCAGCCAGATTCGCCACCGACCATCCGTGAGCCGATGGCCGAAAGCAGGCTTGCTCACTCGTCAGTCCGGCAACTCTCGAGTAGATGCGCTCGCGAGCCTCGTCTATCGCCTCATAGATATCGCCCACGCTGTTGAACACTGTGACTCCTCCCTTGCTGGCCGCGAGTCCTATCGTCGTTCTAGCCGTCGGAGATTCTAACACGGCGAGCAAGCAACGCCGGTTTCCCCTATTCATGCAGGTCCTCCGGCAAGCCTGGCAAGCGATTACTCTTGCCGAGGGCGCGCTTTCAAAATAGCATGACCTCAGCGAAGTGATCGGAGACAAAGGGAGCATACGAACATGCAGTTCCTGAGGATCATCGGGCTGTTGACTCTGGCGTCTGGGTTTTTCGCCGGATGCAGCGCGACCATTGGCACGCCCCAGGCTGGGGAAACCTCCCAGTCCACGCAAACGCCACCGCAGGTCACCGCGGCGAATGAGATCGCCGTAATAGCTCGACTACGCGCCGTGGCCAGCGCCGAAGCACAATATTATATGCAGTCCGTGCGGTACGCGGCGCTTGAAGAGTTAATGGAGAAGCATCTCTTGATGGATACGTCGCAAGGAAAGCTCCAAGGCTATCGCATTGAAGTTCGCTTGAAAGCGGACGGCTTCGAGGCGACGGCGGTCCCGAACAAGTACGGCGTCACCGGCAAGCGTTCCTTCTACCTCGATCAGACAAATGTCCTGCGTGGTGGCGACAAGGCCGGTGCGCCCGCGACGTCGTCAGACCCCGAGCAATGACGTTGCCGTATCGTCGCAAATAGGTTCGGCGCCTACGTGGTCGCTCCACGCGATCTTGGTGCGATCAGGATTATTGCATTCAAGACGATTCGCACTGGACCTCCGTCAATGCCGGTGCAGGACGATGTGAAGCAAAAGCAACTACGACTACGACCAACTACGACTACGACACTACGACGTTGACATTCGAAAGCCCCGAGGATATTGTGAATTCTCGGTATGTTGTGATCTGCATAAAGCCTGGAACTTTATTAACCGAGATGTTCTTCACCAAATCGTGTCCCCATCTTATCCCTCACCTGTTGCGCAATAGAGTAAGTGACAGCTTCTTAGAGCTGTAGACGCCGCTGCAAGCCGGGTTAGCGCCCGACACAATCGAATAACAGGAGGAAGAATGACTAAGGATTCCGAATTGCGCGCGAAGTCAGAACGGCGGCGTGAAGAGGACGCCGGCGCATCTTCTCAGCGAAGCAACTACACGACAAGCAGACGTGGTTTTCTTCATTCGGTTGGCGGAGTAGCGGCCACAATCACCGCCGGCGCTGCAGGTTTGGTCCGGCCCGGCGTCTCGAGGAGTGCGGAAGTTAACGCGCAAGAGGTCGAGCCTCGGGTTGAAGTCGGTCCGTCGACCGGGAAGAAACGAGCGAAGGCCTCCTTCAACGTCCGGACCGCAGCCTCTCAGCGAGAAAGAGATCTGCCAATCGTAAGCCATCCCACGAATGACGACGAGGAGTTGTACGCCAACAAGATCGGCAGCTTTTCAAAGGCGCTGCCGCACAACAACCTTGGCGAAGTGGACGTCGCCGCCTTCAATACATTGATTCGCGCGCTCACGACCGGCAGCAGCGCTGACTTCGAGAACATAACGCTTGGCCGCGGAGTCAAGCTCACCAACCCTCAGGCCGGACTCGCATTCGCGATGGAAGGACCCGATTCGCATTGCTTGCAGCAAAAAGCCGCGCCTGTTTTCAGCAGCGCGGAAGAAGCCGGCGAGATCGCGGAAAACTACTGGATGGCGCTCGCGCGAGATGTTCCTTTCGCGCAATACGGGACCAGCGACTTGATCAACCGGGCCGCCGCTGATCTTTCCAGGCTGGGGGACTTTCGCGGACCGAAATCCGGCGGCGCTGTTACACCAGGTACTATCTTCCGCGGCGTGGGGCCCGGCGATCTTAGCGGTCCTTACATCTCACAGTTCCTTTGGAAGGACACACCATTCGGCGTGGAACGGGTTGACCGCCGTATGCGGACCGTCGTTGGCGGCGTGGATTATTTGACAAGCTACCCGGACTGGTTGTTGGTGCAGAACGGAGCCGCAACGGCCCCGGATGTTTTGGATCCGAATCCGCGTTACATCGCGAACGGACGAGACCTGGGTCAATGGGTTCACATCGACGTGTTGTTTCAAGCTTACTTCGATGCGTTGCTGATCCTCTTCAGCCTGGGCGCGACGCGCGACGCGGGCAATCCATATCGTACTTCGCGCACTCAGATAGGGTTCGGCACGCTCGGCGATCCCTACGTCGCAAGCGTGCTGGCCGGCGTGGCCGCGCCTGCTCTCAAGGCGGTCTGGTATCAGAAGTGGTTCGTACACCGGCGGCTCAGGCCAGAGGAGTTCGCCGGGCGAATCCACAATCACGTGACGCACGCGGCGAGCTATCCCATTCATTCCGACATTCTGAATTCGCCTGTCCTTAACGAGGTGTTCGGCCGCAATGGCAGTTACCTTCTGCCTATGGCCTTCCCCGAAGGGTGTCCGACGCATCCCGCGTATGGAGCCGGCCACGCGACAGTTGCCGGCGCCTGCGTCACCGTGCTGAAGGCGTTCTTCGACGAGTCGTTCGTCATCCCGAACCCCGTGGAGGCAAGCGCCGACGGCTCACAGCTTCTTCCCTACACGGGCTCGGCGCTCACGGTTGGCGGCGAGTTGAACAAGCTCGCTTCAAATATCGCGATAGGCCGCAACATCGCGGGGGTGCACTGGCGCTCGGACGCGGCGGAATCGCTCAAGCTGGGCGAGGAATTAGCCATACGTTATCTGAGAGAGGAGAAGGACTGTTTCAACGAAAGTTCGACCTGGTCGCTAACGAAGTTTGACGGCGCGACCATTACGATCTGAAGCACGAGTTGCTCTCAGCGCATCTTCGCTTGAAGCCAACGGCGCCCGCGTTTTTCGGTCGTGATACTCCCCTTCGCGCAGCGAGGACTCCGGTTGTAAGATCTGGAATTGCTGCGTGATCACGGTCGCCTTCGTCACATCGAAGTCCGGCGATTTTCGGTTGCTCTTCTTGGCGGGAAGAATTTAGAGCAGTTCCTCAAACATCAAAAAATCACAGGTCGGGAAGAGGGATCGTATCCCCGCTCTTCGGCGATTCCTCAAACTTGCGGCAAGGAGAGGAGCGGGCATAAATCCCTCTTCCCGACCTGTGAATTCTTGATGTTTGAGGAACTGCTCGATCCGCCGCCTGCAAAGAAAGTCGACAGGATGGCCAAACTCCGGAGAGGCGCTTTCGTCTCATTGATCACGGCGGACGGGCGGCGGTCAGCGCAAATCAGCGACATCTTCCGATCGGCATAATAGTCGGTGTAGAGTGCGCAACGGCAAGGGCGGCATTGTGGACGAAACGGCTCTTTGATATATTGCGCGCGGCATAGGGTAATAATGATTCGGCCTTCCGCGATGGAGTTCGCGTTTGATGCTGCTCAGATTGCTACTGGTGCTTACAGCTTACCTTCTGGGCTCGATACCATTTGGCTACCTGCTCATCAAGTTCATATTCACTGAAGGTGAGGATATTCGCGACGTGGGTTCCGGCGGAATAGGCGCCACAAACGTCACCAGGCGCGCCGGTCGAGCGGCCGGAGTGCTTACCTACCTTCTGGACGTAGCAAAAGGGGCCGCCGCTGTTCTGCTTATTCGCACGGTCGAAAGCAGCGACTATTTGTGGATCGGGCTTGCCGCTATTGCCGCCATAGCCGGTCACATCGCTCCGGTGTTTCTCGGATTCCGTGGAGGCAAAGGGGTCGCAACCGGAGTAGGAGTGTTTCTCGTGCTCGCGCCGTATTCGGTCCTTTCCAGTCTGATCTTGTGGGTCGGAATCGTATACTTCAGCCGCTACGTTTCACTTGGCTCGATCCTCGCAACCGCAGCCGTGCCTCTTTGGACATTGTTTTATTATGGATTGTTGTTTCCAAACCCTCACTTGACCGCGCTCGTCGTCATTGGCGTGATTGGGTGTGCGCTCATCATCGGGAAACATCACGAGAACATCCGCCGGTTGATGAACCGGACGGAGAACAAGATCGGCAAGAGAGTCGGCCCGGGCAGCCGCGATGCAATGGACGGCTCGGCGATGAGTGGGGGCGGGGGAAGATGACCGCTGACGGATCGGCCGGAAAGAAACGGGTTGCAATCATAGGCGCGGGAAGCTGGGGCACGGCTCTGGCTATGGTGGCGGCGCGAAAGGGACACGACGTGCGCTTGTGGGCGCGCGAAAGCGAAGTCGCGGCAGGCATACGAGACACAGGAAAGAACCCGTACTACCTGTCGGAATTCGAGCTTTCCACCAACATCAGGGCCACTACGTCGCTCGCGGAATCGCTCGATTGCGCGGAACTGGTGTTGAACGTCGTACCCTCGCACGCGGTGCGTGAGATCGCGGCCAGTATGAGTCCTCTGCTCAACCGCGGAGCGGTTTTCGTCAGCGCGACAAAGGGCGTTGAGAACGGCACGTTGATGCGCATGTCCGAGGTGATCGCGGACGTAATGCGCGGCCGATTCGAACCTGGTTTTGTCGCTTTGTCCGGGCCAAGCTTCGCTCTTGAAGTCGCCAAAGGCTATCCCACGGCCATCGTGGCCGCGAGCAAAAATCCTGAGCTGAGCGAAATGGTGCAGCGCGAATTAAGCTCGAGCGCTTTCCGGATTTACACCAACGACGACGTTGTTGGAGTCGAATTGTGCGGCGCGGTGAAGAATGTCGTCGCGATCTCGGCGGGTGTCGTGATAGGACTGGGATTCGGTATGAATTCCGTTGCTGCGCTGATCACGAGGGGACTCGCTGAAATAACTCGTTTCGCGATGGCTCAAGGGAGCAGGCCGGAGACGATGGCGGGTCTCGCGGGACTTGGCGACTTGGTGCTAACGTGCACGGGAGACCTTTCGCGCAACCGGCGCGTAGGCGTTGAACTCGGCAGAGGGCGCAAGCTGGCGGATATTCTTTCAGAGACGCGAGAAGTCGCCGAAGGCGTGAAGACTTGCCGCGCCATTTACGAGTTAAGCGTGAGGCTGAACGTGGACATGCCAATAATCGCAAACACGTACTCGCTGCTGTATGAGGACAAGCCCGCGCTCGAAGCCGCGAGCCAGTTGATGGAGCGGCCGTTGAGACGCGAGTGATCGAGCAATCGCATGGCTTCCGAAGACTTCCGAAGCCCGCGCTATCGGGGCCGGGCGCGCGATGATAGAATGCGCCCTTGTCTATTCACCGGGGTGAAGAAAACGAATTCAGAAAAGGAGACTAAGGGAAGATGAGCATGAGCACTACTCCGATCAGTCCCGGACCCCCGACGGCGGATCAAACAAGAAAGAAGACGAATCCAATTATCTACATCCTGGCCGGCTGTGGTGGTTTGATCGTAATCGGCGGCATCGTCGCCGCCGTGGCGATGTATTTCGTTTATAACAAGGCCAAACAAATGGGGCTCGACCCTGAGTTGATGAAGAAAAACCCCGCGATGGCAGTAGCGAAAATGGTCGCCGCCACCAATCCCGACGTCGAGGTCCTCTCATCCGACGAAGCGAAGGGCACTATTACGGTCAGGGACAAGAAGACCGGCAAAGTGATCACCGTGACCATTGACGAGGCGAAGAACGGCAAGATCGTCATCAAAGAAGATGGAAAAGAGGCCGTCAAGATCGAAGCAAACGGGGACGGAGAAACGGGGAGCCTGGAGATTAATTCAGGCGAGGGCTCGGTGAAGATTGGGACCACCGCCGACAAGGCGCCCAACTGGATTCCGTCTTATCCGGGATCAGCGCCAGCCGGAACCTACTCCTTTAAGGGTAATGATGGAGAATCGGGCGGCTTTCACTTCAACACCAACGATAAGGCGAATGACGTACTCTCATTCTACGATTCGGAGTTGAAGAAGGCGGGCATGCAAGTACAGACGCTCAAGACCGATCAGGCTGGAACGGTTTCGGCGGAAGATTCGGACAAGAAGAAATCAGTCATCGTTACGGCCGCGGCCTCGGATGAGGGGGGCACGGTGGTTTCAGTGACTTTTCAGATGAAGAAATA
>JAHFUG010000570.1 GCA_023265195.1 Blastocatellia bacterium | reverse complement strand
CATTTTCGGAGATAGCAAATTCAGATTCCATGTTCAATCTCAAAAAATCACGGGTCGGGAAGAGGGATTTATCCCCGCTCCTCCGTTCGGGGTATTTACGCCCCTGTAGGTGGAGGCGCGCACCGCAGGCAATTGTAGCGTCTCATCAGCATCTCAGGTGGATCATGAGTCGCTTATGCCGATCATTACGAGAATTCTATTAGCGTTTCCCCCTAGAACCACCGCGTGATCCGGCACTCCGAACTCCGAACTCCGAACTCCGAACTCCGCACTCCGCACTCCGAACTCCGCACTCCGAACTCGGTATATCAAGGGTGGAGCCCTTGGCTAGTCTAGTTTGCACCCTCTACATATTCCGATAATTGGGTCCGCCGCCGCCTTCTGGGGGCGTCCAGTCGATTATTTGGTATGGATCCATTATGTCGCAGGTCTTGCAGTGAACGCAGTTTGAGAAGTTGATTTGGAGCCGCCGATCATCGCCATCGCCAACCATTTCATAAACATTGGCGGGGCAAAAATTCTGACAGGGGTTGCCGTATTCGACAGTGCACCGATCCACACAAATACTCGGATCGGCGACTTTCAAATGACACGGCTGGTCCTCATCGTGTTCCGTGTTCGAGTAATAGACGTCGGTCAGTTTGTTTATGATCAACTTGTCGTCATACTTCAGTCCGGCGTAACGGTTCTCTCCGGATTCGATCCCACGTTGCGGGAGCTTCTCCAGGTGAAGGTGCCCGGCTTTTATCGGGAGCTTTCGGGGCAATCGGCCTCCGGTTATTGTCGATATTCCGGCCGCGATCATTCCGATGTTTCTCCCTCTATCGAACCCCTGGTGAAAGTTCCGTGACTTGTATAGTTCTTGCCCGATAAAGCTTTCCTTTACCCGGCTCTCGAAGGCCGATAGTCTGTTATTCGAGTAGTCGCCCGCAATAAGCGCTTCCAGAATCGTCTCGGCGGCGAGCATGCCGGCTTTTATCGCGAGATGTATCCCCTTCAGCCTTTCGCCGTTCAGCATCGCTGCCGAGTCGCCCGCGATCAAGACGCCGTGCGAGGCCAGCTTCGGCATCGTGTACCAGCCGCCAACCGGCATCGCTTTCGCGCCGTACCGAATCATCTTGCCGCCCTCGAGCAGCTTCGCTATAAAAGGGTGCGATTTGAATTTCTGAAACTCGTGATGCGGATCGATTCCAGGGTCGCGATAATCCAGGCCAACGACCGAGCCTATGTCGATTATTCGGCCGCGCATTCCGTACACCCAGGTCCCGCCGAACGTGTGCGAATCAAACGGCCAGCCCATTGTATGAATAACCGACCCCGCTTTAAACCGGTCATCCGGCATCTCCCACAACTCCTTGACGCCGACTGAATAAACCTGAGGGTCTCGCTGTTCATCCAGCTTCAACCGCTTGACCATTTGTTTCGTCAACGACCCGCGCACGCCTTCACCGAGGACCGTGACCTTTGCTTGAATATCGACGCCCGGCTCGAAGTTCACCTTCGGCTCACCGTTCTTGTCGACGCCCTTGTCGCCGGTGCGCACTCCAACGACCTTTTCGCCGTCATAGAGCATTTCGACGCCGGGAAACTCCGGAAAGACGTTCACTCCCATCAATTCGCATTTCTCACCGAGCCATCGAACAAATTGGTTTAGCGATATGACGTAGTTTCCATGATTGCGAAGAGGCGGAGGAATCGGAATGGAAATCTTGCCGGTCCGGGTGAAAAAGTAGACGTGCTCTTCACCGACGTCGGCTTCGAGCGGCGCGCCCTGCGCTTCATAATCCGGCATCAGCTCCGTTAGGCTTGTCGGATCCAGCACCGCTCCGGACATCTGATGCGCGCCTATCTCAGCCGCTTTTTCAATGACGGCGATGTTGACCTCGCCGAGACCCCGACCGCCCGATTTCCTGGCTACTTCGTTGTGTACGTTAATGAGCCTGGTCAGATGAAGCGCGCAAGAAAGGTTAGCGGGTCCGGCGCCCACCAGGAGCACATCCATTTCAAGAGTCTCTCGTTCAGTCATCGGTTCCTTTCCGTTCGGAGCCATTAGGGTAAAGAGACCATATTGAAATGGCAAGCCCGTCACGCATCGCGCCATTCGGATGATATTGCAATCTGTCCGTCCAGGTCTTTTTGGAGAAGGCGCTGTTTCGTCGCGCGTTCGCCATTACATGAACGAATGAAGGACTGGGTTGACTCTGTCGACGGCGCCTGAAAGAATGCTGGTCTTCGACGCCCTCCTAGCGAGGAGCGGTCCGCCAAGCTGAGGAGCAAGGTATGTCTTCAAACACCCAGGAAACACTAATAGAGAAAGTGAAGGCCCTGCCAGCGGAGAAACAGAAGAAGGTCTTGCTGTACGTGGAGTTGATGGAGCAAAGCAAGGAACAACCCCGCAAAAGCATTTGGGAAGATATCAGAGAGATTGCCGCCGATGTGCCCGATGAAGTGTGGGAGCGGTTGCCGCGCGATGGCGCTGAGCAGCACGACCATTACCTATATGGCTCGCCGAAGAAATGATCTCGGTATTCGCGGACACGCTCTTTTGGGTCGCGGTGATCAACCCGCTGGATCAATGGCATGAGAGGGCCGTCGGGGCCGAGCGACGGCTACAAGGCTGGCGCTTCGTCACGACCGAGCCTGTCTTGCTTGAGGTATTGAATTACTTCAGCGGCTACGGCCCCGAGAGTAGAGAATACTCGGTTCGGATCGTTTACCTGCTGTTAGAACGAGCCGATGTTCTGACGCTGGAGCAGACTCACGACACCTTCATCGAAGGAATGGCGCTTTTCCGGAATCGACCCGATAAGGGTTATAGCCTGACGGACTGCATTTCGATGAATGCGATGCGTTCGCTCGGCGTCACGGAAGTACTCACTCACGACAGACACTTCACACAAGAGGGCTTTTCAATCTTGCTGTGAGCGGATATGCTGATGCTCCTCACGCAAGGAAACCTAATCACGCTTTCCCGAAACTTTCCACCCTCTATAGGCCGACATCAAAGAAATCGTCACTGACCTTGACTCTTCCTGGCTTCCGCAATCAATGCGGGCACGATTTCGAAGAGGTCGCCCACGATGCCATAGTCGGCGATGTCGAATATAGGCGCTTCGGCGTCCTTGTTGATTGCTACGATGGTCTGGGCGTTCTTCATGCCGACCACGTGTTGAATGGCGCCGGAGATTCCGACCGCGAGATACAGCTTTGGCGCGACAGTTTGGCCCGAGCTTCCGATCTGGCGATCCATCGGCAGCCATTCGTTGTCGCAGATCGGCCGTGACGCCGCCAGCTCGGCTCCCAGAGCCTCCGCAAGATCCTTCACCAGCCTGAGGTTCTCTTCGCTCTTGATGCCGCGTCCCACAGAAACGATACGCTCGGCTTGCGTTAGGTCAACGGCTTGCTTAGCCTCCTGAAATTTCTCCTCTGGCTTCGATCGCACTTCAACGCCGGACATGTCTATGGACAATGTTTCTATGCGGGACGCTGACTCGCTCGCCGCCGCCTGATCCGCTCGGTACGAGCCCGCTTGAAAGCTTATGAATATTGGGGGCTCGGAGGAAACGCTCACGTCGGTGTTGATCTTGCCTTGAAATATCTGGCGGGTGAGTAACAGCGCGCCGCCCTCGATCTTGTAGCCAATGCAGTCTCCTACGAGACTCTTGTTGAGGGCCGCGGTCAGTCTGGGCGCGAAGTCGCGGACCTGATACGTGTGGCTGAAGATCACATACTTAGGATCGAGTTGTTGAACAACTTGCTTCAAGGCGCCGGTGTAGGCGTCAGGGGTGTACTCGGCCAGTTTGGCGTCTTCCACGACATAAACCGCTTCGAGCGCTTTCGCCGCGATCTCCGCGGCAACGGCGGATACCCCGGACCCGAAAACGGCGGCGCTCAGCTTCTGGCCGGTTTCGGTTGCGATCCTTTGCGCGGCTACCAACGCTTCCAGGGTCGTCCGGTTGAGAACGCCGTCCCTTTGCTCGACGAAAAGTAATATTCCTTCGCTCATCTAATG
>JAHFUG010000191.1:10195-13031 GCA_023265195.1 Blastocatellia bacterium | reverse complement strand
GCGGTGACGACTTTGATCAGCGAGCCGAAGCGCCTGAATGGAATGACCAGACAAAACAAAAACAGCAGATGGTCGGTTCCATCCATTATGTGAATGAATCCGGCTCCCACGAATCGCAGCGCCGCCTGGCGCCAACTCGGATCGAGCCTGACGAAACCGGAATCGCCGGGCAGCTCGAAGGCGCGAACGCCGCCGCCAGGTGGCAGGAATCGAAGGACGGTTATTACTCGCAATCCCAACCGCGAGAATCCGGGGTTGATCGAAAACCCGGATCGATCCGAATTGATTGGGTACTCGAACGACACGTCGAGCAGCCCTTGATTCCAATAAATCTCCGTGTCGCCGGGCAGCCGATCCCCGGAGAGATGCTCTTGCGCTTCTTCGTAAGAGCCGAAGGATCTGTCGGACTCGAACGACACTCGATAGCCGGTTAGACTCGGGTTACGCAGGCGCTCGCCGTTCTCGTACAACTCGACAAGCTCGGATATCCACATCGTAGCTGCATCTCGAAGCGAAGCGTCGGCTCGCGTAAGATCAAGAAAGCCGGGACCGCGCGTGGGAAAATCGACGTCGCGACAGGCTTTCAACGGGACTCGAACGAGTAAGGCCAGGCGGCGCCCTTCCGGTTTGAGAAACGCTTGAACGGTCACATCGTTGGGAATGTCGTGAGCGGAGGCTCCCAACGGCGGCGTTAACACCGCCGCCGCTAACGCAGCCATCAAACGGCGTGTGATGATCGTGCGGTCTCTCATCTGACGCGGACCTCGTCTGCGGTGATAAGAAGAAGAAGATGTTGCCCTGTGCGGATCGAGCCGGAGACAGCTTCCTGAACGAGTGGCCGTCAAAGATGATTCGACATCAGGGCTCGCCCGCCTGCGCATAGTAATGGGACGGAGCGCCACTGACAAGCGAAACGAAACACAGGAAAGCGCGGATAGGTTTTGCGGCGGGTTGGACGGAACGGCAAGGCGTTTACTTCACCGGGCCGCCAATGCTGGAAGTGGAGCGAATGATCTGATTGTAGGTGGGTATGATTTCGGCCGGGCCTGCTTTGGCTTGAACCGGCTCGGGCGCCTTTATCTCGAGAGGCGTGCTTGAATGGATGCGGCTGTAGCGCGAGTAGATAAGCCTGACGTAGCTCTGCGTCTCCTGGAACGGAGGGATGCGGTTGCCATAGAACTCGACGGCGCCTTCGCCCGCATTGTATCCGGCGAGCGCGAGCGCAACGTCGCCTCCGAATCTATCCAATAACCATCGCAAGTAGCCTGCGCCGCCCGCCACGTTCTCGCGGGCGTCGAACATGTTTTTTACTCCGAATCTCGTGGCCGTGGCCGGCATCAGTTGCATCAACCCGCGCGCGCCCTTCGGCGACACCGCTTGCGGGTTGAATCCAGATTCCGCGTTCATGACCGATATGATCAAACACGGGTCCAATGCATACCGGGCAGCCGCATCATAAGCAAGAGCGTCCAGCAACGGATTACCGGATGAAATATGGCGGCCGGGTATCTTGATCTTCGGTGATTCGGCGGCAACCCCGCCGCCTTTCCTGGCAAGCTCGGCGGCCCGCGCTCTCTCCTGATCGGCGTCCGTGATGGGCACGGGGGCGCGTTCCGGCGGCGACAACGGCTTGTCCTGACTCTGGGCGCGGGCCGAGCCCGCCAGACACAACGAGACTACGCACGCCGTGAGCACCAGAAATCTCTTGATCCGCAAGTGAACCATCGCCGCCGTCCTTCCGGCCGTTTTACTGGATGTTAAGGTGCGCTATCTCTGCGTTCTCGTCGCCTCTGATGAAGAGGGCAAGCCTGTCTCGCGCGCCGATCTGTTTTGCATCGAACACTATGATGCCCGCCACGGCTTCCTTCGGACTTACTTTGTTCTCGGTCTTGTTCTGGGTCACTTCAGCAGTGACCGCCTTGATTTCACCGCCGACGCCAGCTTCCAGCGTTATCGACGAAAATACAAAATCGGCGTCGCCGTTGTTCAGAATCGTGTAGCGCAGATAGGACTTGTCGTCGAGCGTGATTACGCGCGGATCGAGGCTGATGACGACCTTCTTCGCCGACACGCGAGGATTATTGATCTTTACTTCGCGCAGGCCCGTCATCAGGGCCCTCACAAAGCGCCGCTCGATTTCCTGTTCGGAGCGCTCCAGGGTCTTGCGGTCAACCTCGATCGCTCTTGCCTCAGCCTCCGCGGTTATTCTGCCGGCCTGCTGGTTAGCCGCGCGAACAGTCTCGTCCGCTTCCTGCTGGGCTTTTGCTTTCAACTGTTCGATTTCGCGCGACGCGGTCTTTCGCGCTGCATCGCCCGCGGCGTCGCCGCCGCTTGGCGGCCGCTCGGAAACGAGCGAGGCGGATCGAGGGCTGGAAACATTGACGACTCGATGCGCCTCCGCGACCGGCACGACTTTGAGGTCGAAGTTGAATATCTGTTTGTCAGTTTCTCCGATCTTGACGAACAGGTTGCTCATCCCTTTAGGCGCCACCGGTTTTATGAAGACGTCGTTCTCGCCCTTCTGCACGACAAAAGTGCCTCGGCCGGCGGCCGGATCATAGAGATCCCCACATATTATCTCTCTTACGGAACCGGTGAAGACTATGCGCGTTGAGAGACCCACCGCGGTCTTCACCACTCCTATCTGATCCGGACCAAGCGTGACGGCCGTGATCGGAGCCTGGGCCGTGCACGTGGCCGCGGCTATCAAGCAGAAAATCGGAGTTAGAATTGCTGCTCTGATTCTCAAAGTGTCCTCCTGTGAATGCAGTCGAGGTACTACCGATCTACGATTCCTGGCGCGAGCAAAGGGCGTAACAATTAACGCAAAAGGCAA
>JAHFUG010000191.1:0-10095 GCA_023265195.1 Blastocatellia bacterium | reverse complement strand
CCCAGGGCTCGAGCCACGGGTGATTAGTCTTGCCGCCGCCCTGGACCGTTCAGTTCGACTGCGCGGTTGAGTGCTTTTTCCGCGGATTCTTGGCGCTGTCGATCGTGTAATCGATGAGGCCCATCAGAGCGAAAACCAACACGGTAGTTATTATGACCGCGATGAGTATTGTCAGCTTTCGTCTGGGCGCGTTCCGGCCAATCGGTTTTTCGGCGCCTAGCAGTCCTCGCCAACCGCAGTCCAGACACCGATGCGCTCTATATGTCGTAACAGCCTTCGTCAGCCGCTCTAAGACACCTCGCGTGTGAGACCTGTGGGCTTCGCCACCGCATTTCGGACAAGGGATCACTTGCGTACACACTCCTCACGTTCGAAATGTCCTGGGGAAGTGAAGGAATACAGTGTTTGATACGGATCCCGCCAAGATCCGGTTACGCAGCACTGTCTGGGATTCCAAGTACTAAATAGAGTAGCGGGCCGGACCGCGGGCAATTTAACCTGGATTGATTCCGCTTGCCTTAGGCGGCACGGGCCTGTTCCGGTCGAACGACTTCTTCGTCGCCAAACCGATCAACGCCAGCAACCCGGACGCTCCCCACCAAGCCGCTACGTGCTTCTCGCCGCAGTCGATCGATATGACCGCGTCGCCGGCCGACGTGACGATCAGAGCATCGTCGAACCGCTTACCCTCGTTATAAACCTTCTTGTCCTGATCGTCGAATGTCTTGCTGTCGACTCCCTTGAGCAGACGTTCGCTATACTGCCGTTCGTTCTTGCCATATCTGACGGTCGCCTCGCCTTTCGTGACCGATATTCGGACCTTCTCGCGATGGAATATGATGATCTGGCCTGCTCTGCCCGGAGGCAGAGTCTGCGTGATATTGCCGCAGGTGTCCATGTTCACCCACATCGCGTTTGGCAGCGCGGTCACGACAACGGTCGTGTCGGATTGCAGATCGAGCCGCCCTGACGGCCCCAAATCGACAATGGCCTTGCTCTCAGGGCCGGTCGAAACAGTGCTGCCGCTTACGACGGTTGCGCCCGGCTCGGCTGGGTTCCCGTTGACGAAGATCTTCCCATTTCCCGCAAGCAGACCGGTCGCCGGCGGCCCCGGCGGCTGGACCGGCGGCGCCGGAACCGGTATCGCGTCTTTCTGAGGCGCGACGGTATTGGACGCGCTCTGCTCGGTTTGTACGACGGCGAGGGACGGCATAGTGAAGACGCCGGACAGTGCGAGGATCAGCAATAAGCTGGTCAGGGCTCTGTTGAATCTCAAGTGCATCTCAACCTCATTTTCAAGTCTTATGCTCGGTGCGCCGGCGCTTCTACTCGAATCGAATGCTCATCGTCCTGAGCGAGACGCCCAAACCGCGCAGGTAGTCGAGTTTTCCTTCGTGAACCGAGCTGCTTGACACCAGCACCTCGCTAATTCCGTGCGCGCGAATTAGCTCGGGCGCCTCCCGGCTGTCGAAGATACGGCAGCCATGAATCAGCTTGCCCGTCTTCCGGCGGTCGTCGTCGATGAAGCCCAACGGCACGTAGTGGTGCGCCGGATTGTTCAGAATTGCTCTCATCAACAACTCGCCGTCGTCTCCGGCTCCGTAAATAAACACCCGCTTGGCGTCCGGGTGCGGAGTGATGGGCCCGGCAAGCGCTACTCGCAAGAAACGGAACGACAATCTGCTCGCGCCGGTGAACACCAGAAGCAGCAGTCCGTTCAGAACGAAAACGGCGCGAGACGGGCCGGTGAATCCGTACATCACGAAGACCACGGCCGCGCTCGCAAGCGCCCCAGCCAGGACCGACCTTGCTATGACAATCATGTCGCTGATCCCGACGTACTTCCAGAGTCCGCGGTAGACGCCGCCCACCAGCAAGGCCAGCATCTCGATTCCGATAACCAGCGGCAGCGTCCTAACGAACACCGCCATCTGTCCAGCCGGCAGATCCCCATCGAATCTCAACAAGTTCGCGCCGTAATAAGCGAGCAAAACCAGCACCGCGTCCAGAAGCACTTCGAATACCCGCCGCTTGTACGAGAAATCCGCAAGCGCGCTGAGAATCGTTCCCGTCTGGCGGCCGTCCGGCGGATTTTCGTACACACGCACTTTCGCCAGGTACAATCCCAGGAACAGGATTGCAAGAGCGAACACGGGCACGAGCAGCATGACGAGCCCGGGATTTATCAGCCTCACCACCAGCGCCAGGCCGCCCGAGACCGCCGCGAGTGAATAGAGCATTATCACCGCTCGCCTCTCGGGGATGCCGAGCGCAACGAGCCTGTGCGAGGTGTGATCCTTTCCGCCTTGCGAGATGGGCCGGCCCGAGAGCTTTCTGGTCAGAGTGACTACGCACGTATCGAAGATCGGTATCATCAGAATGAGAACCGGCGTGAGCAGAATAGCCCCAAGATTGCGCGAGCCCCCGTAGTCGCTCAGCAGCGCCGTCCCGCCCAGCAGAAAGCCCAGGAACATCGATCCGCAGTCGCCCATGAAAATCGACGCGGGGTGGAAGTTGAACACGAGGAATCCAAGAACCGCGCTCCCAAGCGCGACCGGCAAGGCCGCCGCCTCGAACTGGCCGTTTAGCAGGAACGTCACCGCCAGAAAGCTGCAAGTGATGAGCGCGATTCCGCCGGCAAGCCCGTCCATGTTGTCGAGCAAGTTGATGGCGTTCGTTATTCCAACCAGCCAGAAGATCGTTATGAAATCGTTCAGCGCCTGATAGTTCGTCCACCGCAATCGGACGCCGAAGTAGACCGCTATCGCCGCCGCGATAAGCTGGACGATTAGCTTCGTATAAGGCTTTATTTGTATGAGGTCGTCGATCAGGCCGGTGACGAAGAGCAGGCTGGCCGCGGCTACGATAGCGACGGCTCCCGGCACGCGCGGCCCCGCCGCAAGATAACAAATCACGAACGCGGCGTAGATCGCCACTCCTCCCAGGAGCGCGGTCGGCTTCTCGTGCCAACGATCTTTGCGTGGAGCGGCCACTATGCCGAATCGGCGAGCGAGCCGTTGAATGATTGTTGTTAACCCGAGCCCGAGCGCGAGCGCGCCCAGACTCATCCCTAGCACTTGCACGGTAGTTCTTCCCATAACCCAACACTGTGCGAGTTCAAAGTGGCCTTGGGGGTGCGGTTATGGGGGACTACCGCAATGCGGCACTCTAACTCCGTAAAACTTGTTCTGTCCCAGCTTCTGTCAGGAGCTTGGACTTTCCGGACCCTACACCTGGAAAGCCAATGGGGCGGGGGCGCCGAGCCTATTGACGACTCGGCCTCGCTGGTATTCTATGACGCTGGTCAGTATCTCGTCCAGAGTAATCTTGGGCGCGTAGCCAACCAGTTCGTTTATCTTCGCTATCGACGGCACGCGCCGCATCATGTCTTCGAATCCTTCCTCGTAAGCTTCCTCGTAGGGTACGAAGACTATTTCCGAGCTTGACCCCGACAGTTCCCTGATTCTGTTGGCAAGCTCGAGAATCGTCACTTCTTTGTTCCCGCCGACGTTGTAGACTTCACCGACCGCCGCCGGGTGTTCAGCCAAATCAATCAGCGCTCCCGCCGCGTCAAGAACGTGGGTGAAGCACCGGCTCTGCGAGCCGTCGCCGTACACCGTAATGTCCTGGCCGGTGATCGCCTGCCGGACGAAGTTCGGTATCACCATGCCGTAGCGTCCGGTCTGGCGCGGCCCCACCGTGTTGAACAAACGGGCGATGACCGTCGGGACGCGCTTCTCTTTCCAGTATGCGATCGCCATGAACTCGTCAATCGCCTTCGAGCACGCATAGCTCCATCGGCCTTTGCTGGTCGGACCCATTACGAGATCGTCGTCTTCGGTAAAAGGAACCCGGTCCAGCTTACCGTAAACTTCCGACGTCGAAGTTATCAGAACGCGCTTGCGCTTCTTGGCGCAGAGGCTGAGCACGATCTCGGTTCCGCGGATATTGGTCTCTATCGTTCGGACCGGGCTCTCGACAATGAGCCGAACCCCCACCGCCGCGGCCAAATGGAAGACGATGTCGGCGAGGTCCACCAGCTCGGCCGTCAGGTGATAGTTCGTGATCGTATCTATGTGGTAGGTGAAGTTCGGGTGACCCTTGAGATGTTGGATGTTCTCAATCGAGCCGGTCGAGAGGTCGTCTATGACATGCACCTCGTCTCCGCGGTCGAGATACATCTCGGCAAGATGAGAGCCTATGAATCCGGCGCCACCCGTGATTAAAATCCTCATGGTGTTTCTCCCTTTGTGTTTATTTATAAATATGAGTGCGTCATTTCAAACAATGCGATGAAGGTCCAAAACGTTTCTCGCAAAGACGCAAAGGCCGCCGCTAAGGCCGCAAAGAAAAACCCTTCTCAATAGTTCTTCTCCGGCAAGTTTTTCTTTGCCGCCTTTACGTTCTCGCTTTGCGTCTTTGCGAGAAACTCCCCGTTCTGGTTTGGCTATCGCGCTGCGACGGCGGTTCCAGCTTTCGAGTGTTGGCGCTTCTTTGTTTCCGCAAGCTCGCCGTAGAGCGTTTCCATGTCGGTCACCAACCTGCGCCTGGACAGCGATGAGTGCACGAACGACTTTGCTCGCAGTCCCATCTCCCGCCGAAGCTCCGGTCGCTCGATCAGGTATTCAAGCGCCGCCGCAAACGTCTCGGGGTCGCCGCTGGGAGCCGTGACGCCGTGCTCCCACAGCGAGAAGCCGTCCCGGCGCGCGATGTGGGATCCCATGAGATCGACGATCCCGCCGACCTCCGTTGCGACGACCGGCTTTCCCGCCGACATTCCTTCGATCAGGGTCAGAGGCGTGCCCTCGTTCACGGATGTGAGCGCCACGAGATCCAGATCGGCGCACAGAGCGAGCACGTCGTCGCGAAATCCAGCGAACACCACGCTATCCGAGATCCCGAGCGCCGCGGCTTGGTCTTCGAGACCGCCGCGCAGATGACCGTCCCCAACGATAACGAAGCGCGGCTTGACCAGTTCGCCGGTTCTCTTCAAAAGAATCGCCGCCGCCTCGATCAACATTCGGTGGTTTTTCACTTCGCACAAGCGGCCGATGACGCCGACCGCGATTTCATCTGCTTCGATCCTCGCCTCCACGCGAAGCTGACTTCGGCCGGCGCGCCCTTCTTCAAGATCCAGACCCAGCGGAATGACGCTAAACTGATCGGGCTTGCCCACCTTGTAGATCCCATTGATCTCGCGCTTTTGACTCTCGCTTATCGTGATGATGCGGTCGGTGAATCGCGCGAGGAACCGCTCGACCGCCAGAAACAATCTGGTCTTGAAGGCTCCGTAATACCCGTGAAAGATATGGCCGTGGTAGGTGTGCACTATTTTGCATTTTCGAGGCCGCACGAACAGAGCGGATCGCGTGCACCATTTGTACAGGACGGCGGCGATGCGTCCCGCCGCGCCAGCCTTTGCCTTGTGAGTATGAACGATCTCGGGCTTCAATCGAAACATCAGAGCGAGCAGCTTGCAGATAACGACAATGTCCCGGACGCCTAACTCGCGGCTCATCTCGTCGATCACCACCGGCGTGATGCCCGCCTCGAGAGCGAAATAATTCATATCGCCTTCGCCCGCCGGAACCGTCCCGATCACCAGCGTCGTCTCATACCGCTCGTTGTCCAGGCCGGCGGTTAGCCATGTCACGTGCTTGGCCGGTCCGCCGATGTTGAGACGATCTATAATGCGCATAATGCGAACGGGATTCCTGCCGCGCGTTCGCTCTCTGACGCCGGCGGCTTCTATCTCTGACCCTAGTAGAAACATTGTTTTCTCGATTTGCGTGGGGCGGTTGGTTGAACGCGTGGAGTAAGTTGCGTCTTCTTCGCGGCTTTGCGTTCCGTGCTTTGCGGCTTTGCGAGAAACCCCTTCGCTTCTCACTAAGGTGTTTCTCGCAAAGTCGCAAAGACTGGAGCGCAAAGAACGCAAAGTAGACTAAGAACCCGCGTTGTATCGCGGCCGGATTAACCGCTGATCTACGCGGCCCTCGCTTCGCCGATGAGCGCCGATCAGCGCAGCGGAGCCAGCGTCAATCAGCGGTTGTTCCGGTCGCTCAAACGTGAGCGGTCGATGCGCGAGAGCCCAGGAACTCTCGATGCCATAGCTCGAGCATTAGCAGGCTCCAGAGGGGGAAGCCGTGGTCTGCTCTCCGGTCGATGTGATCGCGAACAAGTCTCTCCAAAAAAGGCGCTTGAAAGTAACCCCGGCTTACGGCGGCCTTCGTCAAAAGCGCGTCTTCGAGAAGCGGGCGAAGCGGGCCTCGAAACCATTCTCCGACCGGAACCCCGAATCCCATCTTCCTCCGGTTGACGTTTTCCGGCGGCAGCATATCCGAGAACGCGCGCTTCAGTATGAACTTCGAATCGCACCCGTGAAGCTTCATCTTGGCCGGCAGCCGTGCGGCCAGTTCCATAACTTCGTGGTCCAAAAAAGGCGACCGGGCTTCCAGGCTATTGGCCATCGATGTGATGTCGACCTTGACCAGCAAGTCGAACGGAAGATACGACCGCACGTCGACCGACATCGCCGCGTCGACGGGATCGAGACCGGGCGATTGACTGAATAACGACTCGATCCAACCGGCCCTCGATCCGCCGTTCAACCTCGAAACGAAGTCCCTGCTGTAGAGATATTGCTTCGTCTCTTCGCTGAAGTAACTGACCCACCGACCGTAACGCCGGCTCATCGGACTGGCGGCCACCGACAGAAATCGTTTCGCCTGGCGCAACCGATTCCTTGGATCGATCGAATCTGGCAGCACGCGGCTCAACGCGCGTGCGGGAGCCATAACGCCGGGTATCGAGTGCAGCCGCTCCGCGATGCGGTTTCCAAGATATCGGTCGTAACCCGCGAAGCTCTCGTCGCCTCCGTCGCCGTTGAGCGCAACCGTAACGCTCGAGCGGGTCATCTGCGATACGTAGAACGTCGGTATCGCCGATGAATCCGCGTATGGCTCGCCATAATGCCGAACAAGCTTGGGTAGGATCGACAATGCGTCCGGCTTCACTATGAATTCATGGTGATGAGCGCCCCACTTTTCCGCGATACGCCGCGCGTGACCCAGTTCGTTGTACGCTGCTTCTTCAAACCCTATCGAGAAGGTCTTGACCGGCCGATCCGAAAGTCCCGCCATCAAACCGACCACGATGCTGGAATCGACGCCGCCGGACAAAAATGCGCCAAAGGGAACGTCGCTGATCATTCGCAGCCGGACCGCCTCGGTCAGCTTCTCGCGCAAGGCTTCGGACGCCTCTTCCACGGTGAGCGTTAGTTTCGGCCCGTACTCGAGCGACCAGTATTGCTCGATCTCGAGCGCCGGCGTTTCGCCGGAGACGTCGAGCGTGAGCCAGTGCGCCGGCGGCAGCTTCTTGATTCCTCGAAACGCCGTCGCCGGGGCTGGAACATATCCCCAGGACAAATACGCATCGATCGCCGATGGATCGACCTCGCGCTCGACGGCCGGACATGAAAGCAGTCCTTGTAATTCGGAGGCGAACAGAAATCGGCCGCCGGCTTGAGTGTAAAAGAGCGGCTTCTTGCCAACCCGGTCTCTTGCTAGAAACAGGCGGCGGCGGCGGGCGTCCCAAACGCCGAAAGCGAACATTCCACGGAGCCGCTCCACGCAGGCGGTTCCCCACTCTTCGTATGCCTGAACCAGCACTTCAGTGTCGGTGCGGGTGCGGAACCGGCGCCCCGTCTTCTCCAACTCGGCGCGCAGAAGCTGAAAGTTGTATATCTCGCCGTTGAGCGTTATCCAGATGGAGCCGTCTTCATTCGACAGCGGCTGGTTTCCCGCTTCCGAGAGATCGATGATCGAGAGTCTGCGATGACCAAGGGCGCATGCGCGATCGGACCAGACGCCGGCTGCGTCAGGGCCGCGATGGCGTTGAGCGTCAACCATCGGCGCGACTATTTGTTCCAGGTCGGCGGCTCCCACCGACACCACCCCGGCAATTCCACACATATGATTTCGTCTTTGAAACTAATGTACGGGCGACCCTCCGTGGCCGCCCCTCTTGACGTACCGCAGGCTTAACTTTGCAAAAGTCGCGTCGCTCGGACGCTATTCGCGCCGTGCATTGCTTCACCGCGCACCAATGCAAGGCGCCTCACTCGTCTTCGAGTATTGCCGCGATATCCCGGGCTGCGTGAAGGACTCTGAACACTTCGACGCCACCGAGGATCGGGCGATAAAAGATCAGGTGCTTCTCGAAGCCTCTTATACGCCACTGACGGAGATCGTGGAGACCAGGGTTATCGCAGGGCCTTATCCTGCCTAGCTGTGGCCAACTTGAAAGTTGATCAAATGCTTGTTCGGCCGCCACGAGAAACCTTTCGGCGGTTTCCATTCCAGCATTCTGTCCCAGGTAATCCGCTTGTTCCATGAGATCGACGACGACGAGCGGCCGCTTGATGACGGTCATCTCTTAATCAAATTCGAGGTCCGCCCCGACGCTCGCTTTTTCAACTCAACGCGAATGTCGTCCCAGTCTTTTTTTGTCATTTGGGTCGAGTCGCCGCTGTTGAGTCCTTCTAGCATAAGCTGCTCAACCCGCTCCTGGGCTCGGCGCTTTTGGTCGTCTCGAATAAGCTGGCGCATATAGTCACTTGGCGTCGCAAACCCTTCGGATGCAGCTTGGCGCTCGATGTAAGTCTTCTGAGAGGAAAGAACCGAGATGCTCATACTGGTAAGAGTGTCGCTCAGATCGCTCTTCATACCGCGTACTGTAACAAATCGTGAGAGTTTTTAACAAACTTAACGGTGCGCGCCGAAATCATTCTAAGGATGCCTCGTCCGATAGCCGACCGTTAACCACCATTCGACGCCTATAGTGAATCGTTGCTATGAAAAACCGCGTCAGCCCCCACCTATGGAGGGCGTGCACGCCGCCGGGGTGCGGAGAACGTTGCAGCCTCTTATCCCTAACCCATCTCATTCATCAATTCTGGCGCCGTGGCGGGCTTTCGTCCGGAGCCGCCCCAGCCGCAATTGGGCCTCACATCCGGTTCCTCGAGCCCCGCGCGCGTCAACCATGCTTCGACTTCCGCCTTTGTGTAGCGTCTCTCCAGCGGAGCCGAGAACCGGTCGAACTGATCGTTGACGCAAACGCGAAACGGATAGCGCGAGTACTGCTTCATCGGCGTCAGCTCCGCGATCCTTCGCAGGCCCGGAATATGTCTTGCCACTCTATAAGGCCAGACGAATAACACGACCGCGGCCCACGCGGCCGGAAACGAGAGCGCGTAAACAAGCCGATACGGCAGGCGCGTCGTTATCTTCCGCGCCAAGGTCACCAGGCCCAGCAACGCTCGTTTCAACGGGCGGCCTTCGGGCTTCCAATACAGGTACACTTTGATCTCGCCGCCCGGCTTCAGATATCGCAGCAGATTTCGAAACGCGCCTTCGGGGTCGGGCAGGTGGTGCAAGACGCCTATCGAGTAAATGAAATCGAAGCTCTCCGGAGCGAACGGCAAGCTGTGCAAGTCCGCCTGCACCACATGAACTCCGCCGCGGCCGGAGGTGTTTCGCCGCGCCACGTCAGCCGCGGGGCCGATGTCCACCGCCCACACTTCGGCGCCATATTGCGCAGCGTAATAAGCGTGCCGGCCGCTTCCACAGCCTGCGTCCAGCACCTTCTTGCCATGAAAGAAAGAGGCTTCGTGCGGTTTCATGTAGTCGAGAAAGTTGCGGCTCCACTCCATATACATGTCGGGGAAATGACTCCATTCGAAGCCGAAGCTGTGAGCGGTCTCGATCTGCCGGACGTCCACTTCGCCCGCGGAGTTCCCCGAGAGCGCGTCACGCATTTCAGGTAAGAGCATTCGCGGAACGCCGTTGGCCACCGCGAACTCACGATGACATTGAACACACCGCAGACCGCCTTCGGCTTCGATGTCCGGAGCGTCTTCGCGAGACGCGAGATCGCCTTCGCATCCGGGACACCGAAGCGCCTGCACGACCTCGTTCTCGAGCCGAACCGCCTTACCCCGTCTTATGCTGACAACGTTGGACCTATAACCATGATCTCCCACCGATTCCCCGCGCAACGCCCAACTTATCTCGTCGATTCTCCTGCCTCTATGCCGCC
>JAHFUG010000569.1 GCA_023265195.1 Blastocatellia bacterium | reverse complement strand
GCGCCGCTAAAACTGGACTTCGAGATGAACGATCCCGCTGATCTGGAACAGGTGTACTATCGAAGCGACCACTACAGCTACGCGGCGAAGGGAATTCCGATTGTGTTTTTCACGACGGGACTGCACGGGGACTATCACTTCAACACGGATAGCGTGGAAAAGATCAACTTTGAAAAGATGACCAAGGTCGGCCAGCTTACGTATGAGACGGGGCTGCGCGTAGCTAATCTCGACCACGCTCCGGTGCGCGACAATCGTGGGCCAAGAGTTGGAAAGGGCAGCGAGGGAAAACTGAAGGCTTGATTCTCTTCTCGGTGCGTGGGAGGTGTTCGTTCAGTGTTTTTTGGACGAGCAAAGACCGCATTTTGAATTAACCGCGGAACGCTGCCTTTCGTGTGGCTGATCCGCACGGATCAGCCATACGAAGCCGGCGTGAAATCCGTGGTTTCCTTCATCCGGCCAGCCCCTTGCCCTTGTGCATTGAATCAAGCAAGATTCGCAGGCCCCCTGGACGATGACATCGCCTCGCGCAACCTCGCCAGTTCAGCGCTCATCTCGGCGAACTTCGCCAGCACTTCTTCGTGACGCGACAGTTCTATCGGCGGTTTTTTTCTCGTGAACGACACCGCGCCGCCGGGATCCAGCACGGCGCGCTCGACTTCCTCGAGTGAGTCGAATCCCTGCTTGTGAGCCGCGAGTTCAAGCTCCTGCATGGTCACCAGCTCCTTCTTGAGCGTCTCCTTCCGTATCTCGCCATGCTCGATCAACACATCGGGGGCGCCCTCGACGATTCTCTCCAGCCGCTCGTGATTGTAGAGGAGCCGCACCACAATGTAGTTGACGATCAACAGCGTCGCCGCGCCGATTAGACCGCCGCTGACCGAGTTGTCATTGCCGATGATCGCGTTTTGAACGGTGTTTGACAGCGTCAACAACACAACGAGGTCGAATGGATTAAGCTGGGCCATCTCTCGCTTGCCCGCCAGGCGCAGCACCACAATCAAGAACAGGTAGACAATCACCGGCCTGATCATCTTTTCCAGAAGCGGCAAACCCAGTTGGAACATGCTGGTCCACATCGTTTTGTCCATGTCGGCCTCCAATTCCCTCGTGGAACCTTATTTCGGTAGTGGGGTCATAGTGTGTTGCGGCTGAAGTCACCCCCCCCGCGCTCCTCCGCGGAACACATACGCAACCTTCGTTTTTCTGCCAAGATTCTTTTTGGCGACCTTTGCGGCCTTCTTTGCGTCTTTGCGAGAACCTCTTGTGACTCTGCCGCGCTGCCGCAACCAAACAAGATCAAAAGGTGCTCGCAAAGCAGCGAAGGTTGCAAAGATCGCAAAGGAAAATCGCCAAAAAACAAAATCCCACGGGTTTGCTACGCGGAGGATTGAAGCGTTCCGGTCGCCAACGCACTAATACCCCACTACCCTTATTTCTGACACCGCGGACAGTATCGCGAAGTACGTCCGCCGACTCGTTTCTTCGAGATGCCGCTGCCGCAGCGCGGACATCCAAGGCCACGTGCTTCCCGGGCGATCAAGAAACTCGCGGGAAAGTCCTCTTCACGAGCGGTCCGAATCGAATTCTTCAACACTCGTCTTATAGCGCGGTACAGCAATTTCACTCTCTCCGGATCGATTGCCGAGGCTCGAGTATCGGGCCGGATGAAGGCGGCGTGAAGAATCTCGTCGGCGTAGATGTTTCCGACGCCGGCGACGCTGGATTGATCCAATAGAAGCGGTTTGATTTGACGCAACGGGCTGCGCCGCAATACTCCTTCGAGCTTCGTGACGGTGAATTCATCGCCAAGCGGCTCTGGTCCCATTTCGCGGATTCCACGAACCAACATGGGATCATCCACGAGCATCACCCGGCAGATATTGCGGGGGCAGGTGAACGCGAGCCGCCATTCGTTTTCAAAGAAAAACTCTATCCTGGTGTAGTCCGGTCTCTCATCTTCGCC
This sequence comes from Blastocatellia bacterium, assembly GCA_023265195.1. Lineage (GTDB taxonomy): Bacteria > Acidobacteriota > Blastocatellia > UBA7656 > UBA7656 > QHVH01. The sequence continues at coordinate 2,052 of JAHFUG010000569.1, read as the reverse complement.
GCGGTAATAATGAAGGTCGCCGCCCATGCTGAAGTGCAGGATAAGCGCGCGGCCGTCATCAAGGCTCGCGATCAAGTACTTGCCCCGGCGGCGCGCGTCTACTATCCGTCGGCCTTGCAGATTGCGCGCGAACACGCGCGCGGATGGCGTCTTGATGTTCCCCGGCGCGTAGATTCGGACCCGGTCAATCGTCCGGCCAATCGCCGTTCGTCTTAAGTAATGCAATCGCGTTTCGACTTCCGGGAGTTCAGGCATGAATGAAAAGGATTAGGCGATCATTGAGGCGTGGCAGGCGCGCCGCCGTATTGCGCGCGCATCATCTGGCTCACTCGGGCTCTCGGCAGACTTAGGACCGCGTCCACCCGCTTATTGTCGTTGGAGACCTTCAGATTCTTAAGCAACTCCGCGATACCGGGATTGTCCTTCTTCTGAAACCAGGCGATGGTCGAGAAGACCTGATTGAGCAGCCCAGCCAGCCGCTTTGCTTCGTCGGTAGTCGCCGCAAAGCCTGTAATGCTGAGCTTCACGTTGTCGTCATCCATCTTCAATTCGATCGAGTTGGATGAGAGGCGCCTGAGGGGTTTGAGCCCGTGCGACTCACCGAGGCTGTTGAGAACCTTGATACCGTTCTCGTCGATAACCTTATTCCTGGATGACGTGATTACTTTGATGTCGCCGGTCGAGCCGTCCGGCCTGATCTTGAACGAACACATGAGAGTAGGGTTGTCGGCCTCCTTGCCGCCAAGCTGGCCGGCGTTGTACATCTCGTAGACCTTGCCGATGATGTCGCGAATCGGAGCGATGTTGATCTCGCCGAACTGCGTGTCGGATTCCGCCTCGGCCTTAGCCAATTCAGCTTTCTTCGCCTCTTCGGCCTTCTTGGTCTCTTCAGCCTTTTGGCGGGCGGTTTCTTCTTCCTCGCCGGCTTTCTTACGCGCTTCTTCTTCGCGTTTGCGGCGTTCACGCTCCTCGCGCTTCTTGCGGTCGTGTTCGCGAATCTCCTCGATAGTCATCCGCGGGCCTTGCGTCGGACCTTTCAGCATGCCGCCCGGATATTTCAACGGTTTCAGCAGCTCCGCTACATCGATTTGCTTGTAGGCTTTGTCGACCATCTTGACGCCGAGTAAGGGCGCGATGACCGCGGCGTAGAAGAGAAAACCCAATAAGCCGGAATGAACCACCATGGAGCCCGCGAGCGTCCAACGGAGAATTCGCCGCCGCGTCTGGCCTATGGCGTCCCGCGCCACCGCTCCCTTAATGAAGGCCAGCGGGTGTTTTGCCAGCGCCGCCGCGCCGTCCCGCAGTTCGCGGGCGAGCCGTTTCAAAAACCACTGGCTTGTTGAATCGGGATAGAACGCCGCACGAACGTAGGATCCGGGGTCTTTCGAAAAGAACCCCGCCGCATCGCTAATCTCGCTCATTAACCTGGAAATAAGCGAGGCGTGAGGCACGATGACTATGATCTTATTTTCAGGATCGGATGTCATTGAAGATTTGATCTCTACGTTTTTGTCGCGGCGCCCGGCGCGCGCCGGCCCTGGCGTTCCCTTTTTACCAGTCGAGTAAGTCACCCAATTCTATTACGGATTGAGTGGCGTTGAATGTTCCTGCGCCCATTCTTGGCGGTCCGCCCCGGACCTGCCTGGCCATTCTACAACCGGCGCGGAATAATAGCTACAACAGCGCCTTTGACTGGGCGCTTAATCGAATTGGGGGGATTATGGTTATCCGGAATCGTATCGGACTTGAGCGCCACGTTCTCATTGACACCTCGATTCATCGAGGTCTCGAGTTTGGCCCTTTCCATTCCCGCGCCCTCCGTTAGGAGGGCAATGTTTATAGCAAGGATCGGCCGCAACATCCGCCCTCCGTTAGGAGGGCAATGTTTATAGCAAGCATCGGCCGCAACATCCGCCCTCCGTTAGGAGGGCCCTGGAGTTTGGCTGAGCAGCCGACAAGGCTGCGGATTTGGTGAGGTGAGAGTCCTCACGCCGTCAATTGCTCGATTCAGACGGCTAGCATATCTGACGTAGGGGGAGGTAACAAACCCTG
>JAHFUG010000190.1:3341-13045 GCA_023265195.1 Blastocatellia bacterium | reverse complement strand
TCGTAGTACTCTCTCGAGCCGTAGATGGTTTGCAGAACCGACTTGTAGCCCTCGATAAGCCGCGTTGGATTCATCTTCGGCACGAAATTGAGAGAGTAGCTCGTATTATTCCCGGTGCTTTCGCCAAGGAGTCTTCCCTCCAGCTCGAGCCTGCGCCATAGCTGCGTATCCGGCAGAACGTTCAACAACCCAACCATCGCCAGCGGAATGGCGCTGGCCCGGATAAAATCTATCTGGCGCTTGAAAATGTCCTCGGGATCGTTGTCGAAGCCTACGATGAATCCCGCCATGACCTCCATGCCAAACCGCTGGATCTTCTTCACCGATTCCAGGAGATCGCCGCGCATGTTCTGCATCTTCAGCGCCTCTTTTAGACTTTCCTCGACCGGTGTTTCGATGCCGAGGAAAACACGGCGAAACCCCGCGCGCCGCATGCCGTCGAGCAGATCATCGTCGTCGGCAAGATTGACGCTAGCCTCGGTCAGGAATGAAAACGGGCGTTGGTTTCGTTCTTGCCAGTCGATAAGGTCCGGCATCAGCTTCTTGACATTCCGTTTATTACCAATGAAGTTGTCGTCGACGATGAAAACCGTGCCGCGCCACCCAACCGCCTTGAGCGCGTCGAGTTCTCCAAGCATCTGCTCGTTGCTCTTGGTTCTTGGATTACGTCCATAGATCTCTATGATGTCGCAGAACTCGCATTGAAAAGGGCAGCCGCGCGAGTACTGAACCGACATAGCGCTGTAGCGCTTGAGCTCCGCTAGCTGAAAGAGAGGTATTGGAGTCGCCGACAGCGCCGGCCGCTCGGGCGCTTGATAGTAACGCTGCGCGTCTCCATTCTTCAGGTCTTGAACGAACTGTGGGAGGGTGGCCTCGGCCTCGCCTACAAAGATGTGGTCGGCCTCGGGCATGCTCTCGGTGCTGGTGCTGACATACGGACCGCCGATGACCACGCGCTTTCCTCGCGCCTTACACTGCGCAACGATCTGTTTTAAGGATTCTTTCTGAATCAACATCGCGGTTGCGAAAACCACGTCCGCCCACTCGATGTCGGAAGGCTTCAATTTCCGCACATTGAGATCGATTACACGCAGCGTCCACGAACGCGGCAGCATCGCCGATACCGTCAGCAATCCGAGCGGTGGAAAGGCCGATCGCTTGCCCTCGAATGAGAGCGCGTGTCGAAAACTCCAATAGGTAGCTGGGAACTCAGGGTTAACTAGCAAAGCGTTCATTGTTTCCTCATGCCGTGAGGACCCGGCGGCGGGTCTTCGCGTCCGTAAGACTTTGTTAGAAGCGCAAAAACGGATTTCGCGATTGATGTAACGCTAATCCTTGTCGAAGAACTTTAGCGCCATTGCGCCGTGCGTGGCCGCGCCTCCGGCGCGAAGAGCCGCGGCGACGAAAGCCGCTTCAACTACCTCGGCGCGAGTAGCGCCCGCTGCTTTCGCCGCTTTCGAATGAGCCTCGATACAGTATGGGCACTGAGTCGTACAGGCTACGGCGATCGCTATGAGCTCTCTGTATTTCTTCGGAATCGCGCCATCCCGCCCGACTATACTGTTGAGATTTAGCCAAGCCGTGAAATCCTCCGGCGCGAGACTGCCCATCTCCTTCAGCAGTTTGAGGTCGTTCTCATCGTGGTAGTGATCGGACATAATGCAACACCTCGCGTTTCGCATTTGGTTTCAAGCCGAAGTCCCGCACCGCCACACGGGGACCCTGCCATTCAAAAACACCTCAAGGCGATCATGGCTTTAGTATCGGATAGCATTCCCGGCCTTAGCCTCGTCACGGGCAAGCACGATTCTCCTCCAACTCATATGAAGCTGTCCAACCACTCCAACTAGCCAAGGGCTCCGCCCTTGATATCCCGAGTGCCGAATGCGGAGTTCGGAGTGCGGAACGCCCGCGATTCTCCGCCCAACCGGCCGCTTCATCGTAGTCTTGTAATTCTATTTCATAAGCCTTAGAGTTTTTCGTAGTCCCCCCGGCCAGCGCCGCTCTAAGGCGTACGGCACGGTATGACAAAGATTGTAATAGCGGACGACGATTCCGTAGCGCGCGGTCTTTTGAGGATCGCGCTCAAGAATCGCTACGAAATTCTCGAAGCATCTACAGGTGAGGACGCGCTTGCGGCGGCGGCTGCCGACGACGTAAGGCTGATTCTGCTCGACGTCATGATGCCCGGCATGACAGGGCACGAAGTAAGCCGCGGGCTCCGCCGAAATCCGCTGACCTGCCATATTATCATCGTCATGCTTACGTCCCAGGATTCGGAGACGGACATCATAGAGGGTCTTAAGTCAGGAGCCGACGACTACATAGTAAAGCCGCCGAAGATTCCCGAGCTGCTGGCCCGACTTGACAGTCACCTTCGGCGGCAGTGGCGCGAGTTGCAAGCGAACCCACTGACGGGGCTGCCCGGCAACAATGAGATCGATCAAGTTATCCGGAGGGCCTGCGGTTTGGCCATTTCTTCCGCCCTCCGTAGGAGGGTCATGTTTATAGTACGTGAGGTGGGACGCTCCGCCCTCTGTAGGAGGGCCTGCGGTTTGGCCATTTCTTCCGCCCTCCGTAGGAGGGTCATGTTTATAGTACGTGAGGTGGGACGCTCCGCCCTCTGTAGGAGGGCCTGCGGTTTGGCCATTTCTTCCGCCCTCCGTAGGAGGGTCATGTTTATAGTACGTGAGGTGGGACGCTCCGCCCTCCATTGGGGGTATGCCCTCCGTAGGAGGGCCATGTGTTCTTTGAAATGGAAGCAGCCATTATTGTTCGCTTGAAATACAGATGGACATGGCCCTCCTAACGGAGGGCGGATGTTGCGGCCGATCGTTGCTATAAACATTGCCCTCCTAACGGAGGGCGCGGCCCTCCTAACGGAGGGCGGTGGTGGGCCCTCCTGCGGAGGGCAAGCTACGGGCTGGCGCCCGCGGCATTTCTTCGTCTCCCCAAAGCGGATAGCGACTCATGCGCTCATGGCCGCGGCCTTGAGAGCGCTCCGGCTGCGTGCTATAGTCAGCGCGACTTTTTGGGACACAACAAGGAGTTGTAGATGGCTACTGACTTAGCGCCGAGCGTAATGGATAAAGCTGGAATCAGCCGCGCAATTTCGCGCCTTGCGTCTCAGATAGTCGAAAGAAATGGTGGCGCCCGTGAGCTTTTACTTGTGGGGATAAGGCGCCGGGGAGTGCCGCTGGCCGAGAGGATAGCCGACCGAATCGAACAACTCGAAGGCGAGCGGCCGGCGGTGGGCCAACTCGACATAACTCTGTACCGGGACGATCTGTCAACCATTGGCCCGCGGCCCGTCGTCAATCGAACCGATATTCCCGAGGATGTGAACGACCGAATAGTCGTCTTGGTAGACGACGTGCTTTACACCGGGAGGACTATTCGCGCCGCTCTGGACGAATTGGTCGATTTCGGCCGGCCTCGCCGAGTTGAGTTAGCGGTGCTGATTGACCGGGGGCATCGCGAGCTTCCCATACAAGCGGATTACGTCGGCAAGTGCTTGCAGACCGCCGACTCCGAAATAGTAAAGGTCATGCTGACCGAATACGACGAGGACGAGCAAGTAGTCGTCGTTGACCATGAATAGCAGTGGCCAGTGAGCCACACTGATCTCTGCTCTGGCCACTGGCCACTGACCACTGAACTTTGGCATTTAACTCGAAAGATCTTCTAGGCATAAGAGACCTCACAGTCGAGGACATAGAAACCGTCCTCGAGACGGCTGAGTCGTTCAAAGAAGTTTCCGCGCGCGCCATCAAAAAGGTCCCAACGCTCCGTGGCAAGACCGTTATCAACCTCTTCTTCGAGCCGTCAACGAGAACACGCACGTCGTTCGAGATAGCCGCGAAGCGGATGTCGGCCGACGCGGTCAATATTTCGGCCACAACGTCATCCATAACCAAAGGCGAGACCTTGATCGACACGGCCCGCAACCTCGAGGCCATGTCGCCGGACGCCATAGTGATTCGTCACCCGTCGCCCGGCGCGCCACACCAGCTTGCCGGTCTGGTCAATGCTTCGATTATTAATGGAGGCGACGGAGCGCACGAGCATCCAACACAGGCGTTGCTGGACGCGTTCACGATACGCGAGCATAAGAAGAGAATAAGCGGCCTCAAAATAGCCATCGTCGGCGACATAATGCACAGCCGAGTGGCCCGGTCGAACACCCACTTGCTTACCAAATTGGGCGCGCACGTGCGAATCGGCGGTCCGCGCACGATGATTCCTCCTGACTATCAAAAGATCGCAGGCGCGTGCGAGGGTTCTCTCACGGTCGCAAGCAGCGTTGACGAAGCCATATCCGGCGCCGACGTGGTGATGATGCTGCGAATCCAGCGCGAGCGCATGTCCGAAGCCTTCTTCCCTTCCCTGAAAGAATACTCGATTCAGTATGGGCTGACCTTGCGCCGGCTCGATCTGGCCGACCGCGATTGCATAGTCATGCACCCTGGTCCGATCAACCGCGGGGTCGAGATCAACTCCGACGTAGTCGACAGCAAACGTTCGCTCATACTGGATCAAGTAACCAACGGCGTGGCGGTGCGCATGGCCGTTCTGTTCTTGCTGGTTGGAAGTGAGGCCCGATAGCAAAGCCGCGGAACGAGGAGAGCGCTTCCGGTGAAACTGTTAATCAAGAACGGCCACGTAATCGACCCAGCAAGCGGCTTCGACGGAACAGCCGCCGTACTGATTGAAGACGGTCTGGTCTCCGCGATTGGAGCCGGCCTGTCACCGTCCAACGCCGGCGTCTTCGACGCAAGCGGACTCATCGTCGCGCCCGGATTTATCGATCTTCACGTTCACCTTAGAGAGCCGGGCGAAGAGTACAAGGAGACCATCGCTTCCGGCGCTCGGGCGGCGGTTGCAGGCGGATTCACCGCCGTGTGCGCTATGCCGAACACCGATCCCGTCAATGACAACGCCTCCGTCACTCGCTACATAGTCGAAAAGGCCCGGGAGGCGGGGCTAGCCCGAGTCTACCCGGTTGGAGCGATCACCCGTGAGTCCAAAGGCAAAGAACTCGCCGAGATGGCCGAGATGAAAGCCGCTGGAGCCGTTGCCGTGTCCGACGACGGCCGTCCCGTGATGAACTCGCAGGTCATGCGGCACGCAATGGAGTACGCGAGCGATCACGGTTTGATAGTCGTCGATCATTGCCAATGCCTGGATCTATCCGCCGGCGGCGTAATGAACGAAGGTCGCTACTCGACGCTGCTCGGGTTGAAGGGCATCAGCTCCGCTTCCGAAGAGAGTCACGTGGCGCGGGACATAATGCTCGCCGAATTGACCGGCGCTCGGGTGCACATAGCTCACATATCAACAAGAGGCGCCGTCGAAATGGTCCGCGCCGCAAAGCAGCGCGGGCTTCCGGTCACCTGCGAAGTCACGCCTCACCACCTGGCGCTAACGGATGAGGCGGTCATGGGATTCGACACGAATACGAAGATGAATCCGCCGCTGAGATCAAATGAAGACCGCGAGGCGTTGATCGAAGCTGTCCGCGGCGGCGTGATCGACGCCATCGCGACCGATCACGCGCCTCATCACTACGATGAGAAGCTGGTGGAATACGACCGCGCGCCCTTCGGAGTAGTCGGGCTCGAAACCGCGCTCGGGGTGGCGATCACGACGCTCCACCATGAAAACGGCGTCCCTCTCCAGCGGATAATCGAGATGCTGACTATAGGGCCTGCCCGCGCTTTCTCGCTGACCGGGGGCTCGCTCGCGATCGGCTCGCCAGCCGACATAACGGTATTCGATCCCGTCAAAGAGTGGACCGTAGATCCACGGCGATTCAGCTCCAGAAGCCGCAATACGCCGTTCGCGGGATGGCGATTGCGCGGCGCGGTTGCCGCGACGTTCGTCGCCGGACGACAAGTCTTCCCCTGAGTTATAGCCGGTTCAGCGCTCTCGTACGTACACCTTGTCTGCGCGTGGTCTTTGCGCCGCCTTCACGTGGTCTCTGCGCCGTCTCCGCGTCCTCTGCGTCTCCGCGGTGAATTCAATGGAAAAGATGGGTGTCCGACGTGTTGAGTTTACTCGGAACGGCGCCAAATCGGGTCAGTGCGGAGCAAAATCGCTTCGCGCACCGCTCAGATCGAATCGTGCGGTGATGAAATCGACTCGTGCACCGACCAAATCGATCATGGCGCCGAAAAGATTGACTCCCACGCTCATGGGATTGGTCCGTGCGGCGGCAGATCGACTTGGTGCGGAGAAGAGTTGACTCGCGCGAACGAGAGGTCAGGTCATCGGTCGGCTGAATCCACTCAATCACGCGCAAGATTGATCCGTGCTGCGCAGATCCTTGCTTGTGCGTTCGCGGAATGGGTTCGTGGCGCGGCGAAATCGACTCACACCAGTCTACTGATCATTGTGCGCCCCCCTTTTCAATCCGAACATAACGGGATGATCAACGCTTCATTTCATGTATTCTTCGAAGTCTTCGAGCGGCTCATCAAAATCGTCCTAGATAGTTTCTGTCGCGAAACGCTCCGATGTCCGACAAGCCGCTGCCTTGTCGCTGGAATTTGGCCATTCCATTCCGGCCCTCCAGAGGAGGGTCATGTTTATAGCACGCGTGGCGGAATGGCCCGCCCTCCGTAGGAGGGCCATGTCACAGGGAATTGAGCCATCTCTTGGCGGTCACCCTGACACATGGATAAACATGGCCCTCCTAGCGGAGGGCTAATGCTACCCTGATCCTTACTATAAACATGGCCCTCCTAACGGAGGGCCATGTCCGACAATCTGCGGCTTGTCGGACATGGGGCGTTTCGCGACAGAAACTAGATAGTTATCTACCCATTGGCGATGCCAATCCAATAGTAGAAATACCCGTGGTAGCAGAGATTATTACATGTAAGAGGCCAAGGTTGATCTCTTCAGATGCATTCATAGGAAACCCTCATAGCTCCAAATTATTACTAAAGCACAAACCAGAAGCCTATGGCGCGTTGCTGAACAGTCACTGTCCGCTTACAATCGCGATCGCCACCGAGCGAATACCTCGGCTGCTCCGGGCCGCACGGGCGTAACACGGAGTTGACTGTCGAAAGTTAAGAATGAAATCAACATTAGCGTGACAGGAGTGCGTGTGAGTGATAAAGTACGCGCGCCATTGTCGCCATGAGTTTTTTGAACGCCATAAGCACTCAAGTGGGAGAGGTGAGACTGATCTCAGTTATTACGCTTGGAACTGCGATTTCTTCTGCTGCTCGGAGGGCTCGGAGGAAAATGGGCTTGGCGCAAGCGTAGGGAAATGATAGCGTATCCACCGAAGGCTGACGCCAGACTGTAATACACACTCAGTTTGTCCCGAATCAAAAGTGGGGTGGTCTCGGGTCTTCAGCCGATTTGCTCGGCGGATCTCACTCAGGAGGTTTATTGCTTTGCCAAAGCCTACTCTCCGGCCACGCACACGTCGCCGTCTAACAAGCATCTTAATTACGATCCTGGCCGCGCAAACATTGTTCTTGGCAAATACCGCCAAAGCTTGCAATGTTGTGTGGTGTGATTCGGGATCAGACGGCTGGAATAGATTCTACGCTGCGACTTTCGGCAGTTGGTATTGCGAAGATAGTGCGACGTGCGCCGGTGGGCAACGCCAGCTCTTTGCCGCGATTTGGAGCGATAAGCCATGTTTATTGTTGGAGGCTTCTATAGGAAAAGCTTCAGGATCAAGTTCCCAGGCCTTTGCAATGGTTGAGGCGTATGACTCCGATAGGTCCCGCATCTGCTTCAGGCATTCCGATGTATACACCTGCGGCGCGACAGAGCCAGGAAGGTTTGAACCCGTGAACGAATGTCCTGCTGTATGTCACTGTCAAACATATCCTATTGCATGTGATCCGGGAATGATTTATGACTACACAACGTGTCAATGTGTACCCGGCGGAGGCGGCGGCGGATGCGTCTCCTGTGGCGACCAACAAATAGTTCCCTGCCCTTATGGATATTGGGATAGTTGCCTGTGCGCCTGTGTGAATGATCCCAGCCCTATCATTATAGATGTCCTTGGCAATGGCTTTTCCCTTACAAGCGTCAACGACGGCGTCTACTTCGACTTGAATAACGATGGCGCAAGGGAAAAACTCTCTTGGACAGCAGCCGGTTCAGACGACGCATTTCTTGTTCTCGATCGCAATAGTAATGGCGCGGTGGATAATGGAACTGAATTGTTCGGCAACCTCACGCCGCAACCCCCTTCTAACTGTCGAAACGGTTTCATTGCACTTGCGCAGTTCGATAGACCGTCTAATGGCGGCAATGGTGACGGACAGATAGATAGTCGTGACGCAATCTTCTCTTCATTGCAATTATGGCAAGACCTGAACCACAACGGCATATCTGAGCCCGACGAACTGCTCACACTCCCATCGCTCGGCTTAGCGTCAATAGACCTGGGCTACAAACAGTCCAAACGGACTGACCTTTATGGTAATCAGTTTAGATATCGTGCAAAGGTAAGAGATTTGCACGGCGCTCACGTGGGCATGTGGGCGTGGGACGTGTTCTTTGTAAAAGGCAACTAGGAAAGCCTAGGCCGCCAAGAAGTTCACAAATGAATGAGTCAAGTTTTTGCGGGCCGGAACTTGGCGGTACGAGGTCGCTCGCTACGACTAGGATTGGAGTGTAACACAGAGGGCGTCGCATAGGAGGAGAACAAAAAATGACCAGAGAGAAAATCTTCGGAGCATTGGTAGTACTCGCTATTGCCATCGCGGGAATCGTTTTTCTTCCGCGCAGCCAGGGACAGACAAAGACCTTCAACTCTCAAATAGAAGCAGTTGGACTTGCGAAACACGGGTTGGAAGTTATCCCTCCAAATCATCCGAAATTCAGCAAGCTTATGACCGCAAAGAAGCCCGGGCCGGTGGCGCCCTTTTCAGTCCTTGTAGTGAATAACAGCGACCGAGCCGTCACTTCATGCACATTGAAATGGGAGGTCGTATCGCCGGATGGTCAAACTACAATTCAATTCCGAACAAAAGTAGACCCGATTGAGACAATCTACGAGGGCGGAATAGCACACCTGAACGAGGGTATAGCCGCGAAAGGGAATCTGCTTTTTTCACTAACGGAAATCTCCAGCCGCGACAATCCTTCTAGGACCGGGACCGGCTTTAGCATGGGAGGCGGGGGCTCTAATATCACCGCTAAGTTGTCTGCCAGCGTGAAAGTAGCGGTATCCATTGATGGGGTTCTGTTCGCTGACGGCCTTTATGTAGGACCAGACGCTAATAATTATTTTGAACTATTTAGAGGGCAAGTCGAGGCAGATAGAGATCTAGCCAGTGAAATTGACAGATTAGTAAATGATGGCGCAACCCCCGAAACGATAGCGAATCACTTGAGAAAGGCTGCTCACACACAGTCAGACGAAGTACAAATTCCGGCTGGTGAAGATCCACAATACTCCTTTGGCAAGTGGATGCAGAGGAGGAGCTACGCAGCAGTCCTCTTGCTGATGAGAGAGAAAAATGGAGATCAGCCCATTTTAGACCGGGTGCGCGCTGAACTAAGGAAACCTGAAATCAAGTTGCGAAAGGTGAAGGAAGACTAGAAGTACAGGCGGAAACACACCATCAAGAGAGTCCCTTGCTCTACGCGTAGTGAGCGACCTCATACCGCCGAGTTCCCGCCCGAAAAGACTTGACTCATTTGTGAACTTCTTGGCGGCCTAG
>JAHFUG010000190.1:0-3241 GCA_023265195.1 Blastocatellia bacterium | reverse complement strand
AAGTACAGGCGGAAACACACCATCAAGAGAGTCCCTTGCTCTACGCGTAGTGAGCGACCTCATACCGCCGAGTTCCCGCCCGAAAAGACTTGACTCATTTGTGAACTTCTTGGCGGCCTAGTGGTGCTTGGCAGAAGAGATTAACCGCTGATTCACGCTGACTGCGTAACGCTGATCTGCGCTGATCAGCGGGCCGAAGGCAGCGTAGATCAGCGGTTGATCGGGACGCCGGATTCGGCCGCGACTTTGCCTTTGCAGACGCCAACGTCCAATTATTTCCGCCGAGCACCGCTAGATAGATGACGTCGCGGAACGAGATTGCATAGCTCGTGCAAGCGCGGGTCGAGATATTCGTGCATGCTCGGGGACGGCGCGGTAAGCGAATGCGTCATACATCGAGCCGACAATTCCGAGCAGGTTTGCTTACTGACTCCACTCACTGTCCGCTTACAATCGCGATCGCCACCGAGCGAAAACCTCGGCTGCTCCGGGCCGCACGGGCGTAACACGGAGTTGACTGCCGAAAGTGAAAGATGAAATCAACATTAGCGTGACAGGCGTGCTTGTGTGTGATAAAGTACGCGCGCCATGTGGGCAGGAATTCCTTAGCCGCCATCAATACTCAGGCGGCAAAGCAGGACAGGATGTTTGAACGGCACGGAATCGTAAGGCTGGTCTCAGCGCATCCGAAGCATCACTGCAAAGAGAAGCGCAAAGATCAGCATAGCCAGTCCGGTTTCGCTCTCTGGCGACGGTGGTTGATATGTTAATCCTCTGTTTGAGACGGATGAGGTGTTGTTTTGACTTGTGGTTGCGTTGAGAGTCGCAGGCGCCTCTCCCGGGTCGCAAATGCATCCTGTGTCACCGCAAGTGCATGAACGGCCACCCTCCATCGAATGGCCTGCGAATGCTTGTGTCGGAAATGGATCAGGGCTACTAGTAATGGCTTTATTCCGCGATACAAAAAACGGTAGCAGCAGCACCATAAGTGCGGCACAGCCTATTCCTACTCGTAGTCGCTTCATGACTCTACCCTCCGGTGAAATTTGGACGTTGGAATCGAATGCCTCATCGGGACCAACGCGCTACCAACAGGCAATCTACGCGCTGGTGGTCCGTGCTCCATATGCACACAAAGAGATTGACTCTTTCTACAGAGCTTTGGCCAGTATCGCCGCGCAGGCGCAGGCAGTGAGAGATATCGAGGCGGTGGATCTCGCAAGCAGGGTGATGCTGGCTCTGCCTGTTTCGCCTCGGCGAAAAAATGTCGCCCGCTACTATCAAGCATTCTGTCTAAACGGAAGAGGCTCGTTCGAAGCTGCAAGAGAAACGGCCGATCAGTTGTTGGAACAAGAACTGAAGCCACGATTCCGCTCCCAGGTACTGCTCATCAAGGGCTTTTCCTATTCCTCGGCGGGTCAGATCGAACAGTCGCTGCCTTTCTACTTGGAGGCCGGTCGGACTGCGCGTGACTGTGACCCTGCCATCGTAGTCGGCTCGTTACGGATGGCCGCAACCATCAAAGGCATCAACGGCGATCACCTTGAAGCCGCAGCCGAACTCGAATATCTGGTTCCACTAGCCTGTCAAATCGCAAGGCGGGACCCTAAAGTATATTCCGCACTGCTGAATAGCTACGCGGTCGAACTGGGCGAGACAGGCCAAGTCGAACAAGCGCTGAATGTCGTATCGAGAGTTGCCCCGTTTTCGTCGTTAGTTCCTGAGATCACGGAAACCATCGCCGAGCTTCAGAGCAAACTACCGACGCGGAAGCACTCGGTCGTCGTCATCCATCGTCCTACCGAACCCGTCGCGGCGCCGAAAGCGAACCCTCATCGGGGACGTAAGCGCGTCAGAACATCAACGTTAGTCATGCGTGAAGCCGAACGGCGCTTCATGTCGCTTCGGGCGCCACCTGCGTCCCGTGTTCGACCCACCACCATCCTCGCGCTCTGCAATCCCGCGCGCCAACCTGCCAAACCACGCGCGCCCTAATACCTCTCCGTGTTTTCAATCCAGTGCAAAACAGGATGTAGGCCTATCGCAATGCGATTGGTCTAAGGGTGAAAAACCGCGGAGGATTCTCAGGCGCATGTCTACGGGCGCATAGATAACCTATTTCTTCAAAGAACAATGACGATGCCGTAACGTGATCGCTCTACCACTTTACGGCGTAACCAAAAACTCGATGAGCGGGTGGACGCCACTCCTAATGGCGGCCACCCTCTCAGCAAATCAAGCGCGTCGGCGTGAACGGTTAAGTCTGGCCAAAACCACGCCGCCGTGCTCAGAAGAGGTGCGTATGATAATTGACGAAAATGCACTATACAACCCTCAAACCGCCCCCGGTGATAACCACTCCCAAGTCGGGGTGATCGAACCGCGGGCCGAATCGCCGCTCCTCCGGACCTCCAGAACAGCCAGGTCTCAAAGAAGGCAAAGCGAAGCGGAGAGAAAGAAAAGGCTCCATGCTTTGTTGCTCGCCAGACAAGTCGGCTACCTCGAAGTAGAGCCGTTCGACCATCGCCACATATTTGACTCACTGCCTCGACGATCCTTCGTTCCCAACGAGGTCATTCCGTGCGACGGTCTCTTGTGCGTGATCGAACGAGGTTCGATTCAACTCAGACGCGCGCGGGATGAGTATCCGGTCAAGGAACTGCGTGGCGGAGCCGTCTTTGGAGAGATGCCGTCGATGGGACAAACCATGTCGGTGACTGAGGCGATTGCCGGAACTCGGGGAGTCACGCTCGCGATCATGAGCGCCGAACAGGCCGCGCAATGGGCCGCGTCCGATCCACTCTGGCTGCTCAAGATCATCGGCCGCAGACTGACGGAACGCGAAACCGATCTCTATCGAGTCGAGTTCCAGCCGGCCGAATCGCGGCTGGCCGCGCTGATGCTCAAGCTGGCCGGCGGCGGCGGCGAGATCAAACTCCATACCCAAAAAGCGATGGGCGAAATGATTGGACTCCACCGCGAGGTCGTAACCTTGGCGTTCCAGAGAATGCGCGATCACGGCGTCATCGACACCCGGCGGCGGAAGATAACCATACTGAATAAGGACGCGCTCCGAGAGATGAGCGAATTGTAAGCCGTCGTCGATGTTCGTAGTCCCGCATTCAACGGAATCTCTCCGAGCATGCGAGTTCGAGATTGGATTCCAACTGAACCCGGCGCTACGAAACCATTCGTTCGGGCTAAAGGGCCCACTCACTTCTCACGAAAGGAAAAACAGAAA
>JAHFUG010000189.1 GCA_023265195.1 Blastocatellia bacterium | reverse complement strand
AGTGAAGACAGCCGATCCCAAGAGCCTGGACGAAACGAAAAGGATGCTTGTAGTCCAGGTTAAGCAGGCGATAGAAGGTACAATTTCACAGGCTAAGGGAGTCCAAAACCCCGTAATGAGAATCAAGATCCGATGTATAGCCGCCGATGGAATTTGGGACTACCAAGAATCGCAAGCGAGGGAGATTCTGAGTGAGGACTTCAAGAGCATCCCGTCAACCGGCGTTCCGCGGCAGGATGATGGGAAGCCCCCCACATATAAGAAAAGAAAGCTTGAGGAAGTCAAAGCATGGCTGAGGAAGGAACTCACGGCGGTAATCAGTTCGCACGATCCCGGCCTAGCGGAATCGCTGCTCTCCGCGGAACGAAATGACAAGGAGAAAGACGGCAAGGATGGAGAACAACGAGGGACATCGGAGCTATTGGAAGCAGCTATGGACCTATCTGCCGCAAGTCCTGAAGCCGCTTCTCGCATTATCAGAGACAGTCTGAGAAGTGGTATAAATCCCAGGCTCGCGGTTTCGCTGATAACCCTCAGACAATATGCTCCCACCGAAGCCAGCGCGATTTTCAACAAGGCGCTCTCGATGGTTCGCGCGCGTGGCGACTTGTGGGACTTCCAGAGGCTGACGCCTTATGTGCTTCCCACGGAAATGGATCGGCTTAACGGCGGCAGTTTTTTGGCGGACCCTCTGCGAGCAAGAGACGCGAAAGCGTTCATTGAATACGCAACCGCGATGCTCACTGTGCAGCTTGAATCTCCCCAGCCAAACGCCAACTCATCTCCTGAACTTATAATGAACGAAATCTACCTCTGGCGTAGCCTGAACCAATTGTTCACTGATCTCGTTCCGGATAAAACCTGGATGGTTAACACCCGCCTCAACCAGCTTTCGGCACTGCGGCCCGAATCAAACAAGAGCTCCAGGGGAGAGGCTTTATCGCCCCGCGAGATATTGAAGAAACGGATTAGTGAGGCTGAGTCCGCTACCGGGACACGTAGAGACGGTCTTTTTTCCGTGGCGGCCTTTACTGCCATGCGACTGGAAGACTTTGATCAGGCGGTTGCTCTGGCCGAGAGAATTGAGAGCACGGAACAAAGAGAAATTGATAGTTCGTTCATTTTGGACAAGGCTAGTAGGAAAGCGTTGAATCAGGAAGGGCCTGATAAAGCTCTCGATTTGGCTCGAAAAATCAAGTGGCCGAGTACCCGCGTGAGCATGTTCGACCGCATCCGCGGCAGTTTAGTATCGCTTGGCAAACGAGAACAGGCGGCCGCGCTTCTAGAGGAGTTGTCTGACTGGTTTCACGGCTATGACGATAATAGCGATAAGGTGTGGGGCATTCTGACTTATCTGGATCATTTTGCAAGCGACGACCCGGAGAAAGGGTTTGGCATGCTGGGCATGCTTGTGATCGTATTGAACAAGGCCGACCTTAGTCCGCCCGTTAATCCCTTGCCCAACAGATACTATTGGTATCCCGAGTTTCATGACTTCAGGAAGAGCTTGGGAGCGTTGGCAAAGACTGACTTTGAAAGAGCACAGCAGACAATTCAAATGCTGAAGGATAAAGAAGTCTTTTTGCTGGCTCAAGCTTCCCTGTGCAATCAGTATCTGAAGGCAAACCAAAAGAGACCTTCGTCGACAGTCTCAAGATAATTTAGATAAAGCAGACAAATTATAAGTGTTTCGGCGCAGGCTTGCTGCTTTGGCGAATGGCCGCGGTTGCGCAAAACGCAAGCTCGTCCAAGTTTCGCGGCCTGTCAGCAAAAACGACGTCGGCCAGAATGAGGTTCCTTAGACACGGGAACCCGTCTAGATACCGCTTGTGATCCTATCCTGGTTTTGTTTCAAGGACATTGACAGATCATGGGGAATCCCATTACCGTTGATGAGTTTGGGCGGCACATCTATAATCTCGGTGTTCGCCTGCATAGGGCTCGCTCTCAGCGTGCGCTTGCGGAGGTTCGTTAATTAGAAGATGACACACGTTGACTACAGAGCGGCTCTGGATGCGATTCTGCCCTCTGTCGAGAAACCCGCGCGTTATGTTGGCGGCGAGTGGAATGCGGTTCTAAAGGAAGACGCCGATGCCCGCATAGCCCTCTGCTTTCCCGATGTCTATGAGATCGGGATGAGCCACCTGGGCCTCAAAATTCTCTACAATCTGCTGAACAAACACGAAGGCTGGTCCGCTGAAAGGGTTTATGCGCCTTGGCCGGACATGGAGGCCCGGCTCCGCGAACGCGGCATTCCATTGCTTTCACTTGAGTCATTCACGCCGTTAGCCGATTTCGACGTCGTGGGCTTTTCGCTCCAATACGAGTTGACCTATACGAATCTTCTTACAATGCTGGATCTGGGCGGAATTCCGATTCGCTCCTCCGAGAGGACGTTGAACCATCCACTGGTGATAGCCGGAGGCCCGACCGTTTATTCATCGGAGCCGATAGCGGATTTCATCGACGTGGTGGTCGTCGGCGACGGCGAGGAAGCGTTTCCGGAACTTGTATCCGCCTACATCGATCTCAAGCGCATGGGTTCTTACTCGCGCGGCGAAATGCTGAAAGAGATCGCGAAGATCGAAGGAATGTACGTTCCGGCGCTGTACAGTGCGTCTCCTAGTCCCCACCATGGTCTGCTCGTAGTTGATGAGCCGACGGATCCGAGCGTTCCGTTCCCGGTTCGCCGCCGAGTGGTTGACATAAACCGC
This sequence comes from Blastocatellia bacterium, assembly GCA_023265195.1. Lineage (GTDB taxonomy): Bacteria > Acidobacteriota > Blastocatellia > UBA7656 > UBA7656 > QHVH01. The sequence goes on along the minus strand of JAHFUG010000189.1, from coordinate 10,373 downwards.
TATCCGTTTCCTTCGAACTCGCCCGTTCCCGCCATTGAAACCGTACACGACAGGGTTTCAATCGAGATCGCCCGCGGATGCGTCGATGGGTGCCGCTTCTGTCAGGCGGGAACAATCTACCGTCCCGTCCGGGAACGCGATCCCAAGCAAATAGTCGACACCATTCTTGATGGAATCGAGAAGGGTGGGTACGACGAGACCAGCCTGACCTCGCTGTCGACCGCCGATTACACTTGCCTGGAGCCGTTGGTCAAACATCTCGGCGAGGAGCTTCAGCGCCGCAAGGTCAGCTTCTCAGTGTCGTCCCTGAGGGCGTCGGGCGTAACGGAATCTCTCGCGCGGGAAATCGCACGCGTTCGCAAGACGGGGTTCACGATCGCGCCTGAAGCGGGTACGCAGCGAATGCGCGATGTGATCAACAAGAACATCACCGAAGCCGACGTAATGCAGTCGTGCTCGGTCGCCTTTTCCGAAGGCTGGTCGGCCATGAAGATGTATTTCATGATCGGCCTTCCAACCGAGACCGACGAAGACGTCCGCGGAATCGCGGAGCTTGGAAGAAAGGTGCGGGAGTTGGGCAGAAGCAAGTTCAACAAATCGGTAAAAGTCACTTGCTCGGCTTCGTACTTCGTGCCGAAGCCGCACACCCCTTTTCAATGGTGCAAGCAAGAGGACATAGACTCAATAAAAGTGAAACAGCGATTGCTGAAGGATCTGGGCCGCCGCTACCGCCTCGACGTCAAGGTTCACCATGCGGACACATCCTTGCTTGAAGGCGTGATCTCCAGAGGCGACCGCAACCTTTGCCGAGTAATCGAGCGAGCCTGGCGATTGGGCTGTAGATTCGACGGCTGGACCGAACACTTCGATTTTCAGAAGTGGATGGAAGCGTTTCGCATCGAAGGCGTCGCGGTCGAACCCTATCTCCAGGAGTTTCCGGTGAGGGAATCGGCCGCACCCGGAAGCAAGCTCGTCCAACTTCCGTGGGATCACATCGACACGCTGGTGAAGCGGGACTTCAACGCGCGCGAATATGTGAAGGGCATAAAAGCGAAAATATCGCCGCCCTGTGAGTTGCCGGTAAAAATAGTTGACGGCCGCCCCACCGCGATCGCCCCATCGCACGAGGAATTCGAACGGGTCGCGTCACAGCCGTTGCTATGCTACAACTGCGGCCTGGAGTGCGATCTCACCGTTTCGAGAGCGCACCTCGAAAAAGCGCACGCGATGCATGTGGAAGTCAGGACGTACTCGGATCGAACCGCCTCGCTTCGTCCCGAATCAACCCCACTGGTTCAAATCGGCAAGGCTCAAGGTTTTGGAGATAGAACCGGCTCGAAGAGCGCCGATGTTCTGAAGGTCGAGCAATCGCGGAAATACCGGGCGGGGTTCGCCAAGCTGGATGAGGTCAAATACCTGTCGCATCTCGATCTCACGCGCGCGTTGCCTAGAGCGTTTCGCAGGGCCCAAGTGCGGCTTGGATATAGTCAGGGATTTCATCCAATGCCCCTGATTCAGTATGGGCCGGCGCTTGGCGTCGGTTTGGTTGGAGAAAACGAAATCATCGACTTCGAGTCGCCGGACCTGTTGGACGAGAGAGACTTTCTCGATCGGATGAATAGTGTGCTTCCCTCCGGGCTTCGGTTCAATTCACTTGCGGCGCTTCCGCCCGGATCGCCTTCGCTGATTAAGAGCGTCAATAGGGCCCAATACGTTATCCCGCTTGACGCGGAAGAGATTGCCGCGGGCGCCGGGCGGCTCGCGCTGGGAGACTCGCGGCCGTTTCATTCAGGGGTCATTAAAACATTCATGGAGAGGGACTCCTTCGTTATCGTACGTTCTCATAAGAACAAGTCACAGCGGGTCGATGTCAGGCGTTATTCAGTCAGCGTGGTTGCGGATGAACAAAACAACCGGCTGACGATTGTCACGGTTATTTCGCCGAATGGCGGGGTTAAGCCAACCGAGGTCGCCGGCGCGATCTATGGTTTGAGCAACGATGAGATGATTGGTCTTTCTTCCCGAGTGCGCCGCGTCCGCCTCTTCTCTGACGAAGACGGCGGCGCCGCGGCTCATGGGATTGCCCCAGTAGTGGCGGCGGCCGCAGATTTTCATGAAGTTGAAGGAGTAATGCAGGGTTAGGATGTTGGGGCGGTTATTGCAAGGCCCTCGACGGATTTGATGGCCGCGGACCATTGAGTCAACGCGGCTGGAAGGCAGGAGTTGAAACGCGGATAGCCGCGATATCAAAAGATTCTTGAAATGTGTGCTAACAGAAAGCACGGGCAAAGACTGGATGCTGTTAAACAGCAAACGCGGAGAGTGTACTCGTATGATTGAGCGCGTCGAAGGGGAAACGCCAGCCTCGAGAATTTCGGGACTATGTGAGCTTACGCCGCTGACGGAACTTATCGTTAAGCGGGCGGCGGGCCGTTCCCTGTTAATCTGACGCGTTCGCGCCAGCGGAAAAGTCTGGCTCATTTGCGCGGACACAACCACTCGCATCCTCGGCTCGAACCACTACCCCTCGAGACCGGCGCCAGCCCTTCAGGTCATCGCGATCTTCAATCCCGTCTCGCGAGCACACGGAAAAAAACAGGAGAACAAATGACCAAAGAGTTGATAATCAGTGCAAACGTGCACGAAAAGAAAGTCGCGATCCTCGAAGACGGATTGGTGACGGAGTTTTATGTCGAGCGCAGCGACGATAATCAGGGTGTTGTCGGGAATCTCTACAAAGGCCGCGTGATGAAGGTGCTTCCGGGAATGCAGTCCGCGTTTGTCGACATCGGCCTCGAACGCGACGCCTTCCTCTACGTCTCCGATTTCGCGGAGCTCATGGAAGAAGAGGACGCCGTCGAGATCAAGGAGACGCCCGAAGACGCCCGCAAGGCAAAGGGCCGCGCTCCAGGGTTTGACCGGGGCTTTCCCGCCAGACCGGCCGCGCGTCCTCCCTACGGCCGTCCCGATTCGTCCTTGGGCGAACCACTCTCGCCGGCCGCCGATGACAGGCGGATGATTCCAATCGAAGACGCAGTCGAACAACTTGCCGAGATCACCGACGAGAGCTTGATTCCGCCGCCGGCCGGAGAGGATGAGATAGAAGCGGAGCTCGCGCTGGGCAGCGACTATGAGCCGCCGCCGCCCGCCGAGGCGGCGACCGAGTTCATCGGAGAGAGTTTTGAAGGCATGAACTTGATCGAGCCTGCGTATCCCGAGCGGGAGCTGCTGGCCAGTGAGCTTGTCGAATCCGAAGACGCGGCTGAAGTAACCGACGCCGCTGTAACAAAGGGACGGCAGCCTCGAAAGCCGAGCCGTCCTCGGTCCACTCCGGTGAGGCGCGGATCGCGAAGACGCGCGGGATTCCGAGAGGAGCCCGAGATTGAACCGCCGCAAGCGGCGCCCGGCCTGCCGCCCGTGGAAGCCGCGCCGGAATACGACTCGCGGTTCGAGCGCGTAATGGACGATGAGAACTCGCAAGATGCGGGTGAGATGTTGAAGGACGCGCTTGTACAGGAGCGAATATACGAGCGGACCCAGGCGTCTGAATTCGAAGTCGCCTCCGTTCCGCCTGAGCCCGAGCCGGAAACCCGAGTGGGCAGCCTGCGGTCGAGGTTCAAATCCGACACCAGCTTCCATCGTGTGTCCGATGCGGACGAAGAGATAGCCGGCGGCGGAGAGCTTGGCGCCGGTGGCGCTGAACCCGCGGAGAGGTCAGGCGCGGCTGAAGATACTCACTCGGAGGTCCGTCTCTCGCGCCAGGAAAACGCCGAAGCTGAAACGGGCGGCGGAGCCGAACTGACAGGCGAAGCGAACTCCGGATCGCCGTTCCGCCACATTTCTGATTTCATTCAGAAGCGATTCTACCAGCGCTCCACCGAGGAGAAGAGCGGCGGCGGGCCAAAGAGCGCCGACTCTGATCAGATCATCGACGCCGGCGCCGGAGGAATAGGCGATGAAACGGCGAGCAGCGAGGAACTCGAGCAGCAAGACGGCGAAGCGTCGGTCAGGACTAAGAGTCCGCGGGCGGAGTTTGCCGCCAGGCGGGGTGGACGAGGCCGCCGCCGCCGGCGAGAGACGCCCCCAGAAGGGGATGAAGAGAAGCCTCAAGCGGAAGGCGGCCCCGCTGACGCCGAAAGCGTTGGTGATGAAGAAGTTTATTCCGCGGGGCCCGAGCCGGACGTGGACGCAGCCCCAGCCGGCGCTTCCGCGCCAGTGACTGGTCCGGCGTCCGCTCCCGCTGATGCGCCGCCCAACAGGAGACCGGGGTCACGCAGGCTTCCGCCTCCTCCCCGGCGAAATGAATACACGGGCCCTCCTCGCGCCACTCGGCGGCCCGAGCGTGGAGTGGCTACCATAAGCGACCTTCTTCGAGAGGGCCAGGAGATCCTGGTCCAGATAGCCAAGGAGCCAATCGCGAAGAAGGGGGCGCGAATCACCTCTCACATAGCTTTGCCGGGCCGGTACATGGTTTATATGCCGACCGTCAATCACGTCGGCGTTTCCCGCAAGATAGCCTCGGAAGTCGAGAGGATACGCCTGAAGCGAATCGTCACGACTCAACGCGAACGCGAGGGCGCCGGGGGCGGATTCATCGCGCGAACGGCGTGCGAAGGACACACCGAAGAAGAGTTGATCGATGACATGCGGTATCTGCTCAGGACCTGGGCCGACATAAAGAAAAAGGCCGATCAGGTCAAAGCCCCGTCGTTGACTCACCGGGATCTCGATCTTGTGCAGCGGATTCTTCGCGATCATTTGTCGGATGACTTCAGCGCCATTCGAGTCGACAACGAGATCGAGTACGCCCGGCTGGTCGAGTTCGTCAATCGAATCAATCCCAAGCTGGTCAGGCGAGTCAAACTCTACACCGGCGACCAGCCGATTCTCGAAAAGTACGCGGTTCAGTCCGAGATAGACAAGGCGGTCAAGCCGCGCGTGTGGCTGAAGTCCGGGGGCCACATAGTAATAAATCAGACCGAGGCGCTGGTGGCGATCGACGTCAACACCGGGAAGTTCGTAGGCAAGTCTGATCGGTTGGAAGATACGATAACCCGAACGAATCTCGATGCGGTCAAGGAAATAGTCCGGCAAGTCCGCCTTCGCGATCTTGGCGGGATCATCGTTATCGACTTCATCGACATGGAGGAGCGAAAGAACCGGCAACGCGTGATGATGGCTTTGCAGCAGGAACTGCACGCGGACAGGGCGCCTTCGAAGATTCTTTCCATAAATGATTTTGGTCTGGTCGCCATAACGCGAAAGCGAGTCAAGCAATCGCTTGAACGAACGCTCTGCACGCCATGCCCTTACTGCCAGGGGGCGGGGATGGTGAAGTCGCCGCAGACGATGTGCTTCGAGATTCTCGAACAGGCTAAGGCCATGAGCCGCCAGTTGCGAGGAACGGGCGATGTGACCCTCCGCGTTTCGCCCGAGGTGGCCGACGCATTTCGCGCCAGGGAGCGAGAGGTGCTTGACGAGATCGAGGCGTATTTCAACTGCTCGGTAACGATCGAAGCCGATCCGGCGGTTCATCGCGAGCAATTCGATTTCGCGATCAATTGAGGGGAAGCGGTCAGCTATCAGCTATCAGCTATCAGCGGTCAGAGGTAGGAAGTCAGCGGTCAGTGGGATGCAGTTGCTTAAAAGAGACTAGTGGCGCGCGGCACAAGTTGCTATACGGGAAAGCCGCTGATTTGCGCTGACTACGTAACGCTGATCCGCGCACATCAGCGTTAGGTAGTCAGCGCAATCAGCGGCTTTCCTCCTCTCGACCGGACCGCGGAAAATAAGCTATGACATGAACTCAAGGCTTCACACGCGGTAGGTCACCCCAACGTTTTTGCGCACCGGGAGGAACAGCGATGACGCCATCCTTCGTTCCATTTCATGACCTAAAGTCCGGCGCGCATGCCCTCACGGATGCAAGTTCCCTTATCGAGCTTAGGGCGCATTCCGGCACGCTCACAACCAAGCTCAACCCCTCGATGGCGCGAACGATTCTAAACGACCTGGATGGGTTTTCGTTGAAACCATCGCTGAGCCTGCTTGAGAGATGGATTGTTGTCGACCTAGCCAGAATTTCTCACCGGGTTCTCATGCCACCGGCTTGCCCGGTGGAGGCTCACGCTTGCAGCTAAGCGCTCCCATCGAAATCGCAATCTCAGAATAATTGACGTACGCGGTCACCGAGTCTGATTGTCCTGAGTTCAATTGGTTAAGGCAGTTTATACCGGGCAAGCTCGTGACCCGTTGCAAAAAGCACTCGTTGGTCCTTCAGGTATTGGATTCTCGAATAATCTCCGTTCAATACTTTCGCCCACGTCTTACCTCCGTCGTCCGAATGGAAAACCCCGCCTGAGACCGCCCAGACATCGCTCGGGCTGGAATAAACAACCTCTCCAAATGCCCAGCCGTCCGGTGTTGCCTCCCCTCGCACGTCCCAGGTTTTGCCGCCATCGCTTGTGAACCAATAGCCGCCTTCGGCCTGATTCGTTGTAATCCATCCGTAATTCGAATCCAGGAAGTGGACACTCGAAGGCATGCCGCTGACCTCGGGTCTGCTGTCCACATGCACTTCCGCCCAGGTTTTCCCAGCATCGGTCGTGTGAAGAATGGAAACGCCGACCGCCCAAACCTCCGTTGATGAGACCGGCCAGACATCCCACAGAGGATAAGGGTTCTCCGGACCGGTAAATAAGCGCCGCCAACTCTTTCCTCCGTCCTTGGTTCCATAGACCACTGGATACCAAGTCTCCACTTCCTCTTTTGTCTGAGGCAACCGCATTTTCTGTCCGACGAACCAACCGGAATTGTGATCGGCGAACCGGCAGGATCTGACAATTACATGCTCGAACTCTTGCTTTTCCCAGGACGCGCCGCCATCGGTGGTGTGAACCAGATAAGATCCTTCTACTACCCAGGCTCCGATCGGACTAACAAGGGATACGCCTTCCATCGTTTCCTGCGGCTCGTAGTTCCGCAGTAACTTGACCTTGGGTGCGGCTCTAGCGTCCGTCCAGCTTCGGCCACCATCCACCGTCTTCCATATCTGGTGGTCGCTAACCGCCCAACCCTGAGTTTCATTTAGAAACTGGAAGTCTCGGAAAGGCCTGCCCTCGGGAGGGGAGAAGATTGTCCACTGGTTAACAGGCCCGGGTTTCACCTGTTCGTGTTGGGCGCGAGAGGACCATCCCTGGCGCCCCGACATCATAATAAACGCCAACCCTGCGGCTAGCGTTGAAGTTAGGTGTAATCTTTTCATGGTTTCAGGTTCTCTCAGAAGCGAAACGCTCTCGGCTTTTGCCAAGATTGTATGCATTGTGACGCATTCATTATCGACAACCGAGGTCCTTGCTCGAAAATGTGTTGTTGTTAATCTCGACATCATCGGGGTGGTGCTTGGTCACGCTGTTCTTATTGCACATGTATAGGTAGGGCCCGCGAGCGCCAGGATTCGCCGCCAGCCAGGCAATCGCCCCACCCGCGGTTTGCAGCCGGCTACAGTTTCGCCCTCCTTCATCCAGGTCAACCCCTTCCCTGAGTGCGTTTTTTCCGGCGCGCAATCCAGCAAACTGGTTGTCTGCTTTGACGACATCCGTCAGTGAAGAAGAGGCTCCCCACAAGTTCTTTGGTGGCGCTGTTCCGTTCGCGATCGCGGTGGACCGATTAAGTATGACCGAGGCAATAGCCTCAGCTTCCGCCCGCGAGTTGCTGTTGAAGTGTGCGTTCATTTCGCCAAACACGGTTATCACAGCATCATTGAGCTCACCCGGCGAATAAACCCTGTCGCTGCCATTTTCAGGAATTCCCGAGACAAAGCCATTCACGTTGCGGCAAGGCCGCGCCTCTCCGCCGCGGCGAGGCGTACCCCGATCGTTCGAATTACCTCCACCATCATAGCACCCGCTGCCGAACAACACCCAGTAACTGTAGTATTCGAAGACCTGCCTTACCGCAACGCAGTTAGGGCCCAGATTGACAACCACGCCTATCTCCAGTCCAAGTGGATCCGTGAGGTTAACTGGTTCGTTGCGAGCGTACGTGTATCGATTCCAACTCTGTGGATCCACTATAGAAGCGCTCGCCCGATATGGATCCGCTGAAAGAAAGCGACCTACGGCAGGGGCGTACTGCCTGTTGATCGCATACGCCGTTCCGGTATCGCCTTCCCCTTCGTAGTTATGCTAGAGGATAGTTATACGAGACGCCGCCGCTTATCCCGCTGCTCGACCATGAGAGGCCGTAGACCATGCCATAGCCAGAGTAGCTCAATTGGTATGGTGGCCGGTTCGGCGCCGTTATGCCGCTGATACCAAGAAAAGAAGATCCGACATTCTCGATCGGATTGGCGAAGTTCGTGTTCATCGTCACCGTCTGATACGAGAACGACGTGGCGTATCCAGTCGGCGGGCTTATCCCGATCAGGCGATTGCCCAGATCCGAGGAATAGTTAAACTGAATCACGCGGCCAAGCGTGTCTGTCACATAATCTATAGCTTGAGGCGCGAAGCCCTGAGAACTCGACTTGTATGCTATCTGAATGTAGTTTCCATTCGAGTCAGTTATCTGAGTTGTAAGAAGGCGGTTGTTAACAAGGCCAATAGTCACCTTCGAACCATCTTGATAGTAGAGAATCCCGCCACTTAGAACGCTGCCTACGTATGTCATATGCGAGCCATCAGTGGTTTGATAAGTTGCCGAAGTGTTCTGCGGTCCCTGGCCGAGGAGGTGGCGGGCGCCATTGGGCTCAACCCACATTAGTGTAAAGACACCTCCATATGTCGGGTCGTACTGCCAGTCGTAATAGGCTATTCGCCCGAAGCCAAGCGAGAATCCCGGGCTCGGCCAACTCTGAATCGGATCGAATGTAAAGACGTTTGCGCCCTGGTTTGCGTCGTAACGTGCGCCCCAGACGTTGCTGTTGTAGTAGAGCGTCAGATTCGCTGAAAGCCCGCGGCCTCCAAGACTAACTATAGAAAAAGGAATGTTGAAATTCTGTCCAGGAAGCACGGCCCCGAGCCGAGTCTGCTCGATATCCGCATACCGCGGTGTGCCGTAAACGCCAACCGCCGCCGAGTCTCCGATGTCATTGCCCGATGCCCCCTGAGCATATAGTTGGGGGATCGTTCATATACAGCCTACACGACGAGGCGCGCCAGATCCCTTCCCCGAATCCCACCAACGCAGTTGGTGGATCGTTCATATACAGCCTACACGACGAGGCGCGCCAGATACTTTCCCCGAATCCCACCAACCCAGTTGGTGGATCGTTCATATACAGCCTACACGACGAGGCGCGCCAGATACTTTCCCCGAATCCCACCAACGCAGTTGGTGGAGCGTTCATATACAGCCTACAAGCAAAGCTACCCGCGGCCCCCTCGTTGTCTTATTTTCTCCTCGCGACGCGAGGGAGAGAGGGAAAGGAAAACGGGAGTCCGGCGTGCGTCCTTTGTAGGCTGTGTCTGAACAATCCACGAACTGCGTTGGTGGGATTCTCGGAGTTTTCACACAGTCTCATATGCGGTTGGAACGATCTTATCGAGCAACGAAGCGAACGACCCGCTCATCCCGGCGCCAAAGGACGAAGTCTGGACACTATTCTGATCAGTCCGCCATTCATCGTCGCTCTGCCTTGGCCGCCGTGTCGGACGTATGACGACGAGCGCCGCGGCTTGCGCTGAGCCGGCGTGACAAACGATCCGCACGGCGCCGCCTTGAAGGAAAGTCGCGCGGCCCGCTTCGTCTACTTGAGCCTTCCTTGAATCCGAGGACACCCAATCGAACTTGACTCCGTGAACCACTTCGTTCCTGGCGTCAACGCCTACAGCCGTGAATGTGACGGTCTCTCCAATGTAGCCCACCGACTTTGGCGGGGATGCGCGAATGCTCGAGACCCGAGCGATGCGGCCAGCGAGAGTCTCCTGGACCGGCCCCTTCGGCGAACGAGAAAACAGCCAGACGAGGAACTGCTCGATCGAGTGAACGACGCCGCTACCATATTCCACGGTTGTCGAGGCGAACACCGGCAGTTGCTCAATAATGAGATTCGGACCCGGCCATATCAACAGATTTACAACGACCGCCAGGCAAACCAGACGTCTACACCAACCGCTTCGAGGTAAGGCTCGATGGCGCCTGATCCGTGGAGAAAGATTGATTACGGAAACGCCGTGCTTGCGGACATCACAGGCAGGCGATTGAACACGCGAGATAAGACTTCGAAAGGCTCCATTTATTGATATAACTTTCCCACCAATGGATTGGGCAGGGTCACTGGTCGCAGGCATAGGGGGGCTCCTTCCATGAATTGTTGGATTTCGACTGATTGAAAACTGGTAATAACAGCGCTCTTGTCGCGCTTACCCAAG
>JAHFUG010000188.1:10229-13109 GCA_023265195.1 Blastocatellia bacterium | reverse complement strand
GAGTTCGGTCAAGAGGCGGCTTGCAATAGCATCCTGTTCCGGGGCAGGCAATTTGCCAATCTCGCCATAATCAGGAGGTCCGCCTTGTCTATCGCTCCCGCGAATCGCAAGAGAGCATTGCCTGGCTTCCCAATAGGAGACGTCTCTCGTAGCGTGCGAGCAAAGTCCAATACTTGACGCTGCTGTTCAGGAGGGAGCTTAACGAGTTGAAAGAGGATCTCTTCCTGAATCGCGATTGATCTGACATCTTCTCTCCTTATCGGCCAGGATGATTCGACCGATTCATTTTACCCTCTTTGTTTTCGTGTCGAGCGAGCGAGGGGTGTCTAACGTGGCCGGGTGGGATTGCTTAGGCCCGGCCCCACTGAGAACCAGACTTGAGAGCTTTCCATCATCCGGCTCGAGCCTCACTTAACGCCTCTTTGACGAGACGCCGTCTCACGACTTCCAACTCATGAGTGTTTGAAGATCCTCAAGACCCCGTCATCACCCATATCACACTACGGCTGTCAGTGTTTTCGGTCAATATCAAATGCCAACGGCGCGAAATGCCTCTTGGACTTCGGACGGACCTTACCCAAGCATCAAGCCCAGTCTCCTCGCTACTGTATGTGCGTCTTCCGTACTCCTCGCCCGACTGATTCTTCTCTCGCAGCGGCCAGCTACTCTTTAGCCCCAGATTGCTTGAGCAGGTCGACTATGTCCTTATGATTCTTCTCCTGGGCGTACTTCATCGCGGTCCGGTTGCTAGTATCCTTTGCGGTGGGGTCGGCTCCGTTATCAAGCAGCAGTTTGACGATCTCCTTTTGACCGTTGAGCGCCGCCGACATCAACGCCGTGTACCCGCCCGAGGTCTTCGCGTTTACGCGGGCGCCTTTTCCTATTAAAAGCCTAACCACGTCTACATTCATTCCGGCCGCGACTATAAGCGGAGTCACGCCCCCTTCGTTCCCGGTGTTGACGTCAAAGCCCTGCGCCGTGAGGCTCTCCATTTGAGCGGCGTCTCCGCGTTGCACGGCGTCGAAGAACGCGGCTCTCTTCGCCTCCGCCTTGGCGTAAGGCGATGCTTCACCTTGTGATTGAGCCGGCTTGCCGCCGCTCTTGCATGCGCTTTGTGCGATCATCAACGCGAGCAAAAAGACGATCACCGGTTTCATCATTAGTGGCTCCTTTCGCGATTCGGTACGATAGATTAATCGAGACGCGGCGCCTCGGCAAGCGGAGCCTACGAACAGCGGAGCCCACGAACGGCAATGAGCTTCTTTGACCGGCTCACCGGCTATGCGCGAACCAGCGAATCCAGTACAATCCGGCTTTGTGTTGCGCTGAGAATGTATGAAGCTGCTTGAGTTCATCATAAAGAACCGGGGAGAAGTGCTCAGCCTCACTCTCGAGCACCTCTTCCTTGTCGCGATCGCGACCGGCGCGGCGGCGATCGTGGGCATTCCGGTGGGCATAATGTTGACGCGGCGGCCTTCGCTTTCAAAAGGCGTGCTCGCCCTGGCCAACGTGCTGCAAACGATACCGAGTCTGGCGCTGTTTGGCTTCTTGATTCCGTTGCTTGGCTCGTACGGTATAGGCCGCGCGCCGGCAATAATCGCGCTCTTTCTCTATTCGCTCCTGCCGATCATCAGAAACACTTTTACCGGCGTGAACGGCGTCGATCCGAATGTGCGCGAGGCCGCGCGCGGAATGGGCATGACCGGATGGCAGATGCTCGTTCAGGTTGAGCTTCCTCTCGCGCTGAACGTCATCATAGCCGGCTTGCGAGTCGCGACGGTTATTTCAGTCGGCACGGCGACGATAGCAGCGGCGGTTGGAGCCGGCGGGCTTGGGATGTACATATTCCGAGGCCTGAGACAAAGCGATAACACTCTCATCCTGGCCGGCGCTGTCCCCGCCGCGCTGATGGCCCTTGCAGCCGATTGGGCGTTCGGGCTCATCGAAAGGAGCCTGGCCCCGGGCGCGAGCAAGAAAAGAGCGCTGGCGGCCGGTTGGACAGCGGCCGCCATCATTGTCTTGATAACGGGAGCATGGATCGCTCGCGCGGAATTCCAAAAGCCATCAGCCAAACGGATCGTTGTTGGATCGAAGGATTTCACGGAACAGATAATACTGGGTGAGATGATCGCTCAAACGCTTGAATCAAGAGCGGGGCTAGAGGTGGAACGCAAGTTCGAGCTTGGCGGCGATCTCTGTCACCGCGCGATGCTGGAGGGTACGCTTGATTGCTATGTCGAGTACACCGGGACGGCGTTCACGGCCATTCTGAAGCAACAGCCCGTCACCGATCCTCGCGAAGTTTATCGGCGGGTCAAACAGGAGTATGAGTCGAGATTCGGCCTCGATTGGCTCGCGCCTCTCGGATTCAACAACACGTTCGCGATCCTGGTGCGAGGCGGCGATTCACGAACGCTGAATCTAAAGTCCATTTCGGACGCGTCGCGATTCACGCCGAAATGGCGGGCTGGGTTCGGGCAGGATTTCATGTCGAGACAAGATGGATATCCCGGCCTGGCTCGAGCATACGGCCTTCGATTCAAGGAGCCGCCCCTTGAGATGGATCTCTCGCTGACTTACCGAGCGCTAACGGGCGGACAGGTTGACTTGATCGCCGGCAACTCAACGGATGGGTTGATCGACAAACTGGGACTCTATCAACTGGAAGACGACCGGCGTTACTTTCCGCCTTACGAAGCCGCTCCAGTTTTTCGCAAGGCCGTGATCGAGCGTTATCCGCGGATTGCGGACGCAATGGCCGGCGTCGCTGGAAAGCTCACCGATGCGGAGATGCGGCGGCTCAACTACGCGGTCGATGGCGAACACCGCGACGCGAAAGAGGTCGTGCGTGAGTTTCTGAGCGGACTGAAGTGATGGTGA
>JAHFUG010000188.1:0-10129 GCA_023265195.1 Blastocatellia bacterium | reverse complement strand
GGAAGCCCTGAAAGGGTTGTGACCTTCAATCAGCCCCGTTGGGGTTGTGCGCGCACATCGGTCCCTTTCCCAGGGCAGCCGAATACGGTAAACATCAAAGCCCCTTTCGCACGCGATTGAAATGAACCAGCAATGACGGCCTCTCCGAAGTGGCTTCCAACTCGAAGCTCGCTTCGCTCGCCGATTGATGTTCGGTCAGTTTGTAAACCCTCTCTTCACCTTCGAAGTTCGCCTGGCCATCAACCGCCGACAGAAAGGACCGCGCGTCTTTCGAATCCACCATGTTCTTCGCAGCCCCGTTTTGACTCATTGTCTCGAGAGCGTAAGACCGCAGCAGCTTGGGACGATATTGCTGAAACAGCGCCGAGTCGGCGAATACGTCAGCCGACACCACCCGGCCGCCGAGCGCCACGACGATTCCGATCACGTTCCTACCGCCGAGTCCTGTACTCAACCTGTTCTCGTAATCCTGAATCTTCTTGCTGACTTTCTCGTCCTGGTAGGCTCCGTTCAACGTCCCACTGGCCGGAGGCGCTTCGCTCACCTTAACCGTGTCGGCGACCTTGCCCCATACTTCTTCCTGGCTCTTCCTGGCTTCGGCTTTTTCTCGCACGCTGATGTTCGCCATTCCGCCGCCGCCGCCTCCTCCAGCGCTCGGCTTGGGCGCGCCGTTTGCGCCGTCAACCGCGAGGTGTGTGTTAGCGCTGAATGAGCCGGCGCCGGTCCATCGGCCATGCTCTACGCAAAAGACGTCCAGCGGTATCGCGGAATCCGTTGGAGGAACGATTCGGTCGCGGGCGCAGATGCGATCCTGTTTGCCGCCCGTCAGTATTTCGCCTGCAATCAAGATCAGCATCTTTCCTGATTTGTTCACGAGCGCAAGTTGGTTCACCTGCGCTCCGGTTGAGGCTTGCATTCGCGTGTTGACTCGCGCCTGGCTGCGGACGTTGGTCTGGCTGACGCCCGGGATGACGCGGCCTGGAGTCGATTCACGAGCGCTCATTTCAGTCACGACGACTTCGCCTGACTTCAATCCCTCATCGAGCGTGATGAAGCCATCGGCGCTGACGGTCGCGTCCGAAAGCACCGGAAAGATCGTGAGCCCGGAATAACTGATCGGGTCGCCGACTCGCCAGTCGGCTCGAATAGAATTTGTGGAGTTGAGGGCGACCTTGATCGGCCCCGGATCGCCGCCGGGTTTTGCTTCCGCTGTTGGGTGAGAAGGAGAGCAGGCTTGAGTAATTCCGCTGAGGAGAACGCCGAGAACAGCGCCTATTAAACGTCGCATAAGGAACCTCCAATATGAGTCTCGGACTGGAGCGCCGCTGGTAGAACTATCGCGATGGTAGAACGCATCCGCGGCCGGCGTCTTGCGGGCAGTAGGTCAGTTTGGTCTCTGATGGGTCCGCGAGATTGGTTTCGGGAATAACTGGAGATCGACTCTGCCTTTGGATCTCGGATCCGCGCGGATCAGCGCTATACGGTGAACGGAAATCAGAGGGCTTCTCCCTTCGGCATTTCGCTCGGCTCAAACTGAACTGCAACCGGATTGCGCGGCCTTAAGCCAGTCGCCCTGCGCTCTGGTATCATTAGACTCCCGCCGCCGAGGTTTGTTCCTGTACGAGATTGAACCGGGACTACGTTATGGACGCCCCCAGAACATTCGCTCTTATGATCACGCTTCTGCTTCTTGCTCCAACTCGGCACGGCTTGGACATGCAAAAGCAGGAGTCCGATCAAACAATCAAGATCGGCACGGAACTGGTCGTCCTTGACGCACAGGTTCTCAATAAGAAGACCGGGCAGCCGGTTAGTGGGTTGGCGAAGGAAGATTTGGTATTGACCGAAGACGGCGTGAAGCAACAGATCAGCCACTTCAGTTTCGACAAAGCGCCTTTGTCGATCATCCTTATGCTCGACGTGAGCGGCAGCGTCCAGATGGTTCTCGATCAGATTCGCGACAAAGGACTGCAAGCGCTCGAGCGATTGAAGCCGGAAGATGAAGTGGCCGTAGTCCTCTTTGGCGAATGGTTCGAGTTGACTCAGGAGTTCACACGCGACCGCAAGCTCGCCGCCAGGAAGATCGGCGAGCTAGGACGGCTCGCACAGTCAATGCGGGCGGCGACCTTCATCGATGAAGCGGTCTATCAATCCGCGGCGCATCTGCTGAAATCCTCAACCCCGGGCGCGAGCCGAGTTATCATCGCGGTTACCGACAACATCCAAAGCCCAAACGCGGCGGGCCATACACGAACTGAAGCGCTGGAGCGTTTGTATGAATCGGGCGCCACTGTATGCGGCTTGATAGTTGGTGATTTCGACCTGAGAGCCGCCGTGTATAAACAGAGGGGCGTTCGAATCGATGACCCCATTGGCATGTTCGCCAACGAGACAGGCGGGTTGTTCCTGAAGACTGGAAAGGAAGACGCAAGCGCCCGGCTTGGCGATCTTATCGACCGCCTTAGAAGCCGGTACAGCTTGGGCTACGTTTCGACCAATCAGAAACGAGATGGCAAGCTCCGACGAATCAAGCTAAAGACTACGGATGCGGCAGAGAAACGTGTAGGCGGAATCAGTATAGTGACGAGAAGAGGCTATAGGAATTGATGATTGATGATTGCGGATTGCGGATTGCGGATTGAAGATAGAAGATAGAAGATAGAAGATTGAGGATTGAAGATTGATGATTGCGGATTGAGGATTGCGGATTGCGGATTGCGGATTGCGGATTGCGGATTGAGGATTGAGGATTGAAGATTGAAGATTGAAGATTGAAGATTGAAGATAGACTGTGCATTCATCAATCATCAATCATCAATCATCAATCATCAATCCCCAATCCCCAATCCCCAATCCCCAATCCCCAATCCCCAATCATCAATTCCCCTTTCCCTTCTCCCGAATCCGGTTCGCTCGCGCCGTCATTTCGGAGGCTGTCGCCTCGTGGTTTGTGGCTCGCATCAACTCAGCGTATGCGTCTAGCGTGTCGGCTACGTATGGGTGGTCAGGTCCGACGAGTTGTTCCTGGATTGCGAGCGCCTCTTTTAATAGTGTTTCCGCCTCAGCGTAATTCTTTTGTCTTGTGTAGACCAACGCGAGCCCGCGTCTCGTCTTGGTTCCGTAAAGAGAATCGACTCCCAATGCGTTACGCAATTTCGCCAGGGCTTCGGTGAGCAGGGTTTTAGCCTCGGCGTATCTTTCGAGTCCGACATACAACAGACCTAGATCTGTTTTATCGTAAGCCACTTCAACGGACCGTTGATTGTCGGTGTCGATCTGCTGTTGTTGCTTTAGCAATTCCTCGGCTTCCTGGCGCTTGCCCTGTTTGATGCGCAACTTGGCGAGGCTGTTGAGAAATAGGGAGATCGTCTCAGGGGACGCGTCTTTCCGATCGATGGCCGACTTGATGAGGTCGTACGCCTTGTTAAGCTGAGTCTCGGCTCCTTCATAGCTACCTAGTTTGAGATAGACTCCACCAAGCTTTCGTCTGCCATCCGCGACCTTGATCGCATCCAGGGGCGATGAATTCTCTTGAATAGAGAGGGCCCGTTCATAGAGTTGTAATGCTTCTCTATAGCGGCCAAGATTTTCATTGCAGGCTGCGAGATTATCGACGTAAACGAAAACATCTTCGCTGTTGGGTCCGAAGAGGCGTGACACGATGTCCAGCGATTGCCTGAGACGTGGTTCCGCGGCCGCGAAATTCCCCTGTTCGTAGTAGATGCCGGCAAGCTGGCTCAGCATGCTCGCAAAGTACACATCGTTTTCACCTAGAACGGTCTTTAGCGCGTCGAGTCCTTCGGCGGCGTCGGCCACGCCGCGCTCGAAGGAACTCGAAGCATTGGCGTAGTCCCCGCCATCCTTGTAGATGCCGCCGATTCTCCATCTCAGCGCAGCCAAGTGTCTGCACACGAGTCCAATTCGAGCGTGATCGGACTTCTTACGGAATCCTTCAAGTTGCTTACGAAACATCTCATCCATGACAAGGAGGCTCGGCTCGTCGAATAGCTCATAGGTGTCGCTAATGAACTTGTTGTTATAGAGGTCCACAACTTCGTTACGTTCTTTTGCCTTGCTGAGGGCCGAGGAGAGTTGTCGGGCCGACCTGAGTGCAAACAGCGCAATCACGGTCGCAATGCTGGCCACGACAAAAAGCGCGAACATCGATATAGCGACTCGGCGTCTGACCATCGCCCGCCGCCGCTGCTCTTCCGCCAACTCCCGTTGTTCTTCCGCTCGGCGTTCGGATTCCGCCAGCCTCTCAGCATTCTCCTGATCCGCCGCCCGCCTGATGCGCCAGCGGCTGATCGGCTCCGCGAGGACGTCGTGGAAGATCTCATATTGCGTCTCATGCCGCGGACCTGCCGAACGCGCCGCCCACAGGATGCGGCTCGCCGCCAGCTTCTCGAGTACTCCGGTGAGGCTCTCACGGTCACATTTCGTGTAAGCGGTAAGATCAGAGATCGAATAAGCCACCTTCGTGTTCGAAGGCGTAACCAGGTGATAGAAGACTTTGGCCGCGACGCTCTTTTCTTCGTCCGAAAGATTGTCGATCGCGGAGAGCAATCGCTCGTGAACTATGTGCTCCACGCCTCCGAGATCGTCCAGCATTTTCAGGGTCAGAGTGGCCGCGCCGCGTTCAATCCCGCTCTCCCACAACCGCTTCATTACAATCTGAAGGAACGGCGTTTTGATGACGGCCGGCCGTGATGGGCTAGCGCTGCCGCCTCCGTCCGCGGAAACATCTTCGCCGGAGATCACGCTGTGGTTCAGCACGGCTTCGACGAGTGCGGGTTCAATACTAATGATCCGGCCTCCCGGCGCGGTGAGAAGATTGTATTGGTCTTTCGGTTTGATGATAGCGTCGCGGGCGGCGTCGCGGTCGATGGAGCTTATCGGAATAGAGTTGTCAAAAAGATTGAAGATGTCGTCTTTGAGCGCGTCCAGCTTCGTATAGGCGTCCTCACGGATGGAGATGAGAAAATTGACGCCCGAGCGCCTTGAATTGACCAGGTGAACGAACTCATCCAGGAACTTCTCTTCATTTTCAGTATCGCGGCGAAGGAAGAACTGTTCGAATTGGTCCAAGACGATCAGCAAATCGCCCCCAACCAGTTCCGAACAAATCCGTATAGTTTCCGCCACTGATGCGCCGGCTGGAATCGAATCCGTCGCGTGGTCTCCAAGGGCCTGCAAAGTGGCTCGCCGCGCGCACTCCGTTAGCGCCAGCACCGGATCGCCGCGCCAGTCCTCCATTCGGCCGACGGCCAGACGCGGCTTGCCGTACTTGTTGCGATTCGATTCCGCGAGGTTTTTGAGGTGATGGATGACTCCGGCCCGCAAGACGGAACTCTTTCCAACGCCGCTGGGCCCGTAGACAATTGTCAATCGAAATGACCTGAGGTTATCGGCGATCAGCTTCCGGAGCTCGTCGCGTCCAAAGAAGAACTGCGCGTCTTCCTCCGAAAAAGGCTCGAGGCCTTTGTAGGGGTTGATCTGATGAACGGGTTCACTCAATTAGACGCCTCCGTTACCGCAGTATTCGTGAAGGCGCCGCCGCATCTCGTCAATAAAAGCATTCCAGCTTACCCGGATGGGCGTAACGGTTCGTTTGGTCCAAAAGCTCTCTTCAACGTCGTCTTCTTGCGAATCCGGAGCGACAATCCAAGAAGGGGGTAGAGGGCCGTCTCCCCACAGGCGCCGAAGCGCGACCCGCCAGTTCCAATCTCCGGCCGCGTAGCCAAGGAACAGTATGTGATTATCTCGTCCCTTCAGCCTTCCAAGCACGCTGGCCGGCAACAAGAGGCCGATGTCGCAGCCGGCCATGTAGTCAATGAAGTCATCCTCGGTGATAACACAGCTACTGTGATTGGAGTTCACGCGCTGGAGCACGCCGTTGAGCCGTAGAATTACCGTCCGTTCATCCAGCAGGATGGGCGGATTTCTCTTTGTAGCGCGGCCCGAAGCGCGGCCCGCTAATGCATGCTCCTCAGCCGATCCGTGTTTTCTGCAATAGAATCTGCCTTGTCCATCGCCGTCGAGGGCGTAGTAGATAAGGTCAAAAGGCTGGCCGGCCTCCCGGAACGCGCGTTCGAGCAGATCGTCATGATTGCTTGTGACGATGAGCGGGTATTGCGCGGGGTTTCCTCTCTTGGCAATCTGCGCGGGAATCGACGCAAGCATATGGTGAAGTGGAGTAATCTCGAAAGGCCCCGCCAACACCGAACGAATCTTGGACGTGACGCCGCGATTGGAACCGGTTACCGTTGCGATCGTCTGCGATATCTTGGCCAGCCTGTCCCCTGTCTTCATCTCAAAACTATCGGCGAGATACGCGGCGAGATCATCGTCATCCGGCGGAACACCTCCTGGCTTGAACTCCCACGGCCTATCGTCAGCCCGGCCGCAGCGGTTTGCATCCGGACCAAGAAAAGGAATCAGGCGCCCTTCGAAGATCGCCTCAACGATCGCCGAGTAAATTAGACCTTCCGGCGCCGCCTCGGAAGTCTTCTCCGGCTCGGGCTGAAACACCGCGCCGTCCCGAGACCGCATATACAGAACAGGCGTCGCCCACTCGATGTGATTTCCACAAGCGAAGATCGCTTTACGGGCTTCGGTAAGAGCGGCGTCGACCTGCTGGTAACGCGCGATGGAGCTATAGAACTGCGTGGCGAAGGTTATCGCGGCCTCGTCTCCGATCTTGAACTGCATTGCGACTACGGCCGGCAGCCCCGCCTGTAGAAGGCTCTGCGCGGCGCCCGCGAAAGGATCGGTGACCGACGCTCTCCCGCCTTCGCAAGCGTTCAGCACCACCAGCCGCAGCGATGATCGGCTGTCGTGCAGCAAGCGGCCCAGGTCTTCA
Organism: Blastocatellia bacterium; assembly: GCA_023265195.1. Lineage (GTDB taxonomy): Bacteria > Acidobacteriota > Blastocatellia > UBA7656 > UBA7656 > QHVH01. The sequence goes on along the minus strand of JAHFUG010000188.1, from coordinate 3,267 downwards.
CCGTAGAGACGGTCCGCGCGTCCGTTTTCGCCGGTCAACACGAGGTAACCGCCGCCGGCGTCGAAGCCACCGTGCCCAATGAAATGGAGTACGTGGAATTCTTCATCGAGGCTCTTTAACAGTTCGCTCCGCGTGGCCTCAACCCGGCTGAGCGTCACCTCTCCTCGGAGCGCTTCCGCCAACGATTCGCTCAGCCGGGTCCATTCGTCATCAACTTGAAGCTGTTCGTAGCCTTCCGGACTCGATGTCATCACGAGCACTCTTAAAGGTCCGCGTCTGGACCGCGGCACGACGGGGGCGCCGACGTCGAGATAACGCACGATGGGCGTGTCGTAAGAAAGCGCCAGAAAGCGATTGTCAGTCTTGTCGTACAGGTACTCCCAGGGCAGGTCGGCGAGTCCGGGTGCGTCCGTTAAACGCAGCAGTATGCGGAGTCCCTTGTTCCGTGTCTGGGTTCTGGCGATGCTGTCGCGCAGCAATCCGTACACCTGATCTTTGAAGACCTGGTCGAACAGGCGGGCGCCAATGTCCTTGATGACATCCTCTGCCGCGCGGTCGCCTGGCGAATAATCTCCTAACTTGGCGATGAGGACGTCGAACTCATCCCGCGTGAAAGGATCGTTGAAGGAGACTTTACCTTCGCCGGCGGGCGACTCAATCACCTTGGCCCGGTTCTCATTTCCATCGCGTGAGAAGAGCAGTACAAAGTTGTCGTAGGTTTTGACCATGCCTGTTTCGCAATTCAATCTAGTTCTGCCGGCTAAGGAGCTGTACCGAAACTACCTCCGGTTTTCGGTCTATTCGTCAACAGAAAGCAAATCCCGCCGAGGAACCGTGGAATTCACCGGGGAGGCGCAGAGTGCGCGGAGACAGCGCAGAGCACGCTGACTCTCCGCGGCTCTCTCAGCGGTCTCTGCGCCTCGGCGGTGAAGTCGCGTCGGAAAGCTGGAACTTATTTCTTGACGCGGCCCTGCTATAAGAGCAGCGAGACGTCGCCCCGAGGCTATGCTTTTGGTTTTTCTTCCTTCTTCCAGCTTAGAGTGACTTTGAAGTTGGCCTCGGCTCCCGACGAGGCGAGGATCACCCCGGCCGCCGCGCTCAGCTTAATGCCGAACTCCACCGCCACTTGTTCAGGGGAGTCTTTCAAGTCTCGCAACTTCGAAATGATCGCGGAGGCGGCCGGCTTGAGTTTCTCCAATGACGCCTCGAGCGTGTCCAGGGCCTTCTTTGCTACGGCGGGCGCTTCGCCTCGCAGCTTGCCTCCGGAGGCTATGTCCTCGCTTACTTCGGCCAGAATTGTTCCGCCGTCTTCAAGCTCGTATTCGACTAGGTTCATTTCCGCACCTCGTTATCATTAGGTATCACGGTTCGTTTCGGGGAGCTGCTGCTCCCTTGGTTGTTTGACTGCATCAAGGTATGACCGGAGGCTCTTGATGTAACGGCGTTGGATCCTTCGGCCTGAAGCGCCATACCAGCACCGCCGCGACCGCCGCGATAGCCGCATGGGTTTGCCATCTCTTGAATATCGGAACAGCTCCGAATCCCAGAGAGAGAGCATGTTCGGTGGCCGTCTCGTTGTTTGGGTCGTGTGTTATTCGAGCGAAGATCTTACCTGATCCCTTTGCGTTACTTGCAAAAGACACGTTCGCGTCGATCTCACCCCTCAAGTTCGTGCGTCCTCCCGGTTGCTGAGTAATATTCCCTAGAGACGAGGGCACGAGTTCAAAGGTCACCTCTCTTCCCACGGCGGGCTCATTCGGGGAGCCAATCTGGTGATCGGCGTCACCCGCGACGAATCCGGCATAGACCACGTTGCGATCGAGACTGGCCGCGCGCAATCCGCGCTGGGTGACTTGGGCGCGCACCGGTAGCTGGGTTCCCGGATTGACCCGAATCTTTTTTGGCCGCTTAGGATCGTTGGCCGGGAAAACGGTGGAGGTCAGATGTCTTTGAGGCCGCTGTAGCTCCACCATTCCTCCTCTTACTTCGCCGACTCTGGCGATGTCCTCGTGGACGCCGATTCTTAAGCTCGAGCCGGAAGAAACTCCAAACGCGGAAGTCCCGGCTTCGACGTAGGCGCTCGTCAGCGGTTGTAGCTTCACGCTCAATTCCCCGTCCATGAGATAGACAATCAACACCCGAGAGTTTTCGTCTTTATCACCGTGGACCATCCGGGTTGTCAGGGTGACCACGGCGCCTTTGTTCACCAGAACTTCCGCAACGTTGTCGAGATTGATGCGAGCGCTCGCGTTTCGAGCGATGGTGAGCAGATCATCCTTCCAAAGCGGCGCTGTTCCTTGAACCGCCCGGCCGTTAACGGTCACGTTTCCCAGCGATTCAATCCTGCCAATGGGGCTGAATCCTTCCGCGGTGTCGTAGGCAAGCCTTCGCGCCGGAGCGATGGCGATTCCATAGGTTCGAATTGGGACAAGCCCGGCAATAATCACCAGGGCCAGCGCGGCGTACGCGCTTTTCGTTGTGACGCGGAACGTTCTCATTTGGGTCTTCCCTACTGATATAGACGCAAAATAGACCAGTACCATTGCAGAGAGACCAGTCTATTGCAACTGGGTTGAACAGAGAGACGGAATTGTGGCTTAGGCGGATACAAAAGGTGAAGTGTCCATCTTTCGCCGAACCCTGCAGTAACTCTGCGTGGGAGCCCAAAGAAGGAAGGAGCTTTCCCTTGCTGCGTGATAGCGACTCGATCAAACCCCCAGAACTCCGAGGCTGTGTGGAGAATCCCAAATCCCACCCTCGAGTAGCTTCCGGTATCCGTCGGGACCCCATGCGCGATGGCCAGGGGTGAGAGTCCACCCTCGAACCGGATGACGAGTCCGTTCATCTCCTCATCCGAGCTGCGGTGGAGCCTTAGTTTGAGATCAGCGACGAGTCGTCTGGTTCGTTCCTCACGACCCTCGATCGTCTCGAATGTCGGGCCGCCGGCCCCCCTCGAGTCCCTGGCGTATGAACTCCGCGAGACTCGCCTTTGAATTTGTGAACTCGTTTATCCGAGTCTTGGTAGTAGAGGAACCTCCAGGTTTGTAGATCGAATCTCACTCTTTGGCCCATCCGCGCTATTAGTACGACACGGTGGGGCTCCATCGTCTGGCAGGCGATCGCCGTCTCGTAATCAACGTTCGGGTCATTTCCGGTGAGATCGGCGACGACGATACCCGCACGCCGCATCTCTTCCTTGATCCGGCTCAACACGAGTGCCGCCCGCGGAATTCGGTTTGGATCAACCAGGCTGAGACGTGGCGTTTA
>JAHFUG010000568.1 GCA_023265195.1 Blastocatellia bacterium | reverse complement strand
TCCGAACTCCGAACTCCGAACTCCGAACTCCTAACTCCGAACTCCGAACTCCGAACTCCCAACTCCGAACTCCGAACTCCCAACTCCGAACTCCGAACTCCGAACTCCGAACTCCGAACTCCGCCCTCGGCTAGTCCTCTCCAGTTGATCTCGTATCCTGTCGCGGCGGAGCCTCGCTCATCAGAGTCATGCCGAGTTTGCTCAGTAAAGAGTGATCGGCGTCCGCATCGGGATTAGGCGTGGTGAGCAGCTTGTCGCCGAGAAAGATCGAGTTGGCGCCCGCGAGAAAACACAGCGCTTGAGCTTCGTCCGATAGTGACATTCGTCCCGCGGCGAGCCGCACCATCGACGCCGGCATGAGTATTCTCGCCGTTGCAATCATTCTCACGAATTCCAGCGGCTCGACGGAATCCTGACCGGCTAACGGAGTTCCGGCGACACGAACCAGAGTATTGATCGGCACGCTGTCGGGATGGGGGTTCTGAATCGCGAGTTGCCGCAAAAGGCCGATGCGATCTTGCCGCGTCTCGCCCATTCCTATTATGCCGCCGCAGCAAACGGTGACGCCCGCCCGCCTGACGTATGAAAGAGTCTCGAGCCGCTCTTGATAGGTTCTGGTCGTGATTATTTTTCCGTAGAACTCGGGTGAGGTATCCAGGTTGTGATTGTAAGCAGTGAGTCCGGCGCCGGCCAAAGCAACCGCCTGGTCTTCGCTCAGCATTCCCAGAGTGCAGCATACTTCCATTCCGAGTGAACCGACTCCGCGAACCATGTCGAGCACTCGATCGAACTCCTCGCCTTGCGGAGCGCTTCGCCAGGCCGCGCCCATGCAAAAACGCGTGGCCCCGTGTGACTTTGCTTTTCGTGCGGCCTCGAGAACTTCATCGAGTTCCATAAGCGGGTCGCGTCCCACCCCGGCGTTGGAGTGAGCCGATTGCGGGCAATAAGCGCAGTCTTCGGGACAACCCCCGGTCTTGATGCTCAGCAATGCGCAGCTCTGCACGCTGCCGCTTTCGTGATGTGCTCGATGAACCGACTGAGCCAGAAACACCAGATCGGTTAACGGCGCCGTGTATATCGCCTCGATCTCGCCCTCAGTCCAGTCGTATCGAATCAGACCTGGATTAAACTCCAACATGAAGATGTTCCTTGTTTGTTGAATTGTTCGCGGAAACCGCAAGCTATCAGATTCGGCGCGCGTTGTTCAAGCGTGTTATGAATGTTGGAATGCCTATTGAGCTAAGGCAGCATCCAGAAATAAGTTCCCGGTTTCCGAGGCGGCTTCACCGCGGAGGCGCAGAGATCGCTGAGAGAGCCGCGGAGAGTAACCACCCCTCTGCGTCCCTCTCTGCGCACTCTGCGTCTCCGCGGTGAACTCCACGGTTCCTCGGCGGATTTGCCTTCTGTTGGCGCATAGATCGGAAACGGGAAGAAGTTTCCTCAAGGCTGCCGTAAGCGCGAAAAAACTCTCTTGGTTGAGTGAGGTTTCAACGTTGTATTTAACGAGTCCATTCGTTTTGCCTCGAGATCCTTGCACCCAGTCTTGAAGCTTCGCATTCGGCAACGCTTCCGTGCGCCTGATGTAAGATTTCCCGGCTTGTGTTATAAATCGGTCCTCCTGAGATGACCAAGTTACTCCAAAGAATTGAACTGATCGAAGAAAGGCTGAGCCTGCGGCGGCAAGATAAGACCGTCGTGTTCACCAACGGCTGCTTTGACCTCTTGCATCCCGGGCACGTGCGTTATCTGAGCGCCGCCCGCGCATTGGGCGACGCGTTGATTGTCGGCGTCAACAGCGATCGAACGGTGCGGCTTCTAAAAGGCGAGGGACGGCCGATTCTCAACCAATCCGAGCGAGCCGAGGTGTTGGCCGCGCTTCAGGCGGTCGATTACGTTACGGTCTTTGATGAAGAGACGCCTCGCGAGTTGATCGCCGCTCTGATCCCGGACGTACTGGTAAAGGGCGGCGACTGGCCGATAGAGAGAATCGTCGGGCGCGAGGGGGTTGAGTCCGCGGGCGGAAGAGTGTTGTCATTGCCCTACATCGATGGGTCCTCGACTAGCGATATCATCGAAAGAATCCGAAAGAGTCTTGCCTAAGCGCCTGTGAGAGAATCGACCCGCCAAGTTCCGGAGTAACGTGCGGGCGGCCTCCTTGGCCGCTCCTCTTCCAGTAACAGCGAAGTTGGTCCGTGCCTGTTGAGAGCTACGCCTTGATTTCCGCATTTCAGATTGAAGCTCGCGATACCTCAGGAGGGGCGGCCACGGAGAGCCGCCCGTACATTTCCACTTAAAAACATCGTGAATGTTTTCGCCGCCCTCATTGAATCTCAGACGCCCGCGAGTCTTGCGATCCACGCAACCACTCCGGCGGCAAAGCAAATAGCGGCGAGAGCGAAGCTATATCGGAACTTACTCCTGACGATGGCCGCTCCAACCGCGAAAGGCCCAAAAAGAAATATCTCCCAGCGGATCAGCATCAACCCACGCCTTGTCAGCAGTGCTTCAAGCGATAAGGGCGCTACGGGGATCGGCCGCCACGCAAAAAAATAGCGGTTATTGCTAAACGGCGAGAAGAACGCAACGCCCAAGCCTCCGTCCGTCATCGCGTCGAAGAAACCGTGTGATGCGGTCACCAAAGCCAGGAAAAACCACAACATCAAAAGCGAACCCCGGGAAGACCAGCGGAGAGCGCCGAAGAGCAGCGAGACGAGCAATGCCGCGAGGCAGGCGAAGAAAAGCGAATGCGTGAATCCGCGATGACCGAACCATGCGCCATAGGGAATCCGATTGATCAAGAGAGCGTCTATGTCCGGAAGCATCGCCAGCGCTATCGCGGCGAGAAGAACCTTGCCGCCCCCGCGAGGCAGTCCCAGTCGTTGCGCGGTGAAAGCGACCGCTCCGTGAGCGAGAATAGTCGGCATAGAAAATCGCTCAGGACGCGAGCGCGGCGATGTGAGTTCTGATCGTCTCGCCGAGGGTCTGTAAGTTATACCCGCCTTCGAGCACGGATATGACTCGTCCACCGGCGTGTCTGTCGGCTAGATCGAGCACTTCTTTCGTCATCTCGGCGAAATCTTGGTCTTCCAGCATGAGACCGCCTAACGGATCTCCCCGGCGCGAATCAAAGCCCGCCGAGATGACTATTAGATCGGGTGAGAATTTGGATTCGATATGTCTTAGAGCCTCGCTGAAGGCTTCCCGATGAGACTTCGCCGAACTGCCTTGCGAAAGAGGAATGTTCAGGTTGAAGCCCTCGCCTTTCGACTCGCCCCTCTCGCCGGCCGATCCCGTTCCGGGATAGTAAGGATACTGATGCGTGGAAAAGTAGAAGACCGTTGGATCGTCGTAGAAAATATCTTGAGTCCCGTTGCCGTGGTGAACGTCCCAATCGATTATCAGCACGCGCTCCAGCCCACGCCTCTCTTGAGCATATCGAGCGGCGAGCGCGGCGTTGTTAAGCAAACAGAAACCCATCGCCCGGCCGGCGCTGGCATGGTGTCCGGGCGGCCGAACCAGCGCGAACGCATTCGCCGAACTCCCGCTTACCACCTCGTCCACGGCGGTAAGCGCGGCCCCGGCTCCAAGGCGCGCCACCTCCAAAGACTCGGGACAGATGGCCGTGTCTATGTCGACGAATGGAACGCCTCTTTCGCAGAGAGTATGTATGTGATCGATCATCTCCGCGCTATGACACCGGGTGATGTCCTCGTCGTCCGCGCTGCGCGGCGGCAGCTTGCGCAAGCCGTTCCAAAGTGATTCGTCGGCTTCAAGCGCCAGCGTGACGGCCTCCAACCGCCGCGCGTTCTCGGGATGTCTGCGCGTGTCGTGTTTGAGATACTCTGGCGAATGAACGAGGGCGGTTCTCATCCGGGCATTATACGGGCGATCACTTACTCAATCAAAGCTGGCTTCCGTCAACGGGGTGCTTTAACCGAATTCGGGGATTATGGTTGCCCGCCTGAATCTTATCGGGCTTGAGCGCCGCGTTCTCATTGACACCTCGATTCATCGAGGTCTCGAGTTTGGGCCATT
>JAHFUG010000187.1 GCA_023265195.1 Blastocatellia bacterium | reverse complement strand
CGCGGAGCAAGGCGCTAACCTTCCAGCAAGTCGCATTCCGGCGAGTCGCCTATCTCACGGGCAACCGCCGGATCAATTTGGATTCGCTTCTGCCTTTGGGCGTCAATCAAGCTCGCAGGTTCTACAACAAGGCGAACTTTTTCATGCTCTTTAAGGTTTTCAACAGGCGAGAGCGGTTTGAAAACACCAGCTTCGTAAACCGCTTCAATTGTGATGTTCATGAGTTTTCCTCAATGCCGCATTCTATCACGGACAAGACGACTGGCGAATCGAAATAGCCTAACCTGCTGCCTAATCTGCCTAGGCTTTTTCGCAGACTGCGCCGCAAAAAAGTGGCCCTTCGGGCAACCGATTCCGCCGCGCAGTCTGCGAAAAAGAGCGATCAACGTACAGCCTTCAGTGCTCAGCTTTTGGATTACTCCGGTGAGCATGCGTTTGAGCGTCAGTGAGGGTCAGGCTTGACTTTATTGAATTCGGAACGGCGTTCGAAATGTCAACCAAATCAAAGCCTGACCCCTTACCGTCTTTCCTCACAACCGCCACGGCTTCTTCGTTCTTCTTGCCGCCCACTCATTTCGTCCATCTGAGGATTTCGCTGCGTGACGCATCGAGGTCGGTTGGCGCGATTCGCCGGTAACGGAATCGCCGGCGGATTCGAGAGTCTTGCCGATAGGACTTTCAGAGCGGCGGCGCCGATTAGCGTCTGTTGTTGATAGCTTTGGACCGCGCCTCTGATGTTTGGAAGTCAATGAATGATGGCATACTCTTGTTTGGTGATCCTCTATGTCACACCGCACATCTCTCGCAACAATAAAAGTAGAAGGCTGTAGAAGGTCTAAGACTAGATCGATTCTCCTTTAAGCAGGTCCGGATATTTTTTCTGACGAAGCTGTTCGATGACTTTCTCGGTGAGCTTCCAAGGCTCACCCTTGATCCTGCCAATGAGTTCAAACCACACCTTGCCGAAAGCAATGATCGCCTCATCCTCGGTGAAGGTTATGCCAGTAGGTAGCAACGGCGCTATGTCTTCGGTGAGACTCCTGGTGAGTTTCTTTAGCATCCTTTCCTCTGCCATTGCCCGGCTGATCGATGTCCCTCCAAGTGCTAGGTAGTGCTCGAAGCAGGCGACTAGTTTGTCAGAATTCATCGACAGTTGTTTCAGCCCCTCGTTCAAATCAAATAGGTCGCGATTTTTGTGACGCTGCAGCAGTGCCCGCAGTTTAGTACCGAAGAGTTCCTCTGGCTCATACGACGCGATTTCAGTTTTTGCCTTGTACCAACTGTTGTCGACTTCGAAGGCGTACATCTTGTAATCCTGGACGGCTATGTGCTCGCGAGTATTGATCTCGACTTTCACCTTGGGTTTGACTTGTGGGTCGGCCTCCGCAACGAACGTGAATACGAGGTGCATTGAGTGCTCGGCCTGCTCACGAGTGCAGGTTCCTAGCCATGAAAGCGCTTCTCGGATCGCGTCGACGGTAGCGCCGATCGGTTCGGGCGTTGTTTGCACAAGGTCGATGTCTTCCGAGTATCGAAGGGGTTGCTGAAACAGCAGCTTGTTCATCGCAGTGCCGCCGCGAAAGGCAAGCTTCCCTGCCAATGCTGGCGCGTTGAAAAGATCGCAGAGGGCACGACAGATGATGAGGTCCTGTTCCACCTGCCTTAGACTCGGCCAGGGCACCTTGGCGCTCCACTCTTGAATAAAGGCGATGGGAATCAAGAGTCGATCTCCACTGGTTCATTGATCGCGAGCATCCACTTTGAATTCTTCCCGTCCTCGTCCGCGAGCTCTTCGATTAGCGGCTTAGCCGACGGGTTCAGCGGCTTGAGGGATTTGGCCTTCCTCGCGAATGGTCTTAAGGCTTTCGCTTGCCGTTCGTGTCCGAAGTGATCAAGAAGGTAGCCTAGTCTCCGAACGGCGGAATTCTCATATTCAACAGCGGCCCTAGCTAGCTTGCGGGGATCGGCTCTGCCACCCAGATCCTTGACGATTTGAGCGACGCCATTTATTCCCGCCGTTTTGCGGAAGTAGCGGATGGAATCCAAAAGCGTCAGCTCTACGCCGGCAACTGTGGCGAACCCGGCTTCGCTTTTGATTTGCGCAAGCCAATCGGATCGGTTGGTCCTGGAGAACGCCGCGGGCGTCTGATAGATGAATTGAATCCGGTGCCTGCCGATCTCGATCGAGCGAAGCTGTTGTGGAACGATCACCTGGAGGACCATGGTTGCCTGATGTGACGAGCCGTGGAATGCCGCCGCTCGCAGCAGTGAGATTCGGTAGTTGAGCCCCAAGTACTCCATCAGTGGAGCAATCCAACCTACGGGATCCGGCGCCCCGGTCCCCCGGTCCTCCGGTCTTAGGATTAAGTAGAAGCCTCGCCGAGGACTTGCGAGTCGGCGCTTTTTGATCAGCCTTGTCGCGGCCGCAGAGAACGCCTCTGACCCCAGGCCGAGAGCTTTCCTGCCTTCGTTGCTGGAGAAATAGGACCTGCCCCGGTAAAGCAAGTCGTCAATATGTTTCTCCAGAGAAGCCATGCCCCCAGTTATATGCGAAAACCGACAAAAAGCAAAGGCGTTTGCATACGTCTGGGGCAGCCTTGATCCGACCTAGGATTGGCCAAGGCACACGATGGTATTTGCGGCTCACCACGGGCGCTTCGTCAGAACCTCCAGAGCCTCCCGTCCTAACCGGAGCCTGAAGATAGGGGTTGCCCCCGGCGAGTTCAGGGCAGAGACATACTTTCTGGCCAGGCCGAGCAATAGAGCCCGGTCAAGCTGATCAAGAGTGACTCCTTGACGGAACAAGTCGGCGGCCAGCTTTCGATCGGCCGATCCAAAACAAGAGCGGACGATCGGATACTGAAGCAGCCAGATGTGGATCTGATCGATAAACCCGGACTCGAGATGAGCCGCGTCCAGGTCGGATTCCACCAGTTGGGCAGGCGCCTGTTTGTAATATCAAAGCGGCGTCGGTGAGGGTCAGGCTTGACTTTATTGAATTCGGAACGGCAATCGAAATGTCAACCAAATCAAGCCTGACCCCCTACTGTACTGTCTTTCCTGCTCTGCAATCGAAATGTCAACCAAATCAAGCCTGACCCCTTCCTGTCTTTCCTGTCCTGGCCTGTCTTTCCTGTGTTCCTGTGTGTTCCTGTTCCTGCTCTGCCCTCCAACTCCGCTAGGAGTTGCATGTTTATAGAAGCGCGCGCTCGGCTGCCGCACCCCAGCGGGGTGCTATGTCAGCGCCACTATCTGAATGGGTATGATGATCAACCTGATTTCATTTTGCGGCACTCCAGCCGGGCGCCATGTCGGTCGCACGGCGTATACGAGCGACTTGGCAAAATGGCCCCTCCACCCGCGGTGCGACTGTCCTAGCGGAGCCCTTGGATAGTTGCGCCAGGGATGCAATCCATGATAACCACCACACCTCAGCCATTTAGTGAATGAAGAGTTCCACCAAAGGAATAGGTCGGTAAACAATGGCAAAATGCCTCGAGTGCGGCGGAAAAACGAAGCCGAAAGCCAAGTTCTGTTCCAACAAGTGCTCGAACGCTTATAACGGCCGGCTGCGCCAGGCAGCGGGAATCTTCGATCCCAAGTTCGTCAAACGGTTCTGGGCCAAAGTGCGGATGCAGCGCGACGGGTGCTGGCTCTGGACAGGGGCTAAAGGCCGAGGAGGCCACGGCCACATCTACACCGGCTCTGAATACGTGACCGCTTCCCGAATCAGCTTCCATTATGCCTATGGATTCGAGCCGGGCACGCGATTTGTCCTTCACCATTGCACGGACACTTCATGTGTTCGCCCGGACCACCTCTATCTTGGCGATATGGCTGACAAAATGCGAGACATGAGGTCCAAGGGCCTCTGGCGTCTTCCACGCCCTCTCTACGGCGAGGACAATCCGGGTGCAAAGCTAACGGAGTCGGATGTGCGCGCCATCCGCGCCAAGTACGCCCGCGGCGCGAAATCCGCATGCCCTGACACCTATGGGTCACTTGCGGAAGAGTATGGCGTCAGCAAGTCTACTGTCGGACAGTTGGTCAGAAGGACATCTTGGAAGCACCTCAAATAACCGGCCGTTTTCTCTCTTAGTCGGCGCGCTTCTTTTGAGTTTTCATTCATCTACGAGACAGGCCAGCGCGAAATGGATGACAAGGGTCTACCCGGCGCTTCGGAGTGGGCCGCGAAATGTAACTGCGGCGCCCGCCGCAAGCCGGGAAGCGGGTTGCGCCACTCCGGCTGCGGGGCGGTTCGTGGAACGACAAAGGTTTCGACTGCCGGTCCCTGTGTCGCAACGTCAATGAGCCGGAAGAGATTGTCGACGCAAAAGCCGGCTACGTCTATGACAGCACCCGTCAGAATCCGCCGAATCCGGCATGGGGACTTTTGCCGGGGCCGGGTAAGGCCAATGTCTACGTGTACTCAGACTGCAAGGGCGGAAGGGTAGTCGCTGACGTGGTCCGCCTCGACAAAGGGACATACGGAGGGACTCGAGCCAAGAATCACCGAAGAGTTGATCGAACTGATGCTCTCGGCGAAAGGCGGCAAGATCCAGCAGTCCCGTTAGCGCCGCTGGGCGGGAGTCTTTTGTCTGACGCGGGCCCAGTTCAGAGTTCAGCCTTTAGGCTGCCGCACCGCTTCGTGGCGCATGATTTAGACATTGGCTCTCCTCTAGGAGGGCCATAAACATTGCCCTCCTGGCGGAAGGCCAGACGCCACCTCGCGCTCGCGGACTTCATAAAGAGCGTGCTGAGCGGCCGGCTCACATTCATGCCCGAGCACACTTTTAGAACATCAGTTCCGACACTCGTCTTGACCGCGTAAGACCGTACGACCTGAGCTGTCGATAGAGCGTGCTCGGCGAAATGCCGAGTATCTCCGCGGCTCTTCCCTGGTGCCAGCCCGTTTGCTCGAGCACCTTCAAGATCTGTTGCTTCTTGATTTCATCCAGGCTGATGGCGGCGTCGGTGTGGCCGTTAGAACCGGCTTTCTTGTCGCTCTTGCCGTTGCCGCTGCATATCTCGACCGGCAGGTCTTCGACGCCTATCTCGGGCTGGGAAGCCAGGATCACCGCCCGTTCGATGACGTTTCGCAGCTCGCGGACATTGCCCGGCCATCCGTACTGCATCATGACCTCCATCGCCTCGGGAGTGAAGCTTGCTTCGGAGCCGCCGCTCACCTTCGCCAGGAAATGTTCGGCCAGCGATGGAATATCCTCGGGCCGATCCCTCAGCGGCGGCAGCTTGATGCTGAAGTTGTTTATGCGAAACAGGAGATCGCTGCGGAACTTGCCTTCGGCCACGTAGCCGTCCAGATCCCGGTTCGTCGCCGCTATGATTCTTACGTCCACTTCTACTTTCTTAGTGCCGCCGACGCGATAAAAGGTCTGGGTCTCCAGAACGCGCAGCACCTTTGATTGCAGAGTGAGGCTCATCTCGCCGATTTCGTCGAGGAAGAGCGTACCCCCGGTCGCCAATTCCAGCAGTCCCATTTTTCGCTTGCGCGCACCGGTGAAAGCCCCGGCCTCGTAGCCGAACAGTTCGGACTCCAGCAAAGTCTCTTGAATGGCCGCGCAGCTTATGTCGATGAAAGGTCCGGAGTATCGCTGGGAGAAGTGATGAACGGCGTGAGCGACCAGCTCTTTGCCGGTTCCGGATTCACCGGTCACCAGGACCACGGCGTTTGACGCCGCCACCTTGCGCACAAGCGACATCACGTCCGACATCAGCTTGCTGGCGACGACGATGTCCGGAGTTTTGTCTTTGTAGTCCAGCCGCGTCTGGAGTATCAAGTTCTCGCGCCGAAGCTGGCGTTTCTCATAAGACTTTACGACGACCGCCTCGAGTTCCTGGATGTGACACGGCTTGGTCAAGTAATCATACGCGCCAAGTTTCATCGCTTGCAGAGCCGTCTCGACGGTTGCGTGACCCGTCATTATCAGCACTTCGGGCGGCTGGTCCTGCTTTCGAATCTCGCGCAATACCTCTATTCCACTCGCTCCAGGCATCATTATGTCGAGGATGGCGACGTCGAAATCGATCTCCTTCGCCACCTGCAGCGCAGCGCTCCCGTCGTGAACCAAGGTGACGTCGTGACCTAATCTCGAGAGCTCCTTTTGAAGGACGAGACCGAGGTTCTTTTCGTCTTCCGCTATCAGTAGTTTTATTCTGGCGTGTGTCATAGGGTGATCTCCAATGTGTTGCCGGCCGAGACTGGGAGCAGGACCCTGAAAGTGGCTCCCCTGCCCTCGGTCGAATCGACTTCAATCTTTCCGCCGTGTTCGGACACGATCCCATAACAGACTGACAACCCCAGTCCCGTGCCTCGGCCGAGCGGTTTTGTAGTGAAGAAGGGGTCGAATATCTTCTGAAGGTAGCTTGCGGGTATGCCACATCCCGTATCCGCGAACTCGGCGCAGACAGCCCGAGAATCGCCGGACCCGGCCCAACCCGTCCTTATAGTCAGCGTGCCGTTCCCATCCATCATGGCGTCGAATGCGTTTGAAATCAGAGCGATGAATATCTGCTTCATCTGGCCTTCGTTGACATAGACCGGCAGCAGTGAGGATTCAAGCTCTTTTACGATGTTCATCTTGCCCAGCTTTGGATGGTGTTTGATCAATTGAAGCGTTTGATCGATTATCTGATTGATGTCGCCCGACATCTTTTCAGCCTGCCGCTGGTGAGAGAAATCAAGCAGGCTGTTTGTGATCGTCTTGCAGCGGAACGCCTCTTCGCGCACTATCTGCAGGTACTCCGAGAAGTCGACGTTCAACTCCTTGTTTCCCAAATCGCCAAGCCTGGCCGTCAGCGCTTCGGCGCAGGCGGCGATAGTGGCCAGCGGATTGTTCAACTCATGCACCACGCCCGCGGCCAGTCTCCCTATCGAAGCCAGCTTCTCGGCGTGGATTACCGCGTCGTTCATCTTCTTCTGCTCGGTAATGTCCTCGCCGACCGTGATGACGTGGGTTACTTCGGCGTTATCCACCCGCATTGGAATCTTGCTTATGCGCCAAACCTTTTTCTGGCCGTCGACGAGCGAGTCTTGCTCCATCCGGACCATGTCCCCGCTTCGAAACACTTCCAGGAACTCATCTTCAAGCTTGCGGCGGGGGTGCCGGCCAAAAACATTGAACACGCTGCGGCCAAGCACCTCGCTTCGGGAAATACCGCCGCCGCCGACCTCCCGGTTTCGGTTCCACGCGACAATGCGCATGTCGCGATCCACGACATACAGCGAGACCGGGAGCGAATCGATGATCTTTTCCGTGAACCGTTTCTGCTCCTCTATCTCCTGAGTCCGTCTGGAAACCTCGACCGCTAGATTGATCGAAGTGTCCTTGGACCTCTGAAACAGTTTCGTGTTTCGGATCGCGAGGCTGAGTTGCTGGGCGACGGCCCCAAGCAGCTTGTGCTCTTCCTCGCTGAAAATTCGCTGCGCGTAGTTGGCGCAGATCATCAAGCCAAGCACCGCGTCGTCGAACACCAGCGGAACAACCGTTTCCGCGACGACATTCTCGTCGCGAAGGAATCGCTCGCCTGAGCGGGCCTCGCTCGCCATCTGAGCCGTTATCCGGTCGCTTTCCAGGTACTCGAGCACCCGATCCATGTAGCACCAATCCGGAGTCGCGCCCCGCTTATCGGAGTGCGCCCTCGTGTAGACCCCCGACGCCAGACTGTTTGAATCGCTGGAGGTTCTGACCAGGACCGCGCAGACGTCGCTCTCGAGACTCCTGCCAACGGTGAACACCGCATACCCTAAGAGCTCATCCATCTCGAGCGACGTCATCAAATTGTTGCCGAGATTGTAGAGATAAGATAACTGCGCCGCGCTCTTTCTGGTCTCGACATAAAGCCGGGCGTTCTCTAGCGCGATGCTCAACTGATTGCAGACGGTGGACAAGAGGTCTTGAAGCCGTCCCGGCAGCGGGGCCGGCTTTCTCGAGAATATGCAAATAGCGCCGGTGGTTTTGCCCTTTAGCCCGAGCGGCGCGCAAACGAGCCCTGTAACCCCTTCCAGAAAACCCTCCGTGAAGCCGGCTCTCGCGAGTTCCGGCAGTGAGCCCAGGCGCAATGGCTTGCCATTCAACAATGGCGCGGCCTTGGCGTAGAAACTCACCAGGCCCTCTTCGTTGTTTTTGCCGGCGTCCATTCCCTCGACCGCCACTAGGTTCATCGCCTTGGTGTCAGGGTTCTGGAGATAGACTGCTCCGGCGTCCGCCGCAAGCCGCTCAATCAGAACCGACAGCGTTCCCTGCAGCAAGACCTCGGGGTCCAGCGAGCTCGCAAGCACCGATGAAACCGCGTGCAGGACATTCAGCTCTTCGAAGCGGTCCGTGATTTCCCGTTCGTAGCGCCAGGATCGGAGATGCACTTTTACGCGGGAGAGAAGCTCGCCTTTGGGGTAGGGCTTGATGACGTAATCGGTTGCGCCTGCATTGAGCGATGCGACCTTGTCATGGGCCCGCTGACTTTTCGAGACAAAGAGGATTGGAACTTCCGCCGTGTACGCGTTGGCCCGCACCACTCTGCAGAACTCCAGCGCATCGTTGGCCCAACGCTGCCGTCTGAGACTATCTCCCGAGTCGCCATCCGAAGGAACGGAAAGCGGCCCGGTGATTCTGGACGCCGCAAGATCGGCAATAACAAGCGACGTGGCCCCGGTCTCCACTTGCTCGCGGGCGCTGTCAAAAGAACTCGCGACACTTGTCCGATATCCCGCGGACTGAAGCAAACGCTCGATCGCTCGAGCGGACTTTGCTTCGTCTCCTAGCACCAGAATGCGGTCCGACGATACATCCAGACTAGACATTCATTTGCCTGCTTCTCAGAGGAGGAGGTCTTAGTGACTATTAGGGGCTTTGCACGTTTAAACTGTGGCGAATTTAAGTCAATTTGACTGATCTGTCAAGACTAATTGAGCTTGCGGCTAATTGGGATTTGGATGGCGGTGGAAAAGAGACAATGCGCCTGGAGGGCTCAACGAGATTATGGAGCGAGAGGCATCTTACTTTGCCGGGCCGGAACCGGCTTCGGAAATCGCCGCGGGTTTGAAGAGAAAACGATAAATCATGTTGGTCAATCCCTCGATGGCTCGGCCGAGGTCGAATTCACAGCATCCCGTCACATAGTCCTGCGACAGGTCGAACACCACTCGCTGAACCAGAAACGCCGCGGCTTCGACGTCCGCGTCCCACGTGAGATTCGCCGCGTGCGCCAGTGATATCAGCTCTCTTAGCTTGGAATTCGACCGCTCCATTATTTCCTTGTGGCGAGCCGAGAATTCCTGGTCCTTCAGCACCAGCTCGTAAATGACTTTGTGCAGTCCGGATCGTCTTTGTTTATCCGCAATGGCCTTGGCGATCGCCTGCTTGATCCTTGGGCGCAACTCCGAATCAAAGAGATGCTCGGCGTTGAATCCATCGAAAACAACCTTATAAAGATCATCCGCAAGTCTGTCGAATATGGTAAGGAGCAGGCTACGTTTATCGGTAAAGTAAACGTAGAAGGAACCCACGCTGACTCCGGCCTCCGACGCAATCTCATTGGAAGTAGTTTTCTCGTAGCCCCTCTCTTGAAAGAGCTTTATCGCGGCTTGAACTATCTTCTCTTTAGTCTGTTTGCTACGTTCTTGCTTGGGCGCGGCTACGATGGAACTCGTCGAAGAATCTGCCATTCAAACTCCTTAGCGTGTTGTTTGGACCGATGTCGCTGTCTTGCAGTCACGAGATTATACAGGTTGCGTAACCGATGCTCAAAAGCATCTTTGCGGAACCGCAAGCCCCAAGGGTTTCATCACGCAGCCCAAGGTTGCTCTTGTACTCACATACTTGAATCATCTACCGGATCTACCGATTGCATATTGCTAGCGCCGGAGGCAAGTGATAGCCTCTTAATCCGGTTCGTCTAGTCTTTCTCGGCTCAGGGGTGTGAGCGGAGGTCCTCAACACAGGAAAAAAGAAGGAACTCTCATGATGAGAATCACCTCACGCAAGTCATCGAGCTTGGTTGTCCTGAGCTTGTTTGCCGCCATGCGGATCGGGCTCGCCTGCGCCCAGCAGCCTACTGCCAAGAGCCCCACTCAAGACCAGGCCGTTCGGTTGAAGTCGGAGTTGGTGGAATTGCGCGCGGTTGTCACGGATAAGAAAGGCCAGCCCGTCGACAATCTCAAGCAAACCGAT
Organism: Blastocatellia bacterium; assembly: GCA_023265195.1. Classification (GTDB taxonomy): domain Bacteria; phylum Acidobacteriota; class Blastocatellia; order UBA7656; family UBA7656; genus QHVH01. The sequence continues at coordinate 2,932 of JAHFUG010000187.1, read as the reverse complement.
TTCCAGGTTTTCGAAGGCGGCGTTCATCAAGACATCAGCTTCTTTTCGTTGGAGCGCGTTCAAGGCGGATCAAAAACGAGCGAGGCGGCTGGTAAGCCAACCGCGAGAGACTCATCTCAGCCGCCGGCGCCCGGCGCTGCTCCCGCCCGCACGATCGTGCTATTCGTCGATGCATTGCATCTCTCGACATTCAGCTTCATCAACGCGAAGAAACAACTAAAGCGGTTTGTCGACGAACAAATCACGGATCAGGATTTGGCCGCCGTGGTTACAACCGGTTCGAGTCTGGGAGTGTTGCAGCAATTCATGCGGGATCGAAAGATGCTGAAGTACGCCATTGACAAGATTACTCGCATTCCAAAAAGCGACAGCGTCTTCACGCCTTATCTGGCGGCCGCGATTTCACGCGAAGACAGTCAGGCCATCGCCGTTGGGGTGTCAGTCCTTACCGCTGAGGAAGGGCCCCTCCCGCCTAACCCGGAAGGAATTGTTCGAGCAAGGGCAATGAACGTTATCGCGGAGGAAGCGAACTTCCGGCAGGCGACTCTCATAACTCTTCGGGCGGTGTGCGACCGATTAACGGAGATGCCTGGTCAGCGAATGATAGCCTTCCTCTCGGACGGATTCACGCTGCTGGAAGAAGGCGGCTCCGCCGACACTCAAACCCTGACGAACGTGACAGGCCGCGCCGCCCGGTCGGGCGTGGTCATTTATTCGTTCGACGCGCAAGGATTGACGGTCCCAGTGGAATTCAAGGCATCCACTCCGGTTGGCGGAATAGATTTTGGCAATTACATGGCTAACTCGCGGGCCGACCAGCAGAGTACGTTGAGGACGGTCGCCTACGACACGGGCGGTGAAGCCTACCTCAACCGAAACGATCTGAATAAGTCGCTTCAAACAATGCTCGACAATAACAAGGTGTATTACGCCATTGCTTACTACCCCGTCCAGAACAGTGACAAGAGCAAGTTTCGCAAAGTGATCGTTCAGGTGAAGGACCACGCGGACTACATTGTCAGGGCGCAGAAGGGTTACTTCCCTCTCGAGGAAAAGAAGATACAAATCGCGGAAACGCCGCGGCAGAAGTTGTTTCAAGCGATGATCTCGCCGTTGCCGCTCACGGATATTCCGGTCGCTTCTTCAGCCAGCTTCGTGGAACGGGAAGGAGACGCCAGTCAAGTAACATTGCAGGTTCAAATAGACGGCAACGCCTTTCAGTATGCGAAACAAGAGAGCGCCTTCGCGGCCAATGGCGAGGTAGTAGTGACGATCTTTGATCACTCGGGAAAGCTGGCCGACACCGTCGCTCAGTCGTTGCAAGCGGTGTTGACCGCCGCACAGGTCGAGGCGGCGAAGCGCGATGGGTTTCGATACAACAAGCGGTTAACTCTCAAGCCCGGGATCTATCAATTGCGCATTGGAGTGCGCGACGTGGCCGGCGGACTGATGGGCACGTCAATATCCTGGGTCGATGTGCCCGACCTCCAGAAAGGCAAGCTCGCCTTGAGCACTCTTGTCCTTGGCAAGGAGCAGAGTAAAGAACCGTATACAGCGGCGTCTTCGAAGGAAGGCCAGACCCAAAACGCGGCTCCCACGCAGATCGTCGGGCGGGCGTCCTTTAGGGCCGGCGAAACCGCCTTCTATCGCTTCGTGGTTTATAACGCAATCGTTAAGGACCAAACTGATTCCGGTGCAACGATTAAGGTCGACATCCTTGACGGCGACGCTCCCGTGTATCAGACGAACTGGCAGCCTCTGAGCGCGCGCCTGATACGAGAAGACGCCAAGGGAGCCGAGGTTGGAGGCCGGCTCAAGCTCGGGCTCTCGCCCGGAGTCTACTCGCTTCGCGTCACAGTGAAGGACGGCAAATCAAAAAAGACAGTCCAGCAGACCGCGGATTTCGAAGTCGAGCCTTGATAGAGAGAAGAGGGAGAGAAGATGACGACGCGCGCTGATGCAGGTTACGGCGAAGTGTCGTCATCTCTGACAAGCTCCAGCATTCGCCTATACGATCGTACGAGGGTCGAATCATCGAGAGCTTGCTCAAACTCGGCCAACCAACGCTCGACGTAGGCGTGGTCGAGCCTATGTCGTTGACGCGCGAGTATGCCACTCAGATCTGCCTGGTCGCGTGCTCGTGTCGAAATCATCTTGTAAATGATCAGATCTTCCGGCGTGCAAACCCTCAGTGTTAAATCACCAAGAATCCGGACGTCGCGCCGCCGGGCAATGGCCTCGTCGTCAAACGATGTTTCAGCGAGCAGAAGATCGATCCTCGGCCCGTCCTTGTCTTTTATGAACAAAAACCCAAACTGGCGCAGTAGACTGGCCGAGTCCGGAGCTAACTGATATCGATCAGCAGGTAAAGAATGAATCAGCGTCTCGGCATCCTTGCGCTGAAGCGAGACTTTGATGTCAGCATCTCGAGTTGTGCGAGGCTCTCCCCAAATGGCGACGGCTAGTCCACCGATGACCATCGATTCGACGCCGGCCTCGTGAAGCACTTTCTGGATTCGCGCCGCCGCCTCGAGTGGATCACGAATCGGTTCCATGTTTTTGCCGCCATTCTTCCAACCGCAGCAATCGCGATTGCAACTGAGCCAGATACGCGTTGCGCTCCCCGCGAAATAGCTCCTCGGTTTCGTCGAGCATTGGGGTCAGCGCCCGGTATAAAGCGAGAAAGATCGCGACGCTCTGGCTGGCCGTCAGGTCTTCCCCTAACGCGCGCCTCTTTTGGCGCTCGAACTCATCCCAACCTTCGCGGAGTGTGGCTAGGTCTTGCATCTCGAATATCAACGGCATTATTGCCTGTTGAACTAAGCGCTACGCGCAGTCGCTAGCGCGCTTGTCTGAAGACTGTCATAGCTCGATCATTCTCAACCTGGAAGCCTGATCCGCTACACTGAGTTCAGGACAAACTCAATCCAAT
>JAHFUG010000567.1 GCA_023265195.1 Blastocatellia bacterium | reverse complement strand
TGGATTCGATCGGCTTTGTCCAGACCCAACGCAAGCGCTATCTTCTCTCGCGCCTCGCGCGCCCCAAGCTGATTGGCTATTGCAACTCCGACAACGGCGAGAACGATAAGAATCGACGCCAGCAGAAGACGACTGGACGGTTTCATTGAAGAAGTACCTCCGAGCTTGATCACAGGCGCTTCGCCGCGGAAAAGCTGACCACGATAGTAGCAAAGGGCGGTTTGCGATGGCAAAGCAATCGCCCTTGGGCCCAGTGGGCGACAGGGGCTCAGGTCATCCGCCTCAAGAAAGAGACCTCGTTAAGAGCTAAACCCGATTGTGAGCCCGATCGGTCCTCTCAAAGCCAAAACTCCATTCATTTGGCTACTTATTTGCTGTAGACCAATAGTCATCACGCTGCGACCATCGCGCGTATGAGTTACCAGCCTAGAGAACGGGCGTTCTTGCGCGACCTCGGACTGAGGATTAGACGGATACGCGAAGATCGGGATTGGTCACAGGAGACGTTCGCATTTCAGTGTGACCTGCATCGGACCTACCTAGGCGCGGTCGAACGGGGTGAAAGAAATGTCTCTGCCTTGAACCTCAGGAAGATGGCGGCTGCGCTAGGCGTCCCGCTTGCGGACTTCTTTCCAACGAATCTTCAAATCGATCCGGGACAAGTGAGGGAGAAGAAACGATGAATGTAGCCCTCAAAGTCCCGCCGAAATCGAAACACGATCTGACACCTCCCGAAGATCTTGTCACACGCTTTCGACAGTTGCTGGGCGCCAAACTTAGGCTGACTGGAAAAACAAGAACTGATGGCTCAGAGCTACGCAACCTGGTATGCGAGGTCCTTGACCAGCACCCCTTCCCGCCTGCGCCCGAGGACTATAGAATCATACCTCCGAAGAGAAAAGGCGTACCTCGAATACTCCGAGAACTGCTGGACACCTACATTGTCACCACGGGCGCCAGTTACAACTTACAGGTCTGGAACCGCATACCAACGGGAGCATCAGTGCTTGTCGAGTACGCAACCGGCCAACCCTTGTTAACTACGGATGTTCGATATGTTCTAATAAGAGTCGAGCCGGAGAGCAATCAAATACGATCAGTCGCCATCCTCACCCCAGACTATATCGAAAGTCGATTCGGCCGATTCGGAAAACCTACGATCAAGCATCAACTAATGATTTCCCAGAAAGCCCGCGCCGCGATCCTCTCGTTGCGGCCACCGCTGTTGTTCTATGCTGATCTGCCCAACATCGCTCCGATGACATCGCGGACGGCAAGACTGTTACGATACGACATGCATGCCGAGCCGCAATTCGGGCTTGTGCTTTGCCTCGACTCGGTAGCCCGTAAAGTAGCGCGCGTCTTGATAGGTAAAATTGTGCAGGCCGGTTCCACCAAAAATCGAGGCCAGGCTCTGGAAGAGATCGTTGCTCGGGCGCTCGGCTATCGGCCACGTAAAGCTGAGCTGCTGGCTGGCGGGTATCCCGACATTCGCCACCAGGCTCTTGAAGTAAAAATTCAGGATGGCCCCACGGTAGACTTGGGACGATTCAGCCCACAGTTCGAAGAAGCGGCGCCCTCCTGTCCAGGATTCACCACGGCGTCGATACGATGCCTGATTGCCCTGACGGATTCGGTGACTGGTTTGATCCAAGGGGCCGTCATATGCCCGGGTCTGATGCTCGGCCGGCACTTCGCCTTCGTGGCCGAGACCAACTTCAAATGTCAACGTTCCATACCTATGGAGTTCTTCGGCGATCTGGATGGACGCGTTGTCTTCAATCCTTGATCAAGTCGGCTATTAGAGACCATACCCTCGCGCTGTGACGCTCTCCATTTCTTGCTCAATATGTTCCTTGTCGCCGGCGTTAGGGTTGTCAAACACCAAGCACCTTCCGAGGAATGCTAGCCTCTTCGCCTCAGGACTATCCAAACGGGGCAAGGGATACTTAGCCACATACTGGGTCAGGTGTCTCCGGCGGCCAGAGTAGAGTTTGTTCTGAAACGCCAAGTCGTGATAGATAGCCATAAGCCGAGAGTTCGCCGCCGCGAGAATCACAAAGAGGGCGTCCTCATCGATTCCTCTTAGCAAAGTGATCCAATAACAATTACCGTCCACTAAACAGCCATTCGAATCATGAAAGAAGCGTGGCTCGAGGCTGATGTCCGGAAAGACCAGTTTTGGAAGCTCCCACGCATCCGGATCCTGCGGAACCCATATCTCGTACCAATTACGCCCAGCTTCACGCACATACTCTCGTCCTTCAAGTTGCTTTCGATGCAACTCCAAGTAAGCGGAGGCGCGAGGATACCGATCTAGGTCGATGGGGGAACGCCTGCCATGGTCGCTCGTATGTGGATACAGTATCAATCGGCGGGATTTGTCTTTATGAAACGCCCGCCAGCGGGCGGCATTATCTTGAGAGAGCAGCGGCCGGAGCAATTCGCTTTCGGGACGAATATTCTCGGGTAATTGATCCCAGTCCGGCCTTATGAACACTGAGTCCGCGGTCGTCTTGATTCCAACGCGCACTTTTGCCAGGTCTCCAACCCGGTGCGCCGCGGAGAATTCAACCTTCTTCAGCCAACTCCTCTCCTCATCTGTAACCATTGCCCAGGGGTCAGTGTGATTCGATGGTATCGGCAAATGCCCTACAGTAACGTCGTAGCGTCGTCCGTTGGCAAGATAGTGGCCCGTCTTAGCCGATTCCAATATTCCACAAACAGATGCCGAAGAGTGCGCAGACGCCGGAGCGGCGCCCTGCTGCAAACTTTCATAGATCCGGATGAAGGGAACTGCTTCGCTCCGAGTTGTAATTCCAGTTCGATTGGGACACCTTCTTCTCCCGAACAAAACCGCCGGGAGAACCGCGGCTTCGAAGAGTTTGGTGTCGCCCAAATCAACTACTTCGACAAGCCGGTATTCGCGGGCGAAGAACTCTCGAAGCGACGCTCCGCCTCTCGTCGTGAGAAAGCGGTTGGATGTGATTATGCCGAGTAGTCCATCGCACGCCAGATGGCTCGTCATCGCGACAACAAAGGCGTGGTAGAGATCGACCCTTCCGGTCAAGCCGAACGTCCTTGATAGTGCTTGCGACTTCGCCGCCCCTAGTATCTGCGTGCGAACGTACGGAGGGTTGGCGATAATAACATCCGCTGGGAATTGAAGAGCTGGCGGAAGAGGGGGATTCCCAAACAGCGAGGGCTGACCATTCATTCTCGAAGTCAGCGCAAGGAAGTCGCCAGGAATAAGGTGTACGTCGCCGCCTTTTCCAAGACGTTGTTCCGCTCGCTTAAGTGATTCGCCATCTGCCTCTACTCCAATCAAGATCAACCGGTCGCGAATACCTCGCGCGGATCGCTGCATCGCCAGCAGGAGCTCACCGTCGCCACAGGAGGGGTCTAAAACTCTTAGAGATTGTTCCCCTGTTTGTCCTAACTGGCCGAGTAGCCGATCCGCTATGAACGTCGCCAACTCCGATGGTGTGAAATGCGCACCAGCCACCTTTCTCTTGCGGACTTTTTCTTTCTTCCGTGCCTGCATCATCGTATATACCGCGCAAATCTACATCAGGTCTAAGCTCAATGGCAATGGCCGGTGTGGTTTGATGTTATCAACGGCAGCGGCTTTGTCGCCTGTCGATGAGCCATAGTACTTCATCATGGGCATCCGCTCTGGGTCTTTTGCCTATCTCATGTGTCGTTGCTAGAATTCACGGTTCCGATTTAGCCAGCACTTCAAGACCCGCCATGGCCGACTACAACGCCGACGCAATAGAAGTATCGTCAACGTTCGACAGGCTATTAAAGAGCGCCGAGATCGAGCAGCTTATCGCCGAACTCCGCGCTGGAAAGCGGGCCATAGTATTGTCCGGTCTGGCGGGAAGCGCACGCGCTCTGGTGATAGCGGCGATCGGCCACGTCACGGGACGCGACGTTGTGTTCATCACCCGATCCAATCAAGAGGTCGAAGAATTCCGATCCGACGTCGAGTTCTTCTACTGCGCGGTCAATGGCCTCGAATTCGCCGGCGACAACCTCATC
>JAHFUG010000186.1:8924-13154 GCA_023265195.1 Blastocatellia bacterium | reverse complement strand
GATAACGCGCCTCATTCGGACGTCGAGTTGCGGACAAGAACCTACACCGAGGTGCTCAAAGGCGAGGAACTAGATCCCGTGGCGGGCAGCATCCCCGGTGAAAACAGCTCGGTGGTCGCGGAAGTGATCAAGCAGGTCTGCTCGACCTACAAGGTAAAGGAAGAGGACTTCGTCAGCGCCGAGCTGCAGCTTGTGCCGGCCCAGCAGCCCGCCGACGTTGGGGTGGATCGAGGGTTGATCGGCGCCTACGGACAAGATGACCGGCTCTCTTCGTACTGCGCGGCTCGCGCGATCATCGATGTAGCCGGGACTCCTAAGTACTCGGCGCTCGCTTACCTGTCTAATTTCGAAGAGGTGGGGTCCGTCAACAACACCGGCGCGGGATCGCAGTTATTGAATTCGGTTTACGCGCAAATACTCGGCGCTCAGCGAGGCGCTTCTTATAGCGATCTGGATCTCCGGCGGGCCTTGCGAAACGCGCAGGCGGTCTCGGCGGACACGAACGACGGAATCAACCCGATCTTTCCCGATACGAGCGAGGAGTCCAACGCGGCTCGGCTCGGCTACGGCGTAACGATTAAGCGGTATGGCCGCGGCTTCGACGGGAATTCCGAGTTCATCGCGCGAATACGCGGCATACTCGAGAAAAACCAGATACCCTGGCAGACGCAAACTCCGAAGGTCGAAGTTGGCGGCGGCGGCACGATAGGGGGATTCATGTCGGCCGAGGACATGGAGGTCATAGATATGGGCGTGCCGTTGCTGTCGATGCACGCGACCTTCGAGATGTCGTCAAAAGTGGACGGATGGAATTTTTACCGGTTCATGCTAGCGTTCTATCAATCGGTTTGACTGTTGTTTCACGCTTGGTGATGAACGGCGTAACTCCCTGAGGGCTGCAGAGCCGCCCTTTGGAGTTTGGCCATTTTGGATTGCGCTTTTTGGCAGCAAGAAATTGGTTCAAGTTCGCCAATCATCGGAACCTCTCAGGCCGGGAAGGGTGGCTTGCCCCCGCTCTCCAGCCAGTTTGAGTTAAGCGAGAGCAGCGGGGGCAAGCCACCCTTCCCGGCCTGAGAGTTTCTGGGATTGCACATGGAAATTGGATATTGCGCTTCCCGAAATGGCAAAACTCCGGGTGGCGGCGGATTCGCCCTACCCGCTCCTTTTCTTCGTGGCCCTCGTGAACTTCGTGGTTACGATTCTTCCCCCTTGTCCTTGACGTCTACTTTACCGTCAAGAAGCTCGCGCAGCCGCGGCTCCAAAGCTCGCCGGAGTTCAGGGTCGGAGAGAGCGTACTCGTTCACCGTCTTGAGGTAGTTGACTGGATCGCCGATTGTGAGCCACTGGCCGCTCGCCACTGAAACGGACACGACCCGGCCGCCGCGGTGGATGTATTCGCGAATTGAATCGGTGAGCCAGAGTTCATTGAACTTGCCCAGAGGAATCTCGGTCAGTATTCGAATTATCTCGCTCGACAGAAGGAAACGGCCAAAGACGGCAAGGTTCGACTGCGCCTCTTCCACCGATGGTTTTTCGATGATGTCGAACAGTTCACCATCCTCGCTGCCGGGTTTGATCTGCGCTATTCCGTATTTGACGACGTCTTTCCAGGGAACCTGCTGCGTACCAACCGCAAGAGCGCCGGTGAGTTCATGTTTTTCAATCAGCAGTTGGGTGAACGGCTTTTCAGACTTGATCAGATCGTCGCCATACGCGTAGATGAAGAATTCGTCATTGACCAGGTGAGGCTGGGCCACAAGCAAAGGCGTGCCGTTGCCGTAAGGGCCCTCCTGAGTGATGATGATGATCTCGACCTGGCCCAGCCGATCGATGAAGTCATCCAGGGACTTGTGAACGCCTCGCGTGGGCGGGTTTGCCGGTTCGTACTTGCGGCGCAAAGGATCGGAGTTCTCGCCGGTGACAATAATAATTCGCTTGAGACCTGAATCGATGAACTCTTCTATTATAAGCTGGATCGCCGGCTTGTTTATTATCGGCAGTAGCTCTTTCGGATAACCTAACGTGATCGGCAGCATCCGCGTACCCGAACCGGCTGCTGCAATCACACCTGTTTCAACCCTCATTCACCAATTCTCCGGCTTACGCGCGCAATAGTTTTGACAAGTTATCACGCGCTTCTTCCCTATACAAGCGCAAGCCGCATCCAACGTGCTCAACGGTTTTTGGGAGGCGGAGCGGAAAGATGCTTGGACAGGTAAAAAGAAAGATAGGCATGACGATGCATGGATATCGGGACGGTTTTTTGTCTTTTAGTCTCCTCTCATTCTCACCTGGTTTTAGCAGGGTCTGAAGTTTGGCCATTTCTTCCGCCCCTCCGTAGGAGGGTACTTGAGTTTGGCGATTCTTAAACCCGAAGGGGTTTTCGTCGCTCAGCCCAGGGTTGCCGTACTCGGCTACCCTGGGAAGCGGCCGCGCGCCCTGCACAACCCCAACGGGGTTGTGGCTGCTCGCTACGGGTGGGGAGGAGACGCTATCGATCTCCTTCCCCCCGTCTGCCCGCTCTGGGCCGCGACCCCATTGGGGTTGTGCGACCCATCTCGTTCGTTTCCCAGGGTAGCCGAGTACAGCAACCCTGGGCTGCCAGACGAAACCCCTTTGGGGTGATCGCAACTTCACTTAATCGGCGTGAAGGCGTCCCAATCGTAAGTGATGCCTATTGACAGCCCGGTCCGCGGCGCGCGGTCGGATAGGCCGAAGACTCCCGCCGCATTCCATCGCAGCCCAAGCGCCTTGATCTGCGCGCCCACTCTGGCCGTGGAAAAGTCTTCAGTGCCGACAGGCGCCTGTTTTCGAGTCGAGTGAAAGCCGTTGATTTCTCCAAGCAGATTCAGCTTGTCGGATACTGTGTAGACTCCCGCCAGTCCGTAAAGAATGACGTCGTTCTGCGTGAATCGGTCCGTTGGCGCCTGCAATATTCCGAGCCCTACGTTGCCAAACACGTTCAGCTTATTCTGAAACGCTTTCTTCCCCGCCGTCACCATACCGTAGAAGTTCGTCGTATTGGTTCCAATGCCAAGCGCCTGGTCGGTGTTAGGAAGCTGGACGCCGAATCGGAATCCAAGCGACGGAGTCCGCGCCGTTTCGTTCCGCAGCTTCATCTTCATCCAAAGAGTCACGTCCCCTACGTCATTCGTGTCCGACTCGTTCAAGCCTAATCGAAGCGGTATGGGCGATGGCCCTCGGCTCTTGATGGAAAGCAGATTATGAGCCGTCCAGTCGATTTGAAACTCGATGTTCGATGACATGCCGAAGCTCAGTCTGACGTCGCCGATCTTTGTGAGATCGCCTCTTAGCCCCGACAACGTGAATTTCTGGTCTTGAAGAAACTCGAAGCCCGCCTCGATCCGAACGACGCCGGGCCGCACTATATCTACGTCTTCGGTGAGCAACGGCTTTTGCTGGGCCAACGCGGAGGGCGCGCAGACGATCAAGAACGCGATGCCCGCGAGAAGCCACGGTAGCCGCCTCTTTATCGCTCTCGTTCCGCGCCGGATAGTCATAGCGCCGCGATTCTATTGCCTTGGCCGCGGAGAAGTCAAACCCACGTGGTCCATCTGATTTGGGCCTATCGACGACGGGGATCAGGGAGGCCGCTGATTGGCGCCTGACTGCGTAACACTGATCCGCGCTGATAAGCAACCCAAGGGCGCTTTTTAATACACCCTAACCGGGTGTAGAAAAGGAGTAGTTCCTCGCGGCGCCAAACTGAACTGCCGCACGACTTCCGTGAGTGGAGCTTGACATGCCGAGCCGTTCAGATAAAGCTATTGGCGCTCTTGCGAACGCTTTACTTCAGCAGGCAGGGCGTTCTCCCGGAGTTTGGGCATTGTGGGACGCGCTTTTGGGAAGGAAGAAATCTGTTCGGTTCGCCAAACATCAAAAGATCACAGGTCTGGAAGAGGGATTTATCCCCGCTCTCTTTTGCGGCAAGTTCGAGTGAATCGGAAGAGCGGGGATAAATCCCTCTTCCCGGCCCGTGATCTGGCTAGAGCCGAACCCAGCCTTTGGATTTGGCCTTTATCTAAAGCGTCAACCTTCAGCAGAATCTCATTATGGGTTGCTTCGACAGTGTGAATCGCTCAGGATTCGATGCCGGGCTCTCGGAATGCGTAAGCTCAGATTCGAATTCTGAACACAGGGAGCGTTTATGAATGGCGTCGCGGTTCGGACGGTTCTTTCGGCTGCGCTCGTGTTTAGCGCGGCGATCTT
>JAHFUG010000186.1:0-8824 GCA_023265195.1 Blastocatellia bacterium | reverse complement strand
TTCCGGTGGAGCAATTCATATAAAGGTCCGGGTCGAATCTTTCAAACTGCCGGAGCTGGCCAGGATTCCGGAAGTGATGATGATCGAGCCCTGGGCTGAAATCCATTTGCGCGACGAGAGGGCGGACCAAATAGCCGCGGGCGCGACTTCTCAGGAGACAATCAACAGTATTCTCGTCAGCAAGCCGACCGCTCCCGGCTATGGAGCTTTCCTTGCTCAACTCGGATTGAATACCGCGTTTGACTTCGCCGTGGACATCGGAGACACCGGACTCGACGCCGGTTCCGCTGACGCCGCGAGGCTTCATCCGGACTTTCACGATCAGGCGGGCGCCTCGCGCATCGCGTACCTGCACGACTTCACCGGCGACACGCACGCGGACCCCGTTCACGACGTCAGCGGCCACGGCACTCTTAACGCCTCGGTGATGGGCGGCTTCAACGACAAGACCGGATCCGTGTTCGCCGATGCGTTGGGATTTCGCTATGGACTGGGCGTCGCGCCCCAGGTCAAGATCGGAGTCTCGAAGCTGTTCGGCGACAATGGCGGCTTCAACGCGGACTTCGTGACCTTCGTGCGCGACGCCTATCGAGGCGGAGCTCGAATCACGTCGAATAGTTGGGGATCGTGCGATTTGTCTTCGGGTTTTTGCAATCTGTATGCGGACGATTGCGCGGTGTTCGACTCGCTTGCCCGCGACGCCGACTTCGATGAAGCCGGAAATCAAGGAATGATCGTAGTCTTCGCCGCCGGCAACGACGGCGATCAGTCACCGAATTCAATCAGCTTGCCGGCTACCGCAAAGAACGTTATCAGCGTCGGCGCCTCGGAGAACTTCAGGGCGGCCGACGTGAACGGCGCTCCCGCAAGCGATGGCTGCGGCGTCAAGAGCGTCGAAGCCGATAACGCGCTCGATCTCGCGGCCTTTACTTCGAGCGGTCCAGTGCAAGACGGCAGAGCGAAACCGGACCTTGTAGCTCCAGCGACCCATGTCCAGGGGGCGGCTTCGCAAGATAGCGGATACGCGACGACGCGAGACCTGGGAGTATGCAACCGCTATTTTCCGGTGGGCCAGACTCTGTACACCTGGTCGTCCGGGACCAGTCACTCGACTCCAATGGTGGCGGGAGGCGCGGCGTTGGCGTTTCAATGGCTCAGGGGCCGGATTGGATTCGATCCCAGCCCCGCGCTGGTGAAGGCCCTCTTGCTCAATTCGGCTAGTTACCTGACCGGCGTGTTGGGTGGCGGCGATCTGCCAGGCTCGCGCCAAGGATGGGGCTTGATGAACCTTGGCCGCGCGTTCGAGCCAAACGCCCGGATCATTTATGACCAGAGCCCTATGCGCACCTTCGCTGAAAGCGGCGGCCCTGCTTTTGAAATCACCGGCGTGATCGCCGACCCCTCGAAAGAGTTCAGAGTAATGCTTGCATGGACCGATCCTCCAGGGTCCACCGCCACCAATGCTCCTTACGTCAATCAGCTTAATGTCGAATTGGCGCTCAACGGCGTGCTTTACAACGGCAATCACTTCTCGGGTCAGTATTCCATTCCGGGCGGCCAACCCGACGTATTGAATAATGTTCAGGGAATCAGATTGCCTGCCGGCGCGGCGGGATCGTTCGTTCTTCGCGTCAGGCCGATCATAATAGCCGGTGACGGCGTGCCTGCGAACGGTCAAGACATGGATCAAGACTTCGCTCTTGTAGTCACCAACGCAACGGAGACACCTGTGCCGGTGCTGACCATAGGCGCTACGGAAGGAGTGTCAACTGGAGTTGCCGTGACCCATGCCGGCGGCGCGCCGGACGGCTCGGTGATACCGGGCGAAGTCGCCAAGTTTGCGATTACCGTCAATAATCTTTCGGCTACCGCCGCGGCGACGATCAGCTCGGCGGCGCTGAAGTTCTCGTCGGGCAGTCAGACCGCTTCCGCGGCTGTGCCGGTTATTGCGCCAGGCGGCTCCGCGATCAACACGACGCCGTTTCAACTCACGGTTCCGTCGGGATTGAAGTGTGGATCCGCGGCAAACCTTGAACTGCAGCTCACCACTAGTTTCGGCGTGACCAAGCTGCCTGTTCGAGTGCGCGTGGGAAATCTGTTTCGCGCGAGCACAACGGTGTTCAGCGACGACGTCGATAGCGGCGTCGCCGGCTGGAAGATGAAGAACTTCTCGGTCGCTTCCAACCTTGCCCACAGTGGGGCGAGCGCTTACCACGCCGTCGATCCGGGCAAGGATCAGAATGACATTCTTCTTGCTAGTCTGCTTAGGAAAAAGAAGATTTCGATTCCGGACGAGGCGGGTCACGTAAGGCTCTCGTTCTTCCACGTGTTCAACTTCGAACCTGGATTCGATGGGGGCGTGATCGAGATATCGACCGATGGTGGAGACACCTGGATCGATCTCGGCTCGCGCATAATCACCGGCGGCTACGATGGCAGGGTGACGGCGGCTTCCTCGAATCCGCTGGGTGATCGGCTTGCGTGGACCGCGCGCGGGCGTGTGGGCGTCTTCAGCCAGGTGGTGATAGACATGGATGACTTCGCGGGCATGCCGATCAAGATTAGATTTCTCGCCGGGTTCGATGAAGCAACGGGCGTGAAGGACGGTTACGCAGGTTGGTTCATAGATGATATCCGAATCACAACCGATATCTTCATCTGCCCTCAACTCGTGATCGGGTTTCCCGTGGCCGCGCCGTGAATCAGATTCGGACCAGGCGTATATAATGAAGCGCTTCAGGACGATGTAATCAATCTAATCAAAACTAGAGACAAGCTTTTTCGTTTGTGATAGTATTCCCGACGTAACGGCGCAAAGCTGGCGGCAGGCAAGCCAGCGCCACCCAGTCGTTATCCCTCAACCTTTATTCAGCCCCTCTTTATGATTGGCGCATCAGTCCCTGGGCCCTCGACTGACTAATTGTTCGTGGCTGAAGTTTCATAGCCAGAAAAAGGGCTCAGAAGTCACGGAGATGAGAAGACAGGCACCATCTCCCACGGTTCTCTCTTGTGATCTTGTGCATCTTTGTGGCTGATGAACTATTTCTGCCGAGCACCACTGATGGCTTGGCTGGCTGAAGATGTCTCGCGGCAAACGAGACTGAGATTGCGGAGGCGCCTAGTCGTAGCGTCGATGTCGAGCATCCTTGATAGCGCTGTTGTGATCATTTAGACTCGGCTCGGAATCAGGTTGATTCACAGCCTATCCGAATCCTGGCAGTAACCCTTTTTGGGGGCGTTCATAGGGGAATTGAAAATGGCAAACAAGATTCTACTGGCCGACGACAGTATTACGATCCAGAAGGTGGTCAATTTGACTTTCGCCGATGAAGGAATCGAAGTTGTAACCGTCAGCAATGGCGATATGGCCGAACGTCGAATGAGTGAAGTCAACCCCGATCTGGTTCTTGCCGATATTTTCATGCCCGGAAAGAACGGGTATGAACTCTGCCAGTACGTCAAAGAGAACCCGGACTTCCAGAACGTTCCGGTTGTGCTGCTCGTCGGAGCCTTTGAACCATTCGATCAATCGGAGGCCCGCCGCGTGAAAGCCGACGCCCATCTGACCAAGCCTTTCGAATCGCGCACTTTGGTTGATACGGTCAGGAATCTGATCGAGGCAAGTAAACCCGCGCGTCAAGCCACCACAGCGACAAAGCGACTCGACCACAGGGATACCTTCGATACAAAACCGCTTGATCCGCTGGCGTTTCAGCCGGATGCATTTCAGATCGCCGATCCTTTGGACTCGGCATTCAAGCCACAAACTCCGGACTTCGGGTTCAACCCGCGCGAGGCATTTGGCGGAACAGCCGCGTTGGAAGACCCGCTGTCTTTGGATGACGGGCAGAATTGGCTGCGGCCGCAGCCCGTGGCGGCGCCGCCAACGTTTGATCAAACCCTAAGCTTTGAACAACCTGCCGTATCGCCGTTTGCCGCGCCGCAACCGAGCAGCGCCTTCCCCGACGAGCAATACCCCGGACAGGGTTCGCAAGATCTATCGTTCCTGGAAAGCACAGACCCGTTTGCGGCGGAAGAAACGGCGGCTCCGACGCCACAAATCGAGACCGGAGGAGCATACGACGACGGTAGCTTTGCGTTCGTCGAGGCGCCTTCTCAGACGATCACCGAACCTGTAACAGGTGGCGGCTCGATGGCCGCGCCCTCCAACGACAACCCTCTCGATGACATGTTGGTAGACGCGCCGGGCCGGGAAAAAAGCGCGCCGATACCTGATTTCGATATCTCCACGGGCGAGCACGCCGCAACCGTGTCGTCTCAGGACTTCACCATAGAATCCGACGCCTCGTTCGAAATACTCAACAGCCCAGTCGAATCAGAAGAGCCTGAACCGGCGGTGGCCTCAACCGAGACATCGGGGACGAGTGATTTCGCGATCTCGTCAACGGAGTTTGGACCTAACGGATCGTCAAGCAACCTTGGATTGACCGACTCGGCGTCATTCGATGCGGCGCCGATCAATCTGGAGTCGACCTTCTCCGCGGTTGACGTGGACTTCGAATCCGAGACAAGCAGTTCACCCTCGAAGGATTCCGGGGTCGGCTTCGCGCTCTCCACCGAATCCGGATTTGCCGGCGAGTCGAGCCCTGAAAGACCATCAGAAGGCTTTCAAGCAGACCAAGGCTTTGAGATAACAGCATTCACCACTGAAACTGAAAGGTCCGGCTCATCTGCCGATCCCGTACAGTTCACGACTTCCGATATGTGGTCTCAGCCTGAGACCCATTTCGCGCCTGTGGAATTCGACGCCTCATCCGCGCCGGCCGAGAAGCGCTGGCCCGACGAGCCGCCCCCTGCGTTCGAGATCAGCGCTCCAGCATTTGATCTTAGCGCGCCTGCGTTTGAGATTAGCGCTCCAGAATTTGAGATTAGCGCTCCAGCATTCGAGATCAGCAGCGAACCGCCTGAGTCAACGAGCGATAAGGGTTTCGAGCCACACGGCGAGAGTTCCGCGGGGACACAGTTTAGCGTTCCTGACACCGGCTTCGCCTTCGCGCAGCCGTTCCTAGAAGAAGTCGAGCAGCCTTCAGCGCCACCGTTTCAAGGCGAGCTCGAGATTCCAAGTCCATTGGTCACGGCCGGCTCCGAGTTAAAAGAGGCGCCTATCGCCGCGGCTAGCCATCCAACGGCTGGTCATCCAGTAGAAATCGCGGCGGCCGAGTCGCTAGCGACCACTGCATCCGTCCCACAACCGGAGATTCTCGTTTCAGCGAAGGCGGAGTTCGCAACCGAGGCTTCCACCGCGGAGGTGTTCGCCGGAAATCAGGTAACGGTGTCAAAAGCAGTGATCGATGAAATAGTCCGCCGCGTCGTCTCCGAGATCACCGAATCCGTTGTGAAAGAAATAGCGTGGGAAGTCGTCCCGGACGCAGTCGAGCGGGTGATCGAGAAAATGACGCGCGAGTCGGTTGTGCGCAGGTAAGCAGCCCGATCACAACCTGTGAGCGTCTCTCGCTAATGTCCAAAGAGAGGCGGGGCGCTCATGGTCGGGGCACGGTCGCAGACTTTATTTACATCGATAAACTGAACCGTTCAGCTTATCCTGCGATCGATAAAACGAACCTCGAAAAATTGTTCTAATTTGCGGCGTCGCGAGTACGCCCCTGAACCGAGCGCCAGGACTCGAGCCGCGCTTGGCTACACTTTCACGCGCATCACCTGGTCAACTCGCTCATCTCTCTGAGCGCTTCCTTGTCCAGTATAGTATGTGGTTATCGCTTTATTGTGAATCTCGACCAGCCCGGCGCGCTTTAACTCATTCAAGACAGCGTTGATCGTCCCGCGATAGATTCCAATCTTTTCGGCAAGCTCCTTTTGAGTGACGCCTTCCACCATCCTGCCGCCGTTGGCCAGACGCAACAGCATCCGTGCAATCATGGATTCGTGTAGCCGGAACTGAGATCGAAAGTGATACTTCGATTTAGATCGAGCGGTTCATTCAGGCGTAAGCATCGCCATCGACTCCCGATGGCGAATTCAGGGGATATCTCGAGTTAGTAGTGCAGCGCTTGCGGCGAGAAAGCCGTCAACCTTTCGTCTCGCTACTCTATTGGACGATCACGGTGAGCGTCGCGCTACTAATGTAGCCGGCATCGTCCCGGCCCGTGAATGTTACCAAATGCGGGCCGAGCGGCGCGCCTCCCTTGATTTTCAACTTGAATGTTACGTTCGCTTCCGTCGTCGCGATCGGATCAGGCGGCTTTGGGTTGATGCCCATTGCTGGATCAGGCGGAGTGACCGTCACATTGCCGGCAAATCCAGTAGAGCGATTTATGCTTACAGTCACACGAACCTTCGTTCCTGCTTGGGCCGTGACTGTTGGTGAATCAAACCCAAGCGTAAAGACAAATGAGGTAGTGTTCAGCAGAATCGAGACGGCGGCGCTTCCAAAGTTCGTCACCGCCAGATCGAGCTTGCCGTCCCCATTGAAGTCGCCCGCCGCAACCGTTTCCGGAATGCTGCCCGTGCCAAAGACGGTCTTCGCCCCGAAGCTGCCCGTGCCCGTGCCCAGTAGAACCGAAACGGTGTTGTCGTTGGATTGGTTCGCGACCGACAGATCGAGCTTGCCATCGCCATTGAAATCCCCGACCGCGATTAATAATCCAGGAAAAGCGCCCGTGCTGAAGTCGGTTTTCGCTGCGAAGCCTCCGGCGCCCGTGCCCAGCAGAATCGAGACAGTGGCGGTTCCAAAGTTGGCCACCGCCAGATCGAGCTTGCCATCTCCATTGAAATCCGCCACCGCGACTGGGCGTGGCTGGATGCCCGTGCCGAAGTCCGTGTTGGCACCAAAGCTGCCCGCGCCATCTCCCATTAGAATCGAGACGGTAGCGCCGAAAAAATTAGTCACAGCCAGATCGGGATGGCCATCCCCGTTGAAATCGCCCACCGCTACCCCGGTTGGACCTCTGCCCGTGCCGAAGTCGGCCATCGCGCCAAAGCTGCCCGTGCCCGTGCCCAGCAGAATCGAGACGGTGTTGCTGTCAAATTTCGCAAGCGCCAGATCGAGCTTGCCATCGCCGTTGAAATCGCCGACCGCGACCGACACTGGACGGCTTCCCGTGACGAAGTCGGTCTTCACCCCAAAGCTGCCTGTGCCCGCGCCCAGCAGAATCGACATAGTGTGGCCACTCTCGTTCGCCACCGCCAGATCGAGGTTGCCATCGCCATTGAAATCGGCCACCGCCACCGAGCGTGGATTAGCGCCAGTGCCGAAGTCGATCCTTGTCCCAAAGCCGCCTGTGCCTGTGGCCAGAAGAATCGAGACCGTATTGCTATTGGCATTCGCCACCGCCAAATCAAGCCTGCCATCGCTATTGAAATCGCCCAACGCAACCAGAGATGGACCGCTGCCAGTCCGAATGTCGGTCTTCGCGCCAAACGAAACGGTTTGACCCGCCGCGTCCGATCTAAGCAGCGCACCGAACATAACCACGAGTAGGCTGAGCCACGGAACACTCGAACGACGGATGAGGCTGGCAAAATTCTGTCGTTGCATTTTGATCTCCCTTTACGTGATTGAATCCGTAACCGGATGTTCTTCAAGCACATGCGCTTTTAACTGTACTGTCTCATGTCTTCCACCTCAGAGGGGCTTCTGACCGGCGCGTGTAGCGAAGCTATGGATTTCTCGCCTTTCGAATCTCGCTCTGCCGTCTGATCAATCTTTGGTCATTTGGTTGCGAGTTGGAGCGGCAAATAGAAACGCCCTTTTTTAGGATGTTGCTCTCTGGTCGACTTGGGGTTAGCTGTAGTTATTTTTCTACAAGCACGCCGACGAGCAACAGCGCAAACCTGTACAACCAGATTGTTGGCGATTTCGACTCGTCACTAATAAGTTAATAAGCTTCTTCGAAGTATTCATAATACCGCGAACTGTAAGGAAATCCTCCGGGTTACGCTTGATACCTGCCGAATCGCGATTCTGTACCGCGAGATTGTATGAGATATAACCATCGATATCAAATCTCAAAGCAAGCGAGACGTGCGAGTGTTCATAGCAAGCGAGGCGATACAGGATACATTCGATGCTAAGCGGTTGCGCATAAATAATTCTGTAGATACGATGCACTACAGGTATCGTCATGCCTGTCAATGAACATGCCATCAGTCTCCGGTTAGCAGTCTATGATTTCACAGAATAAATACCCTGGTTAGAAGTTAGGTTGATCGCCAAGGGTAATTATGACACCATTGGCCAAGATTGGTAGTTTCAGCGCCTAAAGGTGTCATAATGCGGCCAGAAGAATACAAACCATCGAGACTGATTATTTAATTAAATAATAAGAAAATAAGAAAGTAATTAGTAGATTGCTTTGCGCCATCAAAGCGAAATCCATTCATCCAAAGGCCAGCACAGTCTCTTCCACTGATACTTGCGCGTCGAGGTGATCAACAATCTGAGTTACGGTGCAGCGTGATAAGAAACAAACTCGCGCGGCTCCGGCGCACGCGGAGGTCAAAGCCGGCTCTTTGGGATTTGAGTCCTTCAGGCAACAGGTACAGGCCCTGAAGCAACGAGTTTCTTCCTTCTGGGATCAACTGAGAGAGTCAATCCCTCGAGAGTGCGCGCCCCCAAAAGCAGAAGATCTCCTTCTTCCGCGAAAACCACTTCGTCAACGGTGAAGTACTTGTCCAGTCGAATAACGGCAAAGCCAACGCTACGGGTGATGTGCTGGCCGTTCGCCATCACAAACACCACATCCTTCTTCTCTCGCTTGACGCCGATTTTCTGAAGTGTCGACGATGGAACCCACGTGTACTCGCTGCCGGTATCAACGAGCATTTTGGTCATCACCGCGGATTT
>JAHFUG010000022.1 GCA_023265195.1 Blastocatellia bacterium | reverse complement strand
CTTTCGTGGAATGGCCGGAGCCGCCCGAAACGGCCGACGCGTCACGGCAGCGGCTCCTTCCACTATCACTACATTGCCTGTTTTCAGGAAGCGGCCATTTTTCTGGCCGTACACACACCTTAGAGTTGAGGATCGCCTGGCCCGCCATTCCGAAAGAAGGCGAACCAGGCGTCCCGGGTTACTAAACGACCTGAATCGTGAAGCTGTAGTCGGTAACGTTCCACTGATTCCAGAAGCTGTGGTCGCACGAGCCGATCGTTCGCTTGTGCGCATAGAGCTGGAGCTGGTAGCAGCAGGTTTCAGGGAAAGCCCCTCTGCCCTTCGCATCGGATTTTGCTCTTACCGTCAATCGCATCGCTCCCCCCGCCCAGTGCGGCGACGAGGCTCCTTGGCCAAGCGCGGCGCCGTAATCGGGGCCGACTTGCGCGGCCGCGGCGGACCAAGGCGGCGGAATGGGACTGGGCGTGAGCGACCAGCCGGAGAGGCTTGGATCGAGCAGATCAGTCGTGAGATTCACGTCGTAGTTGAGAGCGAGCGAGTAATACGCCAAGTGCGGATGCACATCCGGGTCGTAGGCGGCGAAGTCGATTTGGAGAATGTCCGTATCGTTGATCGTGACGTTGCCGCACGCTCCGACGTCGGTCGTTGTTGCGTTGCTATGGAGAATCTTGACCGACAAGATCTCGGTGTCCGGTTCGCTGGTGCATTGATGGACGGTTCCAGGACCGCACCGATGGCCGTTCAAGTCCGCGGGGCCGAGCGTGACGAGATGATTGTCAATGGTCACGACGACGCCCGTGAAGTCGTTCGATCCGCATACGAGGAGATCTTCAGAGTTCGAGAGATTGCCCGCGTAACCCGGCCGAGTCCAGCCTCGGAGCCGCAGGTAGTAGGTCCCGTCCGCAAGAACATTTTGGGTGATGAACTCCATTAGAATGTTTTCGGTGAAGGCGTCCCAGAGCTTGGGGCCGTGATTCGTTTCGTAGTGAGGCAGGCTCTCGATCACGTTGTGGCTCGAGACGCCGTCGCTGATCGGAACGAACGGGAATGGGACGTCGATCCACTTGTGAAGAGCGCTATCCCAATAAGTCCGCGTAAACCCGCCGGCCGCCGCGCTGGATAAGGCGTTCCACGGGCCGCCAAAGCCGGTCGTGGACACCAGAAACTCATAGTAATCCACGTCGTGGCCGACGCACCCGCGAATTGGTAGAGTGCCCGAATATGGCCGGTCGCCGCCGATGCTCGCAACACCGGGATTCAAGTACCCAACCTGCGGCGCGAGTTCATGCACTCCGGGGTTGCCGCCGATGTCTTCTATGTTGTCCTCGCATACGTCGCTGATGAAGCCGCACTCGCCGCCGTCAAGACAGGTGCTGCCGTGAACGACGCAGCAGGCTCGATCGTTGGCCGTTAACGTAACGTCGAGGTTTGTCGGAATGTCCCACCGAGTATTCCAGATGGATTCGTCTACGATGACCTGGTTTTGACCGTGGCACTCTTGCGTGACCTTGAATATGATGTCCGGATCGCAATCCCACCATGGCGTCCACGGCCACCACGGCCAGAGCCGGAGCCGTTCGAATTCGGCGCTCCCCGGCAGCCTGGCGGCGAGTTGAGTTCGCAGGCGTTCCAGCGAACTGGGGTCGATGTTGGGAGATGAACCAGCCAGTGCCCTTGACTGTATCGAAGACTGGACTGGAGACGTGAGCAGGTTGCGGCTTCGAATCGCCGTGGCGCTTGATTCCCCAAGCAGCGTGCGAAAGACCTCGGGGTCGGGTTGCGGGCCGGGGTGGGGAATCTTGACAAGCCGGGCTTCTTCGCGAAGGTAGCGTGTGATCCGGTCCGCCAGCGTCGGCTCCAGGAGCCAGGTGCGGCGCTCCCACCACCACCGGGGCCACCACCCGCAACACCACGTGAAGTCAATTTGAAAAGCGCCGTTGGCGTCGGTCGTGGCGCATCCAATTTGCTGCTTGTTCCACCACCACCACCAGGCGTCTACGTCATAAGCACAGACCTGGGCGCCTGGGACCGGAAGGCCGTTGGCGCACAACACGCGGCCGGTGATCCTAAAATGACGGCACCATCGAAGCCACCAGAACCAGTAGTAAGCCGAGATGGTGATTGCGGAGACCGTCAGTTCACTCTTGCCTTGCCAGAGCCGGCCCGCGACGTCAACGCTGATCGTCTGAAGCCCCTGCATTTGTTCTGCCGAAGCGTCGTCGGGACCGACCACTACGCGCAAGCTGCCAGGATTCTCCTCGAAAGCAAGGTTCGCGGTCCCTTTTCCTTTCGCGTCGAGCCTGACCACGTCTTCATAGGAGCGGCCTTTGGCGTCGAAGGCGACCACCTTGACGCCACGATCGGGTTTGAAGTCTTTGATTCCCGATGCATCGAGAGGGATTCCAAGCCGGAATCTACCCTGTAGTTCTTTGCCTGCCATACAGTTTCCTCCTGTTGATTAATGACTGCGCAGCGGCGCAGCTTGTGAAAGAGTTGTCGGATTATCTCTTTGCGAGATTCACGGGATCGCTTTGACGCCTTCATCGCGAGCTTCTTCTAATCCGTCTTTCTTCTTCGAAACGCGATGGGCGTCAGTTGTCATTGAGTAACATGAGATGACGCGGAGACTCGTACCTGGAGCGGCTCCGCCGCGAAGTGAATAGTTAAGCTCGAGTTCGGCTTCCGGCCATACGCGACTTCCACGCCGAACGGAGGTTCAAGATTCTCGATCCTGTCTAAAGCGCGCTGGGACCCGCCGGCAAGACTTGTTTCCTGAAACTATCTTAATTAAAGCGTCGACCGCGTAGGCGTGAGGCCGAACGCGGAGTCCAATCGGCGAGACTGCGGTTTGGCTCGCTCTTCAACCCGCTTGACGCCGTGCCGAAGATGATCCCGCACCACGTTGATGGAAACCAGCAATAGATATTTCTTGATCGAGCCGTCCCCAACTGCTCGAACTCGTCTGAGAGATGCGGCTCCGTTCTCGATCAACCGGCCATACACGTCGTGCGCCAACTGATCCACTACCTCATCGATCATTTCGAGCGCCTGTCCGTTTTCGTTTTCGGTGAGCCGGACGAACACACTGGAAACAGCCGCCCGGATTGTAGGATGAAAACGGCGCACGAACTCCTGCCAAGCTATCTCTTCTACGGGACGCTTGGAACACCTGTCTATCAACTGCTTGACGCTCCATTCACGCGCAAATGAACGCATTGTTGTTCCTCCGGCCATTAGGCAAGGTCGAGATTAATGAATACTGAACCGGCTTGAGACTCTGGTGAAACCAGCGATTCAAACCGGCTAAAGCGTTTCCAGCCACGGGAGAGACACGAGGTGAGAAAGACGGCGGGGCTTCAACCAGACGCCGCGGCGTAGGTCGATTCGATATCTTGCTTGCTTGAGCCTCCGACTGCTTCGGTCCTCCATTTGAATAAGGGAATCAACCCCGAGACGTTTCATGCCGGCGGCCGGCTGAGACTCGACGCTAGACTTCAAGGTCCGCCAACCATCATGTAGCGCTCTTGGCGCCCTCCGTAGGAGGGCACTGGAGTTTGGCCATTTTGAGGAAGAGCAAGATCCGATTTTCATGTGCAATCCCAGAAACTCTCAGGTCGGGAAGGGTGGCTTGCCCCCGCTGCACCTCGCTTCACTCAAACTGGCTGGGGAGCGGGGGTAAACCACCCTTCCCGACCTGAGAGTTTCTGATGATTGGCGAACTGAACCAAATTCTTCCTGCCAAAAGCGCAACCCAAAAATGGCCAAACTCCAGCCCCTCCGTAGGAGGGCGTACTCCGTAGGAGTGACCTCCCTTCATCTCGATCGCGTCTTTTGTCAATAAGGTCACCCCTACGGGGTTACGGTTGACTATGCGCCTGATAACTACAGACAGGACATCCCTACAGGATTGCCGGACAACGCGCTTGGTCGAACGCATCTTTCGGCGACGAATGCATTGCTGAGAATGGCCAAACTGCAGCGCCCTCCGTTAGGAGGGCCATGTCCATCCGTGTTTCAAGCGAACAATGAGGCTGCCGCCATTTCAGAGAACACATGTCCCTCCTACGGAGGGCGGAGCGTCCCACACGCGTACTATAAACATGACCCTCCTACGGAGGGGCGGAAGAAGTGGCCAAACTCAAGATCCTGATAAGGTAGGTGAGAGTGAACTGAGCCTAAAGATCCGTCCCGATATCCATGCCTCGTCATGCCTACCTTGCTTTTTTCCTGTCCAAGCATCCTTTCGCTCTGCCTCCCCAAAACCGTTAAGCACCCAAGGCAAACAAAGCGAACTGGACGCGGGACGCAACGCGGTGCTTATGGTAGACTCACCGTTGCGCATCGGCGTTTCCCGTTATCGAGATGGATTCCGTCAACTCAAGAAGCGATTCTCCATATAGCGATCAACGGTTAATGCGGCGGTCATCCGCGAGGGGGGTTGAGGGTGACGCTGTGAAGTAATGCTGGGTCTCTCGGCAGCGCGGATGGTTGCTTTTCGACAATGCCGCCGTTGAATTCCGAATTGAAGCGCCGAGCGGGGTCAAAGGCTGAAGTCCATCGGATCCGATTGCACGAGGACTACAGGCTTGAAAGTCAGCGGTGCGCGGCCGGGCAAAAATTGGAGACTCAAAGTCCGCGGTAGATCAAGAAGGGGCGGCCACGGAGAGCCGCCCGTACATTCGTTTCTTTCGTACACGGTCAAAACGAAACCGCTCTCTCAGGAGAAACTGATATGAAAAAGGTTATTGCCAGTGTCACAGTGGCGCTATGCGCTGGAGCGATCGCCTACGCGCAGCAGGCCAGTCCGATCATACTCAAGGCCACGCCGAAGACGGTCGCGTGGGGTTACTACGACGCGAGCGCGCCCCCGGTTCTTCGGATTAAATCCGGCGACACGGTTGAAGCGCATACCCTCATAACATCCAGCCCGGCGCGGCTCGAAGGCGCGGGGCTTCCCGCCGATCAAGTGGAGCAATCGCTGCGAGACATCACTAAGGAAGTGACCAACAAGGGCCCTGGAGGCCACATACTCACAGGCCCGATTTACGTCGAGACCGCCGAGCCGGGCGACGTGTTGGAAGTTAGAATCAAGTCGATCAAGCTCGCCGTGCCTTATGCATACAACGGGTTCGGCCCCGGGCGCGGCTTCCTGCCCGAGGACTTCCCTTACGCGCGAATGAAGATAATACCGCTCGACGAGAAGAAGATGGTCGCGAAATTCGGAGACGGAATCGAGATTCCTCTGCGGCCGTTCTTCGGCAGCATGGGGGTCGCTCCGCCAGAAGTCTCAGGCCGCATCAGCAGCGGTCCCCCGTGGATGCACGCCGGCAATCTCGACAACAAAGAGCTGGTGGCTGGAACAACGTTGTATATTCCGGTTCACGCGAAGGGCGCCCTCTTTGAAGTTGGCGACGGGCACGCGGGACAGGGAAACGGCGAAGTCGACATAACCGCGCTTGAAACCTCTCTCATCGGCACGTTTCAACTCATCGTCCGCAAGGACATGCATCTCAAGTGGCCGCGGGGGGAGACGAGTACTCATTTCATCACGATGGGTTTGTCCGAAGACCTCAATGAAGCGACCAAGATGGCGGTTCGCGAGATGATAGATTTTCTGATGACCGAGAAAAAGCTTTCGAAGGATGACGCGTACATGCTGACGAGCGTAGCCGCGGACGTGAACATCACTCAGCTTGTCGATGGAACGAAGGGCGTGCACGCGATGATCCCGAAGGCGATCTTTGTTTCGCCCAGGAAGTAGTGAGCGGAAACAACAATGGGGTTGTCTTTCGGTTTCGAGAACGAAGCTTAAAGGCCCTGGCGCCTCGCATCCGCCTGCGCGGTTTTACGCCGGTTAATCTCCCGATGGGAGGGCCGCATTTTGGCGCATTGATACTGAAAACTCGAAGAGGGAGGATGTATGAGCCGATTACTGGAAGGAAAGGTTGCGATCATCACCGGATCAGGGCGCGGCATCGGGCGCGCCTCGGCTGAGTTGTTCGCCAGACATGGAGCGCGCGTCGTCGTCAGCGACATCGATCCCGCCCCAGCCGAAGAAGCCGTCGCGGCCATTCGGAGCGCGGGTGGCGAGGCAGTTTCCGTGGCTGGCGACGTGACCGATTCCGCGTTTCCCGATCTGCTGGTCAAGTCCGCGATTGAACGATTCGGCGGGCTTGACATCATAGTCAACAACGCGGGTTATACCTGGGACGCGGTCATTCACAAGATGACCGACAAGCAGTGGGAAGCCATCCTCGCCGTGCACTTAACGGCTCCGTTTCGAATCATTCGCGCGGCTTCGACCTTTCTTCGTGAAACCGCGAAGAAAGAACAGCAGTCACTGGGCCGCGCCCGCGCCCGGAAGATCATCAACATCAGCTCGACCTCCGGCACGCGCGGCAACGCGGGCCAGGCGAACTATTCGTCGGTGAAAGCAGGCGTCATCGGAATGGCGAAGACGCTGGCAAAGGAATGGGGCCAGTTCAACATTCAAGTCAATGTGGTCGCGTTCGGAAGGATCGACACCAGACTGACGCAGGCGAAAGAGAAGGGTGAAACAATCAATCGAGAAGAAGCCGAGATCGCGATTGGGATCCCCGAGGAACGCCTTGCGCAAACCACTTCGATGATCCCAATGGGGCGGCCAGGAACTCCCGAAGAAGCGGCGGGCGCGATCTTCTTTTTTGCATCGCCTTTCTCGGATTATGTCTCGGGACAAGTTCTCGAGGTCACGGGCGGGCTGTGAGAATAATTGATTAGGATCAAGGATGAGTCTTGAAGCCTACTTTCGAATCGCTTCATACGGCCTGGTGGCGACGGCGTACGCATCGCTCGCTATGACCGGAGAGGTTGACGCCCTATCGGTTATTGCGTTTGCGCTGGCCCTGATCGTCAGCTTCACGGCCGACGCACGCGGCGTGAAAAAGCTGCGTATGCGCGAATGGATGTGGCGCGTGCTGGCCATTGCGTACATTCCGTTTGTGTTCGTGGACGGCGCAATAATCAGCTCGCGCGTGATAGCGCTGGTTCACATGACCATGTTTGCGTCCGCCGCGAAGCTGTTCCAGGACAAACGCGACCGGGACTGGGTCTTCCTTTATCTGATCTCGCTTTTTCAAATGCTGTTGTCGGCGGGCCTGACCTTCAACGCGACGTTCGTTGGATCGCTTACGTTTTTCGTTTTTTTCCTTATCTCCGCTCTTGCGGCGTTTGAAATTCGCAGGACAAGCCGCGAGATCGCGTCGAGTGAAGAAGAGGTGGTTCTTCCTCTGAAGAAGCCGTTGCGGTTAAGGGACCACGGCGGCGGCAGAGCGGCGAACCGTGGTTTGGGTTTCACGCGCGTGCGCCATCTTGTCACGGCGTCCTTGCTTCATCTCATCGCCGTCGCGGTGCTGACGCTGCCGTTCTTCTTCATGATTCCCAGGTTCAACGCCAGGTCGATCGGCGGCTCGCTTGGTGAAACGACGGCGATCACCGGTTTCTCCGACGTCGTCGAGCTTGGGCAGGTGGCCTCGATAAAGGAGAGCACCAAGGTCGTGATGCGAGTCCGGCTCGACCGAGAAGCTCCCGGCTGGCTCAGATGGCGGGGCGTTGCGCTGGACCGATACGTGAGGGGTCAGTGGAGGTGCACGGTCAATCAATCATCGCAGGACTATGTGATGAAAGGGAGTGGTGACGGGGGAAGAGCGGAGAACACCAGGGTGTTCGATCTGCGGCAGAAGATATTTCCACCGGAGCGCTCTTTGAGTGGGTTCAGGGGAGAAGACAATCCGGTTCCAATCGCCCCCGTTTATCCCGGAATCGCGCTGCTGAAGCAGGACGTGATTTTGGAGCCGCTCACAATTGGAGATTCGGGATCACGAACGCCGCTGTTTGGCGCCGGCAAGCTGATGTCCTTGCGCGCGGCCATAAACAAGCTGCTGATCTACAGAGAGGCTGGAACGATCGCGGCGGTAGGTCTTGGCGGGAGAATGTCGTACACGGTGCTGTCCGACACTCGCGTTCCGTCCGAAGAGCAACTCAGGGAAGACAGCTCCCAGATTTATCCGCCGGAAGTGTCGCAGCGCTATCAGCAGTTGCCAACCGATCAGAATGACGGAGGCAGGCTGGACCCCAGAATAGGCGCGCTCGCTCACGAAATTTCCCGACTGCAGCCGACTCTCTACGACAAAGTTCGCGCGATCGAGCTCCACCTCAAGAACAACTACGGGTACACGCTGGATCTCAAGCCGGCGAGAGGCGAGCCGTTGGCGGAGTTTCTCTTCAAAGCCCGCGAGGGCCACTGCGAGTATTTCGCCGCCGCGATGGCGATAATGGTGCGGACGCTCGGCGTGCCCGCCCGCGTCGTCAATGGATTTCAGATGGGCGAATACAACGAAGTGAGCGGGCTTTACACCGTGCGGGAAAGCGACGCTCACTCATGGGTCGAAGTCTACTTCCCCGCGAACGCCACGTGGGTTGAGTTCGATCCTACGCCTCCTGCCGGAATCAACAACTACTCTCGAGGAGGTCTGCTGGCCACGTTGCGCAAATACGTCGAGGCGGCCGAGGTCTTCTGGATGGACTACATCGTCACTCTCGACCGCGACCAGCAGGCTACGTTGATGTCGCGGTTGCAGAATTGGGTCCTCGACGTCAAGGACGGCGCCGTAGCGAGCTATTTGAAGCTGAAGTCCGCTATGGTGGGGCTCGTTAAGGGAGTGCTTATAGAGCGTCACTGGACGGTGGCGGAGATATTGAAGTTCGGCGCGCTCGCCGCTCTTTTGATGGCGTCCATGCTTGCAATGTACGTGATGGTCTCATACTTCAAACGGCGCAATCTCGCCCCGACCGGCTATGGTCCGTGGTGGCAGCGAGCCTTCATCCTGCCGGCGTGGAAGACCGGATTCATGCTGCGGCGGGACAGCCGAAAATCAGCAGTGCTTTTCTACGAGCAAATGCTCGCGATCGCCGCGCGCGGCCGGCTGATCAAACGCAGCGACCAGACTCCCATCGAATTCGCCGAGACGACTGGAATAGAAGCGGTCAAGAGAATCACTCGGACTTACAACCGGGTGAGGTTCGGCGGCGCGCGGTTGGACAAGAAAGAAACCGAAGACGTCTCGCGTCTGCTCGCGGAGTTGCGGAAAACAATTCGGCGCGTTTGAGAGAACCTCGGATCGCGTAGCGAACCTGCCAGGCGCGAACGCGCGAACTCGTCAAATTGACAATAGCCATGTGCGCAAAGTAGCATGCAGCACTCGACTACGCTGGCATGGCCTTATGAAGATTTATGATGTAACCATTCCCTTCTCGAAAGACCTCGTTGTCTATCCGGGCGATCCGCCGGCCAGGATCGATCGAAAATCAACGATCGGCGAAGGCGGCGCGAAGTTCAACCTCAGCCGTATAGCGTTTGGAACGCATTCCGGAACACACGTAGACCCAGCAGTTCACTTCATTGAAGGCGGCGTAACCGTGGACATGCTGCCGCTCGAGCTGTTGATGGGCCGCGCCAGAGTCGTTGAAATAACGGCGCCCCGCATCGATGAAACGGCGCTCGACGAGTTCGATTTCACGAATGACGTGCGGGTGCTGTTCAAGACCAGGAACTCATACCTGTGGAGCGAGAAAAGGTTCGTGAAGGACTACGTGTACATAACGCCGGGGGCCGCTTCGATGCTCGTCAACAACGGCATCAAGGTTGTGGGCATCGACTACCTGTCCGTCGATAAGTTCGACTCGGAGGAGTCCCAGACCCATCTGACGCTGCTTGGTGGAGGCGCGATAATAATCGAGGGCCTCGACTTGCGCGAGGTTGAAGCCGGCGATTATGAGATGATATGCCTCCCTCTGAAAATCAAGGACGGCGACGGCGCGCCGGCCCGCGTCGTGTTGCGCGCATAGCGGTCCCAATTGGCGGGCGAGACCCGATTTGTTGAACGTCGAAAGAGTCTTTCGTGCCCGCCCGGTTTTGCTGTATAAATAGGCGGTAATAGAACTTTCGCCACCATACAAGCGTAGATTGGCTTGAGTTCCGTAACGTCCGATTTCAATACATAGGAGATTTTAGAATGGCGTATCGAAGATTCACTGCTCTTCTGGCCGTTTTGTTGCTGCTTGCGGCGGCGGCGGCGGCTGCCCAGACCAAAGACGACGTGTCTGGGAAATATGAGGGTGTGGCGAAGAGCGCGGCTTTAGGAGAAATACCACTGACGGTTGAGGTGAAGAACGACAACGGTAAACTCTCAGGCAAGCTCGACACTCCTCAAGGCTCAATAATGATCACCGAAGGATCGTACAAGGACGGCAAGGTCGCCCTCAAGTTCGACGCCGGAGGAAATGAAGGCTCTGTTAACGCGCAACTGAAAGACGGCAAGATCATCGGCGAGTGGACGCTCGCCGGTCAGACCGGCACACTGGAACTGAAGAAAGCCGAAACCACGACGATGGCGGGTCCGCCTTCCACGCCCACGCCAGCCGCTTCCAGCGCCAAAGACCCTATATCGGGTGAATGGAACGCGACCGCCGACGTTCAAGGCATGTCCATTCCATTTACGCTCAAGCTCAAACTTGAAGGCGACAAGGTCTCCGGGGAGAGTACGTCAGAGCAGGGAACCGCCGCCGTCAGCAAGGGAAGCTTCGCCGCCGATAAGCTGAGCCTCTTGCTCGACACGCCCAATGGCGCGTTGAAACTCGATGCAACGCTAAAGGACGGCAAGCTGGCCGGCGACCTCGACTTCGCAAGCCAGTTCCAGGGCAAGTGGGAAGCTAAGAAAAAGTAGCTCGATCTACATCCGAGCGATGAGTGACGGACGATGAACACAAGGTTCAGAGTTTCGTCACTCATCGTTCGCATTACCATTCCGAGAAGCTGGTTAAGTCAATGGCGACTATCCTGGGTTCAGATCCCGCGACTGAGCGCCACCGGTTCATCGAGCAGGGGCCAGCACACTTACGACACTCTTCTGCGGGCCACCCTCGAACCTACCCAGACGGGCCGGTTCCTCGCCCTGGAACCCACCAGTAGCAGGTATTTCCTTGCCGACACATCGGCAACGGCGCTGCTGGCTGCTCGCTCGGCGATGCCCGGCTACCGATTCTACCTCGTAAGGGTGGGTCACGGAACAGCCCATTAGATTGGCGGACATGCCCCGCGAATCCGGTAAAGTAACAGCTTCACTCGAAGCCCGTTTGGAGTTGCTTCTCGCAAATGGCGAGTCCGTCGATTGCGTGGTCGACACGGGATTCAACGGGAACTGGTTTTTCCGCGGGATGAGGCGGAGCGGCTCGTAGTCTCCGTGCTGGGGCATACCTTAATCGAGGGCGTCGGTGGTCAGATAGTAGAAGCGGACGTGGCGATGGTGGACGTCGAATGGTTTACGGAATCACGCGCAGTCGAAGTGATTGTCACCGACGGCGGAGACGCGTTAATAGGAAACCATATGTTCGATGGCGCCCGCTTGATTATCGACTACGTTGCGCCCCTCTTCACCCTTGAGCGGTTGCGGCAAAGTCGAACCCGCCTTCGCGCGACGATTCAATGCTAGCGAACCAACTCGCGGATTTACTAAGCGGGTTCCAGGAGAATAAATTCCCATAGCAAGAACGGGCAAGCCAAGCGCCCGCCCGTACACATATCTCACGCACAGGGGGAGAAGGAAGGTAATTCTCTCGGCTTCTTAGTCGTTTATGCCGATCGTTACGAGAATTCTGTCCGCGTTTCCCCCGAGCGCCACCGCGTGATCCGCCATTCCGCACTCCGAACTCCGCACTCCGCACTCCGAACTCCGAACTCCGAACTCCGAACTCCGAACTCCGAACTCCGCACTCCGCACTCCGCACTCGGGTTATAAAGGGCGGAGCCCTTGTCTAGTTAGCGCCCGCTGTCGTACGCCACCTCGCCGCCGATCACCGTCATCGAACACCTGGTCTTCAGTATCTCTGGCTCGGCCACTTTCATGATGTCCGCCGACAGCACCGTCAAATCGGCCAGCTTGCCTACTTCTATCGAACCCTTGAGATGTTCTTCAAAAGCCGCATACGCCGCCCAGATTGTAAACATCTTCAACGCCTGCTCGCGTGAGACCGCTTGCTCGGGATGCCAGCCCTCCCCGGAAAACCCTTTTTGATCCTTGCGCGAGACCGCGGCGTAGAATTCGATCATAGGCTCGCCGCGCTCGACCGGCGCGTCCGATCCGCCGGCGATGATGGCCCCGGTCTTCAAAAAACTTTGCCAGGCGTAGGCTCCTTCGAGACGTTTCATCCCAAGCCGGCTCGGCGCAAAGTGCAGATCGCCGATAGCGTGCGAAGGTTGCATTGAGGGAATGACGCCCAGCTTCGCGAACCGTGGAATATCCACCGGGTTCACGATCTGCGCGTGCTCGATTCGCCAGCGCGGCTCGCGAATCTTTCGTTGATCGGGAGGGACCGCCTTCATCGCCTTCTCGTAAAGATCCAAAGTAACTCGGTTCGCCCGGTCGCCGATCGCGTGCGTTTCAACCTGAATTCCTTGCCGCAACGCCTCGATGAACATCGGAAGGATATCTTCTTCTTTGTATGTCAGGAAACCGGCGGTGTCATAATCCGAGTACGGCTCCAGCAGAGCCGCGCCCTTCGAGCCGAGAGCGCCATCTATAGTTACTTTGATATGACGGTAGGTCAGCCGGTTGTCGAACGCGCCGATGACCGGACCCTCTTGAAGCAACTGTCGGGTGTCGGAACTCGGACCGCGTATCGCCTCATATATTCGCAGCTTGATCTTTCCCTCGCCGTAGAGCCTTCTCAATAGAGCGACTTCACCGTAGTTGCTTCCTGAGTTGTGTATTTCGCACCAACCCAACTCCAGGCTTCGCTTTACGGCCAGCAATATCGCCCTCTCGTCATCGCCGCGCCCCGGCGGCGGGACGTGCTTTCTGACAAGTCCCTGAGCGTTATCGAGCAACATGCCGTTTGGCTCGCCGGTTTTCTTGTCCTTCATTATCTCGCCGCCGAACGGGCTGGGGGTTTCTTTGGTTACGCCAGCGATCTTCAACGCCGCGCTATTCGCGATCGCGCCGTGGCCGTCGGCCCTGACGAGAATAACGGGATTGTTCGGCGATATGCGGTCGAGATCCCATCGAGTGGGAAAGACGGGCGGCTTCCAGAACGTTTCGATCCAACCCCGGCCGGTAATCCAGTCCCCTGGCTTTGCCGCGTCGACCCGCGCTTTCACTTTTGAAAGGAACTCGTCCAGGCTCGTAATGCCCTCGAGGTTCAACGTCATCTCCCGCTCGCCAACCCCGCTGAGGTGATAGTGCGAATCGGTCAAGCCGGGTACGACGGTTCTGCCGCGCAGGTCGATTACTCGCGTGTTCTTCGCCTCGTAAGCCCGGGCATCTTTGTTCGAGCCGGCGAAGATTATCCGGCCGCCTTTCACGGCTATCGCCTCCGCTTTGGGCTGCCGGTCGTTAACGGTGTACACATTGCCGTTGATGAAAATGACGTCTGCCTGCTCGGCCCCGGACAATCCAGCCGAGAGGCATAGAGTCGCGATGATCAGAGTAAGGGCGATGGCTCTCATCTCTCCTCCAGGAATATGGGATTCGTTTGGGATGGACGATACTATCAGATCGCGGGCGGATTATTACAAGGCGTTCCGGCCATCAGGCGAGGGAGGACTCAAAGCCACACGAAAACGCAATGAGCGCATAACCCATGCTGCTTCAACTCTGGCAGTGGCCGAGTCCTACGGATATGCGTCCCGGTTTCCTTCTAGTCCGATCTCTGTCTTCTCTATTGCGATCGTTGCGCTTCATGGCGGCCGCGCTTATGGAGACGCGGTGATCTTCACCAGATCTATGGAGTGCTTCCACTTGCCTTCGTCAGTTTCATCTCCCGTCCGGATTCGAAGCTTCGCCTGGCCGGACGAAGCGACAAAACGCGAGGGGTTTGGAACGGCGACCGTCGTCGTAACGTCGCCGTCGCTCACAATGACTCGGTCGTCGACTACTTCCCAC
This sequence comes from Blastocatellia bacterium, assembly GCA_023265195.1. Classification (GTDB taxonomy): domain Bacteria; phylum Acidobacteriota; class Blastocatellia; order UBA7656; family UBA7656; genus QHVH01. Next base: position 16,625 of record JAHFUG010000022.1, on the reverse strand, counting down.
TCCGCGGCGGTGAAGTTGAACAGCATGATCTGCTGCCGTTGCGGCGTGATCGCCGTTCGCGACTCGGAAGTGACGGTGAGGCTTGAAAGCGACTGCAGCCCAGTCTCGAAGAAATAGGTGACAAGATCGCCGAACTTGCCGTCCAGTTGAACCGATTTGATCCGCAAGTAGACATCATCGGATTCGCGAACGCCATCGAGATCTCCCGACTTTAGCCTTCCAGCCTCGACCGTGATAACCGTGCAAAAGAAATCCCTGGCGGCGGGCTGACGCACGTTGACGAAATTAGTCTTGGTGCGCGAATCCTGACCGGTCGAATTTGTTATGGTCAGGCTTACCGCGAAACCGCCGCCGGCCTGATACAAGTGTGATGGGTTCCGCAGCATCGAAGTCGAACCGTCGCCGAAGTCCCACGACCATGTAGCCGGTTCGCCGGTCGAAAGATCGGAGAACTGCACCGTAAGCGGCGCAACTCCGCTCAACGGGCTCCCGGAGAAGTCCGCCATTAGAGAAGCGCCGGATCCTCGAAACTCATAACAACCGATGTCGCACTTGCCGGACTGTGGGCGCGGAACGCCATCAAGGTCGTCGGTGACGTCAGCCAGGATCGTTCCGGCGTCAATGGCGGGGCCGCCCTCTTTTTCGTGGTAGTCGAACGCGCTCTCATTGACAAACAACTGATCCGGCGTTGACACGACTGAGTGCCGGTCGAAACCGAGCGACCGCCACGCGGAGAGCGGCATGTTCGTGCCGCCTCCATCATCGCTGAATCGATTGACGACTATGTTGTAATCGCTTTCAAACCCGGGGACCGAGCTTCCCCAGATTGATATTGATCCTCGAAAGGCGTGCGGCGTGTACAGGACGTTGTTCTCGATTTTGTTGCCGGAAGGGTTGGACTGGCCTTCGGCGGCGGCGGGAATATTCACGCACCATCGGCCATCCGAAGGCATGACTATCGTGTTGTTGTAGACTCTGTTTCTGCTCGACCCTTCCGCGCCGTCGATGGCGTAGAGCGAGACCCCGCTCGCGTGATTGTTATACAGAAGATTGTTGCTGATGATGCTGTCGGAGACGCCGTCGCAATTGATTCCCGAGGCGCCCAAGCGCCCGTTCTCCCAGATCGCGTTCTTTTCGATCACAGCGAATGAAATAATCCCGTCTCCAGGCGTGAAGTTGCGGTCGCCGTTCATGTGAAGCCCAGCCGAGGCGTTGTGATGAAGATTGTTTCCGCGAATGATGGGGAAGTCGCCGCTGTTACTCTGATAAACGCCGTGCTCGCCGTTCGTGTAGGATTCATTGTTCTGAATCAACGGGTGATAGCTGAACGCCAGAAAAATACCGGTCACCGCGCTGCCGTGCACTTTGCAATTCCGGACCGTTACGTGATCGGTGTTGCGAAGATCGACTCCATATTTCGGCGAGCCGCTTACTTCGAACCCGTCTACCACCCAGTAGCTAACGACGGCGTCAAAGTTCTCGATCTCGATGAGACTCGAATGCCGGTTAGCCGGGCTCGGCGAGTTGATGACGGCGGTCCCCTGAGACTCGGCCTGCAGGGTGCACGCCGCGCCTGCCGTTCCCGATCGTCCGATTCGGCAGCCGGCATAGCTCCCCGGCCGAACGATTATCGTGTCGCCCGCCGAGACCACGTCCGCCGCATGCTGGATCGTGCGAAATGGCGTTGCCGCCGTTCCAGGGTTCGAGTCCTGGCCCGACGTGGAAACATAATAGGTGCTGGCCGACGCAGTTCCCGAAAACGCTAGCGCCGCGCCAACCAACGAGATCAGAAATCTTAACGCCTTGATAGCAGCCACTTCGTCCTTTGCTCTTGGAGAGTCATCCGCGTAGGCGGACACATGCGCCGTTCGATTATTCGATTGATCGGTAGTGCTGTAGTGGCGCTCGGCGGAAATTATTGAACATTGGCGCCTTGAGATTCTCGCCTGATCAGCTTCCGGATTAACCGCTGATCTTCGCTGCCTTCGCATCCCTGATCCGCCCGGATCAGCGTTACGCAGGCGGCGAAAATGAGCGGCTTTCCCCGAATGGTAAGTTGCGCCGCGCGCCGGTAGCTCCACGTCTCGGTGATTAAAAATGGAAGGGGCAGGATCGCTCGATTGTAACGTTGTTGGGAGAGGCGCTTCAATAGAAATCACGAGACGGTGTTGATTCAGTTTGGAACCAGCGAAGTTTTTCCGCGCCAGACTCTGAATTTGCCCCGGAGAAACGCGGCGTTCATCTCACTGATCAGCACGGATCAACGTCACGCGGTCCGAGTTAATCCGCGGCTACTCCCCCTCTGGCGGCTTTGGGTTTTTCCGGGCCTATGGAGAAGAGGCGCCCTGAACGCGCGTCAAAGGCCGGAGCTACGTCGACGATGAGGCGCTCCCGCGAAACTGGGTTACAAGCGCGCTGTCGAGTCAAAGCATCCTTTAACATCCACGCTGGTAATTAGAGGATAGTTGCTTATACTTTAATACCGCATGCTAACCGTAACTGGATCAAGCGTTCTTGGAACCACACAAATGAGGCTCGATAGATGCGCAAGCTCGCCATTTTTGTAATCGCCACGATACTCATTCTTGCCATGGTTCGCCGTCCGGCCGCTCAGAGCGCGCCTTACGATCTATTGCTTCGAAACGGCCTGATCGTGGATGGCTCAGGCAATCCGTGGTACAGGGCTGACATTGCGATCCGCGGCGACACCATCGCGCTAATATCGCCCTCCATCACCAGCCCGGCGTCGCGCGTCATCGATGTGGGCGGTCAGGTGATAGCGCCGGGTTTTATAGACATTCACACCCATGCAAGGCGGGGCATCTTTGAAGTTCCAACCGCCGACAACTACGTTCGGCAGGGAGTGACGACCTTAATCGAAGGTCCGGACGGCGGCTCTCCGGTTCCACTCGCTCCGTTCCTCGCGAAGCTAATGCTTTGCCGAAATCGGTCAACGTCGGCAGCTTCATCGGACAGGGGTCGGTTCGGTCGGCCGTCATTGGCGACGTGAACCGTAAGCCGGCTGCCGCTGAACTGGACAAGATGAAGGCACTGGTCGAGCAAGGAATGAAAGACGGCGCTTTCGGCCTGAGCTCGGGCCTGTTTTACGTGCCGGGATCATTCACGCCTACCGACGAAGTAATCGAGCTTGCGAAAGTCGCGGCCCGATTCGGCGGTGTCTACATTTCCCACATGCGCGACGAAGCGTCAGGCGTGGTCGATAGCGTCCGAGAGACAATAGCAATCGGCGAGCGCGGCGGTTTGCCCACACAGGTCACCCACCACAAGATCATCGGTCCGGCGAACTGGGGCCGAAGCGTCGACACTCTCCGGCTGATCGACGAGGCGCGGGCCCGCGGCGTCGATGCGACACTCGATCAATACCCTTACACGGCGTCGAGCACGAGCATTCAAGCGGCGCTGCTGCCCGCGTGGGCGCAGGAAGGGGGACGCCGCGAGGTGTTGAAACGTCTCGAGGATCCAGCGACTCGCGCCAGAATCAAAATCGAAACGGTCAGGATCATCAGCAACGAGCGCGGCGGAGGCGATCCAAAGAACGTCGTAATCGCCGCGTGCGATTGGGATCCTTCGCTGGCCGGCAAGTCTCTGGCCGATGTGACTCGCCTGCGTGGAATGGCGCCGACCATCGAGAACGCGGCGGAGGCCGGGCTCTGGATCATCAAGCAAGGCGGCTGCCAGGGTATCTTCCACGCCATCAACGAAGAGGATCTCGAGCGAATCCTCCGCCATCCGGCTACAATGATCGGATCCGACGGGGAGATTCCAATTTTCGGAAGAGCGAACCCGCATCCACGGAGCTACGGAACCTTCGCGCGCGTCCTCGCCGTGTACGTGCGCGAGCGGAAGGCGATCACTCTGGCGGACGCGGTGCGAAAGATGACTTCGTTCCCGGCGCAGCGATTGGGCCTTGCCGACCGTGGGCTGCTCAAGGCGGGTATGAAGGCCGACGTCGTCGTGTTCGATCCCGCCAAGGTGCGCGACGTGGCTACGTTCGAGAAACCGCACGCATACGCCGAGGGCTTTTCTTACGTGATCGTAAACGGCCAAATCGTTTTCGAGAACGGAGCGATGACATCCGCGCGGCCGGGAAGAGTGCTGTATGGCAATCGATGACCAAGACGGCAAGTGAAGACCGGGCCGAATCCGGCCGTTAGCGCTGCATTAGGAAGGTGTCATCAATAAGGCGGAAGCGGAGAGCCATGAACGGAGATCAATCAATGAACCAGCGCGGCATGTACCTCATTCCCGTCTTCTGCGTGTTGCTTACGCTATCGGTTCTCACGCCGCCTATCCTGTCGGCTCTCGAGCGTGGCCCAGCGGGCGTTGAGAACGTTAGTCAGCCCGGCAAGAGCTGGTACTTCACCGTGTCAGGCGATTCGCGAGATTGCGGCGACTTGATCATGCCCAAGATCGCGAAGTCGATAGAAAGCATCCGCGCCCAGACGCCGGTCGAGTTTTACTGGCATATGGGAGACTTTCGGCGAATGTACGACGTCGACTGCGACTGGATAAAACGGAGAAATCCCGGCTTTGACTGCGCGAATCGCGGCGCGCTGGCGGCTAACGATATGAACGACTACCTCGACGCGGCGTGGAGCGACTTCATCGAACAGCAAATCACGCCCTTTGGCCCGACGCAGGTGTTTCTCGGAATAGGCAATCACGAGTTGCTCGCCAACCGCACTCGCGGCGACTACCGGCGCGCGTTTCAAAAATGGCTGACTCAAGAGCCGCTTCATTCTCAAAGAATGTATGACTCCGCTAACTACCATCTCTACACGAATGAAGGCGGCACGTACTACCACTTCATAAAGAACGGGGTCGATTTCATCTACCTGGACAACGCGGACGGGACCGAATTTGACGCGGCTCAGATAACCTGGCTCGGCCAGGTCTTGAAGGCCGATGGCGCGATGGAGACGGACGACTCTGCGAAGAAGAACGATGTAAAAACAATCGTCGTCGGCATGCACGCGGCGTTGCCCTACAGCAAGTCGCGAGGCCATGCTATGGATGCGACTTGCCAGGGCCTTTGTTCAGGCCGTCTCGTCTACGATATGCTTCGCCGGGCTCAGACGGATTTCGGCAAGCACGTATATTTGTTCGCAAGCCATTCTCACTATTTTCAAGAAGACATCTTTCAGACGGCGCAACTGCAAGGTCAAGCGCTGCCCGGTTGGCTGGTTGGAACGGCGGGAGCGGAACAATACAAATCCGACTTTTGGCAGAGTATTCAATACGGGTATCTGCTGGTTGAAGTCCGGGTGGACGGAACGATCAATCCAAAGTTCAAACCCGTAACGCGAGACATGCCTCCGCGGATTTCCGGCGAAGGCGGCGACAAGCTGACGGCTTTTTGCTATGAAAGGAACATGAGTCCCGCCCGAAGCGACGCCTTCAAGGGAGACTGTGCTTGCGGGGAAGCACGCTGAATGTGTGGCGCTCCGCAATACCCCACACGGGAGTGTAGGGATGGTTCAAGCTCGACCTACACGACGGCGGCGTTCGTCCCTTCCCAAATCCCACCCACGGCAGTGGGTGGATGGTTCAAGCTCAACCTACAAAGAGAGAGCAGGTGCAGCCTCCCCCAAATCCCACCCACGGCAGCGGGTGGATGGTTCAAGCTCAACCTACAAAGAGAGAGCAGGTGCGGCCTCCCCCGAATCCCACCCACGGCAGAGACTGTGTGAAAACTCCGAGAATCCCACCAACGCAGTGGGTGGATGGTTCAAGCTCAACCTACACAACGGCGGCGTTTCGTCCTTCCCAAATCCCACCCACGGCAGTGGGTGGATGGTTCAAGCTCAACCTACACAACGGGGGCGTTCGTCCCTTCCCAAATCCCACCCACGGCAGTGGGTGGATGGTTCAAGCTCAACCTACACGACGGCGGCGTTTCGTCCTTCCCAAATCCCACCCACTGTCCCTGCATTGTTGACCCCTGCCAATTGACACTCATTTGGCCCGGTCTATATCATTCGGCTTCTAATGCTAAAGAGAAAACTCCTCCTTCACTTATCCTTAGCCGCGGCGCTTCTGTTTTCAGCTTCGGCTTTTGGTTCAGTGTCCTCGCGCGTCAGCGCCGCCCGTAATTCGGACAGGAAGGGTAAATCCGCGGCTCATGTCTCCGCTCAGAACGTGGCTCGGCACGTCGAGTACCTGGCCTCGGATAAGCTGCAAGGGCGAAGAGCCGGCACTCCGAACGCCGATCAGGCCGCGCGCTACATTACCAAAGCGTTCAAGGAATACGGTCTACGACCATTATTACCGGCAGGCTTGCTTCAGTCCTTCAGCTTCGTAGCGGCGGTCCGGCTCGGCGAGGCGAATCGATTCCAGATAAACCCGGGCGGGCCCAACGCATCAAGCCCGCGATTGCTCAAAGCAGGCGTTGACTTCATGCCTCTGGCTTTCTCCTCATCGGATGCCGTGAAAGGTGACGTCGTATTCGCGGGATTTGGAATCAGCGCGCCACAGCTTCAATACGACAACTACTCTGGGCTCGACGTCACGGGAAAGATCGTGATGATGCTCCGAGGCAGTCCTGATGGCGACAATCCTCACGGGCGCTTCGCCGAATACACGCAGCCAGGGCTCGAGATTCAGAACAAGACGTTGAAAGCGAGAGAGAAGGGCGCCCGCGGAGTGATTTTCATCAGCGAACAAGATGACTTCCACCGTGACTCGCTCTCTCGGCTTCGACACGACCTCAATTTTCTCGACGCCGGCATAGCCGCGGTAGCAATCAGCCGTGAGTCGGCCCGGGCCATCCTGACTTCCGCCGGAACGCCGCTTGCGGATTTGGAAAAGAAGATCAAAGATTCGGCGGCCCCGGTCTCGCTCGACGGGGTGACGCTGGAATTTAAGACGGACGTCGTAAAGGTAAATAGCACGAGCGCCAATGTTGTAGGTGTGTTGCCAGGGAGCGACCCATCGCTTTCAAAGCAGTATGTAGTTATTGGAGCGCACTACGATCATTTAGGACTGGGCGGAACCGAGTCGCTGGCGCAGAATCCGGAAGGCCAGATTCATCACGGAGCCGACGACAACGCCTCGGGAACGAGCGCGGTTCTCGAGTTGGCTCGAGTGCTCTCGGGGCAACGCGCCCTGTTGAAACGAAGCGTCATCTTCATCGCGTTCTCGGGCGAAGAAGAGGGCTTGCTCGGCTCCGGAGCTTACACGAGAAATCCGGGCGCGCCGCTTTCTTCGACCGTGGCGATGATCAACATGGATATGATCGGACGCCTGCGAGAAAACAAGCTGGTCATCGGCGGGGCCGGCACTTCGCCCGCCTGGAAGCCGCTGATCGAAAAACTGAACGGGTCTTCGCCGGATCATTCGTTCAAGCTCTCGCTGCAGGATGACGGTTTTGGGCCGAGCGACCACCAGTCATTCTATGTTCGCGATATTCCGGTGTTGTTCTTCTTCACCGGCTCGCACGATGACTACCACAAGCCCACCGACACCGCGGAAAAGATCAACACCGAAGGAGTGAGGCAAATCGCCGAGTTCGTGCTTGAGATCGCCGTCTCCATCGCGAATGAGCCGGAGCGAGTGGCGTTCTCGAAGGTTCAGAGGCAGAGCCAGCCGACAGGCAGCGGCTTCCGGGTCTATCTCGGAACGGTGCCCAACTATTCGGATCAAGCGGACGGCCTGAAACTTGACGGCGTGCGGTCCGGCTCGCCGGCCGAAAGAGCGGGGCTGCGCGCGGGTGACGTGATCGTCAGACTCGGCGCGACGGCGGTCAAGAACGTCTACGATTACACGTACGCGCTGGGCGAGTTGCGTCCCGGCCAGGAAGTCGATGTAGTGATCCGGCGTGAAGGAAAAGAGACGACGCTCAAGGTCACTCCCGAAAAGCGGCAGTGAGGGTAGAGCGCAATCGAAGGTAGTGGTTCAGCTTGAGCCGATCGAAATGCGATCGGAGAAGCCGCTGATTTTCGCCGATTGCGTAACGCTGATCCGCGCGGATCAGCGTTACGCAGCCAGCGCAAATCAGCGGTTATTCTGGAAACCTGACTTACGCTTACACGCGAACACGGAGAACTGAGGACACGATGTTGTTGAACGGAAAAACCGGCATAGTATTCGGCGTAGCCAATAAGAGAAGCCTCGCCTGGGCGATTGCTCAACGAGCCGCCGAGAACGGCGCGCGATTGGCTCTGACTTACCAGGGCGAGCGGCTCGAAGAAAACGCGCGCGAGCTCGCGGCCGAATTGGTCAACCCCGCTTTGATATGTTGCGACGTAACTAAAGACGAAGACCTGGAAGCGGCGTTCGTCCGTGTGCGTGAAGAATTCGGAAGCCTTGATTTCGTCGTTCACGGGATCGCCTATGCTCTCAAAGAAGAGTTGGAAGGCGAATACATGAACACGTCGCGCGACGGCTACCGAATCGCGCAGGAAGTCAGCGCGTATTCTCTCGCCGCCATCGCAAAGCACGCGGCTCCGTTGATGGAGGAGCGAGGCGGCAGCATTCTGACTCTGACCTATCTGGGCGGCGAGCGAGTGATCCCGCATTACAACGTGATGGGCGTAGCTAAGGCGGCTCTGGACATGAGCGTGAGATATCTTGCATGGGACTTAGGCGAGAAGGGCGTCAGGGTGAACGCGATCTCCGCCGGCCCATTGAAGACGCTGGCGTCAGCGGGCATCAAGGGATTCTCGAAGATACTCGGCCACATGAAAGAGCACGCGCCACTGCGGCGAAACACGAATCAGTCGGAAGTAGCCGACGCGGCTCTGTTCCTTCTATCGGATCTTTCACGCGGCGTGACAGGTGAAATACTGCACGTGGATTGCGGGTATCACATAATGGGGATGTGAGCCGAACCGATTTGGTAGTAATTTGGTAGTAATAAGGTACGCGATTCTATTTTCCCGTGCGGGAGGACTCGTATCGGACGCTGGGAGCTGCGTCCAGTAGCGAAGCCCTGCCTGACGTAGTCTCTGAATCTCTTTATTTCATTAGGTCAAGAACGGTTTCTCGGCGTTGGCGGGGGTGCAAGCGCAAAGAATAGACTTGCTGATACTGCCCCCAAAAGAGTGGCATCGGGCTGCTCTCGAATTATCCTGGCCATTTCATTCCCTGAACGATGAAATGGCGAGCTACCTGCCATTCTCTTCGTGAGTCACAACAAATCGTTGAATTCGTCCACCGTCAACCCCACTTCACGAATGATTGCTCGCAGTGTACCTTTCACAACTTCCTTGTGATCCGGCACTCTGACACGCTTGTGTGGAGAATTTGCCTGCCTCAAGATGATGTGACTGCCTCGCTGCCTGTCTTGTTCGTAGCCAACGTTCTTTAGGGCCTTTACTACCGCGCGTCCGGAATCCTTGGCAGATCGCTCAAGCGGAAACCTCGACAATCTCCTCGAAGATGGGAGGTGGAACGGGTTCTTTATGCGCTTCCAAGCTCTCGAGATAGCCTGTGATTGCTTCTTTGATGTTGTGTAGAGCCTCGGAGCGAGTTTGTCCTTGAGAAATGCAACCGGGCAGAGAAGGTATTTCCGCAACGCATACTCCGTCCTCGTCCTGCTCTATCAATGCTCGGTACTTAATTCTCAAATCCTCCGTGCCGGTTAGACATTGCGGCTGCTATCTATGTCCGGTCGTTCACGCAATTCATATATGTTCTTCCGCAGTTCGGGCGGGCTCTCATAATGCGCCAACGCGCCGGACCGGTAAGCCAGCTACCTCGTCGAGAGTCGAGACTCGAAGTGTGGCCCCGCGGCTCATTTCCACCTCTCCTTGCTGCACCCGGTTCTTGAAAAAGCCAGCCAATTCTATCACTCCAATACAGCCTCGCGAAAACACCGTTGTGAGAAGAATCCTGGCGGTGTTGAAGCTCGTCACATCGATCTTTATTCCTGAACTCAAGCCGAATGGGTTTCTTCCGCCATGATGTAGCTTGGCTATCTCCCAACTGCCGACCCTCGCCACTTTGAGACTCTTTACCACCGGTTCCATACACTCTTTTCTCCCAAATCACTTACTCGCGAGGACCCGGAGGAAGGTTCTCATTCAAAAAGCGGGTCAGCACTCCGAACAAATGACGCGTCGTGCCCGGGCCTTCATAGATTCCGTGCGACCGATTCGGATAGGCCATCATCGTGAACGGCTTCCCCGCCGCTACAAGCGCATTGATGAGCGCCTCCGTCCCCTGGTAATGGACGTTGTCGTCGCCCGTGCCGTGGACGACCAGAAGTTGGCCTTTCAACTGGCCGGCGAAAGTTATCGGCGAGCTTTGTTTGTACTCATCGGGATGATCTTGTGGCAGCCCGCAGTATCGCTCCTGGTAGATTGTATCGTAATAGCGGATGTCGGCGACCGGCGCCACGGCCATCGCCATTCGGTAGAGATCCGGGTAGCGAAAGATCGCGTTCAGACTGGATGATCCGCCGCCGCTCCATCCCCAGACGCCGATGCGGCTTGGATCGACGAATGGCCATTTAGCAATCGCTTTGACGGCGTTTGCTTGATCCCCTGAATTAACGACGCCCATCTTTCGATAGACCACTTTGCGCCATGCTCGGCCGCGCGGAGCCGGCGTTCCGCGATTGTCCACGCTCATTACGACGTACCCCTGCTGCGCGAGCATCGTATGCCATATCAGGTTTCTGCCGCCCCAGGCGTCGAGCACAGTCTGCAACCAGGGTTCGCCATAGACGAAGAACAAGACCGGATATCGCTTCTTTGAATCGAAATCGGGCGGCTTGATCATCCAGCCGTCAAGCTGAACGCCTTCTCCTACGTCAACGCGGAAGAACTCCGACCGACATTGTTTCAGCTTGCTCAGCTTCTCTTGAAGCTCTTTGTTATCGATCGCGGTTCTCAAAGTTTCATGGCGTGGCAAGCGGACAACTTCGGTGACGGGAGGCTGGGCGAACTTCGAATACGTGTGAATCGCCAGATCGCATCGCGGAGAGACGATGTAGTCGTGGCGGCCCGGCTGATTGGCTGGAGACAATCGCTCGGGCGCGCCTGCTCCATCGACTCGGGTGCGAAAAAGATACCGTTGCGTGGCGTTGCCGGGAGATGCGTCGTAATACATCCAGCCTGCGCGCTCGTCGACTTTCTCGACGCCGATCACGTCGAACGCTCCGTTGGTGACGCATTTGACGTCCTTGCCGTCGCGCGACACGGAGTAGATGTGACGCCAGCCGTCTCGCTCGGTCGCCCACAAGAACCGCTTTCCGTTATCGACCCACTCGACGTCGCCGCGCGCCAGGCCGCGTTTGTCCCAATCCAGATCGCCCCATGCCAAATCGACCCATGCTTCATCTTTGTCGGTGAGTATCGTCTTCACTTTTCCGTTTTGAATGCCGGCCAGCATCACAACGTGCGTGTTCTGGAGGCGGTTGAGTTGCTGAATGACGACCTCGCCGGAGCTAGCCGCCCATTCCATTCGGGCTGGATAGGTGTTACGCGGGTCTCCGGGAACATCGAACCAGACGGTCTTCCCGCCCGTTGCGCTTACCACTCCAGTGCGCGCGGCGGAGTTCATCTCGCCTGCTTTCGGATAGGGGAAGGAAGCGATCGACGGATACAGGCCCGCCGTGTTGTTGACCAGCAGATAGTCTTTCACGCCCTCGGAATCAAGCTGCCAGTAAGCTATGTGGTTTCCATCCGGGCTCCAGCGCCAGCCATCGCGGCAAAACAGCTCTTCTTCGTAAACCCAATCGAATGTCCCGTTGATTATGTGCTGCGATCCATCCGAGGTAAGCTGAGTGATGCGGCCGTCGGCGAGGTCTTCAACGTAGAGATTGTTCTCTCGCACGTAGCCGGCTCGAGTCCCGTCCGGTGAGAATTTCGCGAACATCAACGTCGAGGGCTTCGCGCCGCCTCCAAGCTTTTGCAGCTTCCACTTCTTTAGATCGAGCACCCAATAGTCGCCTCGAGTGTTGCTGCGCCACACGCGCTCCGACTTGGTGAAGAGCAGCATCTTGCCACCGTCCTGATTGAAATCAAACTGCTCGACCGCCAGTGGCGCCGAGGCGCCTTGAGGGGTCAGCTTTTCGGCCGGGACGAGAAGGGTTTTTGTTCCGGTTGCGGCGTCATATCGGGCGATGCCGAATAGGTCCTTGAGTCCCGGCGACGGCTCGAGCGCCAAATACCCCGAACCGTCCGATTGCCACTGAATCTCACCCAACGACTTGGGGCTGTATGCAGCAATCGTGTCGAGTGTAAGAAGACCGGATTCACTCGCGGTCTGGCGGGCAAGGACCGGCGCGGCGGCCATCATCGCGGCCATCAGAAGCGCAACCAGACGAATTCGATTCATGTTCTTTCTCCTGTTCGGCAAGGGAAAAGATTAAACCACGAAGTTCACGAAGACCACGAAGGGAAAAGACCGGCGCTTGCGCGATCATGGCCGGACGTTAATGGCCGATCCCAACACTGCGCTCAATTCGGAGACTAATCTACTAACGTACGCGCTGCCGGTGTTGACGTTCGCCGCCGCGGCCATCTGTCTGATACAGGGTGTCGCCGCAAGCCGGCCAATTAATGACGCGGATTCCTCGGCGTTGTGCTAGGCGGCGCCGGCGAGTCTTCGTCCGAGCGCCATCCCAACCGCCACTATCTGCTCGGAGTCTCGAAGAGGCCGCACGCCGCCAGGGATCTCGAGATAACCCGGAGAGTGAATAAGCCCGAGTCTTGTTTGGCCATCCTCTTCTATGAGCACAGTGTCTCCGCCTCCGGAACTCTGGCCGTATGAAAACAGAATGATGTCCCCCGCGCGAAGACCCTTCTCCGGCCATGCATTGTTTACCGTGACGCACTCGTAATCGGCCTCCGCAAGACCAAGGACGCTGCAGAAGGCGTCTTCGTGATCGACAAAGACGTTGAGACGCCGCTTCTCGCCTGCCGGGATGCTGTCGTCCGTCATAGTCAGATGTTTTCGCCCCTCTCCAAATGGTTTCAATTGCAAGGGTAGAGTCTACACCAAGAGCCGGAGCTTGTAGACCCGCGCCGCTCCAATTAGTATGCATCGTGTCCGGAAGGTTTCAAGGGACGCTGTTGCTCTCACCAAGCAAGGCCGTTACCTCGGCTGGGAGGTAAAGATGCCGAGACGGAATTCACGACGCCGCAAGCGCGATGTTAACCAAAACCATTCGAGTGTACGCGACGGAGATATATGAACACACAATCCAACGAGAACGACGATAACCAACTGCCCGCGGGGATCGCACAATTAGCGGCGTTAATACGGGGAATACCGCGCCGCCTGGCTTCTATCACCGAACGGGACGCCGGCTACAAACCCTCGCCGGAACAGTGGTCCAAGAAGGAAGAACTGGGCCACCTGATAGATTCGGCGTTGAACAATCATCGCCGAGTCGTTCTCGCGCAGCTTGAAGATTCGCCGGCCTTGGCTGGATACGATGGCGAGGGCTGGGTGGCCGTCAATGGATATTGGAACCGGGCTTGGACGGGGCTTATCGAGCTATGGACATCGTTCAATAACCATCTCCTCGCAGCCGCTGAAGCCGCCCCCGCCTCTACGTGGGCGAGAACCTGCACGATAGGCGGCTCGGACCCGGTAACCCTTCGCTTTGTGATCGACGACTATGTCGATCATATGGCCGGACACCTGCGGCACATCGGAATAGACACTTGCGATTCTGAGACAGCGAAGACCGGCGCAACGGAATATCCGGAGAGCGCCGCCCCCGCGGAGTTTCCTATTCATCCGCTGCTGGCGCGCCGATGGAGCCCTCGGTTATTCGAAGAGGGAAGGGCTGTTGAACGCGGCTCGACGTTGATACTGCTCGAATCGGCCAGGTGGGCTCCGTCGTGTTTCAACGAACAGCCGTTCAGGTATCTGGTTTTCGACGGAGCCGATCCGGAAGCGCTCCAACGCGCCCGCGATTGCCTTGTTGATGGAAACGCCTGGGCGCGAAAGGCTCCGCTGCTAATGCTGTCGGTAGCGCGTGACGCGTTCACGGCGAATGACAAGCCTAACCGGCACGCTCAACACGACGTTGGACTGGCGAGCGAGAACCTTGTTATCGCCGCCGTGGATATGGGTCTGGTCGCGCATCAAATGGCGGGCTTCGATTCGGATCGCGCGCGCCGCGAGTTCAAGATACCGGACGGCTTTACCCCGATGGCGATGATAGCCATAGGCCATCCTTACAAAGGAAGTCTCGACGATCTGGACGAAAAGACTCGCGCAAGGGAACTGGCGCCTCGCTCCCGAAAACCGATCGGTGATCTGGCGTTCGAAGGTTCATGGGGCAAACCGTACGCGCGAGAGTAGCTGTATCCTGGGTAGCGTCCGCGAGAGTTGGACTGGGACGCGGTGAGTCACACGTTGTAAGACCGCGCAGCGCCGCACTCTCTCACTCATCTGATCGAGGCGCGGAAGAAACGCCGCGCCTCTCCCTTTTTCCTTCCGCGTTAGCGCTCCTCCCTTCCGTCGTGACCCTCCTATAGAGTTCCTCGTATTGTGGAATTATCTTCTCGGAAGCGAACCGGGCGAGGGCGGCATCGCGGCCATTGCGTCCGAGCCGTTCCCTCTCTTCCTTGTCCTCGAGAATCCGGATCGCCGCGTCAGCCATTCCAGCCACGTCGCCGATCTCAAACAGATAACCCGCCTCTGTGTCATCGACCACCTCGGGAATTCCGCCTACTCGAGTAGCGATGACCGGGCACTCACAAGCCATCGCCTCCAACGCGGCCAGCCCGAACGACTCGCTCTGACTCGGTAGCAACAAAACATCGGCGGCCGACAAATACTCACGAATTTTGAGTTGGGGTTGCTGGCCAACAAATGAGACCTTGTCCGTAACGCCCAGCCTGGCGGCGAGCGCTTCGGCGTCCTGACGTTCGGGTCCGTCTCCGCACATAACCAGCTTGACCTCCGGATTCTTTCGGCAAACTCGCGCCAACACCTCGATGCAGTCGGTTATTCGCTTAATGGGCCGGAACGTTGAAACGTGCAGGATTATTCGCTCGCCGTTTGGCGCAAGCTCGCGCCGGGCGTCTTCATTCGGGATTCGGCGATAGAACTCGGTATCGATAAAGTTATAGATAACGTCTATCGGGCAATCAACATGGAACGTATCGCGAGTGGCGTCTCGAAGATACTCGGAAATACAGGTCACCGCGTCCGATTGCTCGATCGCAAACCGCGTTATGGGAAGGTATGACGGATCGCGGCCCACCAGGGTAATATCCGTGCCGTGAAGCGTCGTCACGAACGGAAGGTAGCGGTCGCACTTGGACATCTCGCGAGCCAGATAAGCGCTCACCGAATGCGGTATCGCATAGTGCATATGCACCAGGTCGAGCGAGTGGCCGCGAGCAACCTCGCATATCATCGACGCGAGAGCCAGGGTGTAGGGCGGATATTCGAACAATGGATAGGTCAGCATCTTCACTTCGTGAAAATGAATGAGATCGTGAGCAGCGCCGTCCACCATTCTCATCGGGGGCGCGTAGCTAATGAAATGAATCGAGTGCCCGCGTTTGGCCAACTCGAGGCCGAGTTCAGCGCCAACAATCCCGCTGCCGCCGTACGATGGATAACAGGTGATTCCTATTCTCATCGGTTTTCAGTTTTCAGTTCCTTTTTGTCTTCGGTCATCTTTGCTTCGTGGGTCTGTCAATCTGATCCTCAGTGGCTCAAAACTGAAAAACTGGAAACTGAAAACTGGAAACTGAAAACTGGAAACTCAAAACTGGAAACTCAAAACTGTCACAGATAAGAATTCATCTTTTGAGACAGGAGTTTTACCGGATCGTCTACATTCAGGGTTTCCTTTACTATGAAACCTTCTCCGTGCTCGGCGCCGATCAACGAGCCGTAGAAGCGATGCCTCGCCTCGAGCCTTCTGAGAAAAGCCTCCGCGCTTACGTTGGTCTCGAGTTCCATGCTGTTGGGATCGAATATCTGCGAACGGTAAGCCATCGCCGCTTCGAGCTTCTGCTCGGCGAACTGCGTTATATCGACCACGAAACTGGGTGTGACGGTCCGAGGAAACATGAAATGCGCGATCGATTGTGGGCGGAATCGCTCTTGTCCGTTTTCGGCGTCGTACCTTGCCAGCCCCGCATGATGAGCGGCTTCACGGACGATCTGACATGTGTGGGCGTGATCGGGATGCGGATCGTCCCAATAATGAGTGAACAGGATCCGCGGCCTGTACAGACGGAGTTTGCGCACAAGCCGAATTCGCGACTCTTCGTTAAGCCAGATGCGCCCGTCGGGGAGTTCGGCGTTGTCTCGGACGCTCAGCCCCAGGATCCTCGCGGCATGTTCGGCCTCGGATGCGCGAATCTCCGCCGAGCCTCGCGTGCCCATCTCGCCTCGCGCCATGTCGAGAATGCCCACGCGATACCCCATCGATCCGAGCTTCATCAGCGTTCCACCGCACACAAACTCAACGTCGTCCGGGTGCGCGCCAACAGCGAGGGCATCCAATCTCAGGTCATCACTCATCGTTTTGGTCCCTTGGTGGAGGGTACGGGCGGGCGCGCGCTTGCGTCAAGGATAACGGTATTGGGGTGGCTTTGGTTTGGGTGCTTAACGGTTTTTGGGACGCGGAGCGGAAAGATGCTTGGACAAGTAAGAAGCAAGGCAGGCATGACGAGGCATGG
>JAHFUG010000566.1 GCA_023265195.1 Blastocatellia bacterium | reverse complement strand
TTCATCTGGCAGCTTAGCTTCAGCGCGCCGCTTTCGATCGCCTCCGGCTGCATCGGGCTGTCGCTGTATGCAAGTTACCTGTGGCCTTCGCTGAGCCGGACCATTGGCGCAAAAGAAGTGCATTTATCGATACCGTGGCTTGGGCCGTTGAGCGCGAGCTTGATCGTGACCGCCGGCACTTTTTTGGCTATAGGAGCCTGCCTCCTCGCGGTGATTCTTTTGTACAGGCGGATAACGATCATTGGAAGACTCTCGAAGCTGCTCGGCGTTGGGGTTCTATTGACGGTGTTGTGGGTGATCGTTTCGGGAGTGACGCATTTCGACAAACGCCTAGCTTTCGATTTTCCACCGGACGCCTTCGAGCTCTCTCCGAAGTTTTTCACGGGGCTTGGCGCGGCGCTGCTCGTCTCGCTGTACGATTACTGGGGCTATTACAACGTCTGCTTCTTTGGCGGAGAGGTCAAAGAACCGGGGCGAACCATACCTCGGGCGATCATCTACTCGATTCTGCTGGTGGCGGCTCTCTACATCGTGATGAACATCAGCATACTTGGCGTGGTTCCGTGGAGAGATTTGGGCGACGCCGCCGCTTCCGACGCCCGCCGTTACGTCGTAGCGGATTTCATGGAACGCCTTTACGGCAAGGGCTGCTGGGAGGCCGTGCTTGTATCGCTGTTGATAATGTGGACCGCGTTCGCCTCCGTGTTTTCGCTGATACTAGGGTATTCGCGAGTGCCCTATGCAGCCTCGCTCGACGGAAACTACTTCAAGATGTTCTCTCGCGTGCATGCTAAGCACCATTTCCCTCATATCTCGCTGCTGGTGATGGGCGGAGTCGCCGCGGCGTTTTGCTTTCTCAAACTCGAGGACGTCATCAAGGCGCTGGTCGTTATAAGACTCCTTATTCAGTTTCTCTCTCAAACCGCCGGGTTGATAGTGCTGCGAGTGAAGCAGCCCGATCTACCCAGGCCTTTTAGGATGTGGCTGTATCCCCTGCCGGCGGTAATGGCTCTGATTGGTTTTGTCTACGTGTTGTTGATGCGCGACGGTTTCCAAAAGCAGCTCAGGTATGCGGTGGTGTTGATTGTCGTCGGCATTGCGATTTTCTTATTTCGCTCGTGGAGACGGAGCGAGTGGCCATTTGGAACGGCCGAGGTTTCCCCGGAAGAGCCGGTTCCGCCAATTAAGGAATAGAGGCGGGCGGATCGAGGAGCAAGCCGCGGTTTCCTCGGAAGCGCACTTCAACGACGGCTGCAAGCCGGCGGCCTCAATACCGCCGAAGAAATCCGGCTCACCGCCAATCCTCGAGTTTGCACACTTGGGCGAAGACCGAATTCAAAACCCACGTTCAAGTTCAGGCAAATCACAGGTCGGGAAGAGGGACTTGTCCCCGCTCCTCCTTCTCTTGTGATTCACTCGAAGCGGCCACAAGCCGGGGAGCGGGGACAAGTCCCTCTTCCCGACCTGTGATTTACCTGGTGTTTGGCGGATTGCTCTAAATTTGGCGCCCGCCAAATTGCGCAGCCAAGATAGACAACCTCAAACTCGATGGCGAGGTTCACACCGCCTGCTTGTTTCATAGGCATAAAGATCGCACTTGGCTCTTCAAAACTGCACCTTCACGGTAAGCAGCACGGTTCGAGGACGCATCGTGCGTCGAGGCTGGAGAAAGTCTCGATCGTTTCGTTCAATGAACTCCGCTCCGAAGTTGAAGACGGTGTTATTAAACAAATTGAAAGCGTCGACCGCCGCCGTCAGCTTCAGCTTCTCGTTCAACGCGAACGCTCGTGACGCTCGAAGATCGATTGTCCGCGTTCCAGGTCCCTTGCCGTAGTCCCGCGGCAGGTTTCCGCTAGAACCGATCGGCGCGAACGCCAACGCCGATCGAACGTCCTCGGCGGGCGCGCCGCCGGGCCGGCGCCAGACTGGCCGGCCGATCTCTCGAAGGAGCAAGGGCCGGTCGTTCTCGATGTCGTTGAGATTGCGGTCAAAGCCGGCCGATAGATTGAACGGCTTCGATGAACCGAAAGAAACTATGGGCGCGAGATCGAGTTTCACGTAGGGCACTTGAAACAGGCCGCTGAAGGTCAATCGGTGGCGTTGATCCTGAAGCGACAAGGCCCGCTCCGCCCGGCGGTCGAGCAGGTCTTGCGGCGACGCCGTGTTTGTCGTTCCTTCGTCGATCATCTTCGAGAGCGTGTACGCCACTCTAAAATGCATGCTCTTGCCCTTCGAGTAGCGGACGGAGAACATTCCGCCGTGATAGAAACTGTTTCCAGCCGACTCGAGTTGCTCGACCTCGACAAGAGCAGGATCGGGCCGCAGTGCTCGAAGAGCCCCAAGCGCCGCGCTGATGTTGGAGGACCGGGGCGCGTTTAATCCCAGAGTGACTATTCGCACGCCGTTGTCGGTCGTGATGGCGCCTGCGGTTGACGACGTGGCCTCGCCGAGATTGAACCGCACCACGTCCGCGTTTGATGAAGAAATAGGACGGGAACCGTCAGAACGCCGCCGGTTGTCAAAATCACGGCTCATCAGGTAGCCGGTGAACGAGGCGAATCCACCCGGCAGAACCGGCGCATTAATGTTTGTTTCGCGCCACAGATGAACGCCTCTTGTGAATATGTAATCGGCTGACGCGACAATGTTCCTGCTGACCTGCCGCTCGATTCCCAACCCGGCTTGAGTCGTATAGGGAATCTGCATGTCTTTGCTTACCTTTCGCAGGAATCGGCTTTCCGAAACACCGAATCGCTGAACGAGCGAGCGGTCGGTGATCGGCGAAGGGAAGCTGACCGACTGGAGCACCCGCGAATCTATGTCGGAGTCCACCGTTAGAGTCGATCTGCCGAGCGAGAAATCATCGAGCGTTCTCAGCAGCGCGCGATTATAGAACATGCCGAATCCCGAACGAACCACGGTCTTGCCGGGCTCGGAAAGATGTTTGAACGAACGGAAGAGCTTGCCTCCAAACGGATCCCAGGCGACGGCGATGCGGGGCGAGAAGTTATCGCGGTCGGCAAGGGCGGACTCATTGTCCCAGCGTCCGCCGAAAGAGAGCGTGACGTTCGGCTTCAGCTTCCATTCGTCTTGCGCAAACACGCCCACGACTCTATTGGAGATTCTGCTTTCCGTGTCAAACCGCTGTATGAATCGGCTGGGCCGACCGGCAAGAAACTCCGCGATGGAATCGAAGGTGAACTGGCCCCCGGCCGCGAATAAATCCGTGAAGGACGAGTGTATGAGTTGAATGTCTCCTCCCGCCTTGAGCAAGTGACTCCCGCGAAGCAGCATCACGTTGTCCTGAATCTGAAATCGCCTCTCCTGGCGTGCGAACGCGGGAGAACCATCGCTTCCGGTGAAGAGACCGGCCACGATTCTATCGGGGCCGTTGATGATCACTCCAACCGAATCGACTCTTGACGCGAAACGTGGCAGCAGTCTCGAGTACTGAATGCGCGCCTGATTGATCAAGCTGTTCGTGATAGTGAGATTGCTTGTCCCGCTTATCGAATCCGAGTCACGTCCCTCGCTGAGTATCGTTTCCGGCAGCCGGGCGCCGCCCGGGAAGCCGCGATCGTTTTTGCCTCTGGCGGCGTCGAACCTCATGAACGCCGTGTGCCGGTTGCTGAGCGTGAGATCGAGCCTGGCGTCGCCGATGTTTCGCACCTCCGGCGTAGAGACGTCTTCCAGGAATCTCGCGGCTTCGCTGCCGGGCAGGATGGGTTGATTTGGAGCCGGCAAGGGGAATCGAGGGTTTTGAAGCACTGGGACCAAGGCGTCGATCTCGGCGTTGTCGGTGATCTTCAATCGCTCGAAGGATGCGAAGAAGAACGCTTTGTCTCTTATCGCGGGGCCGCCAACGGCGGCGCCTTCGCGAAGCTGCTGCTGTGGTATTCGACCCAATCCGCGCGCGTTTCTGAAGAAGCTGTTCGCATTCAGAGACTCGTCGCCAAAATAGAAATAAGCCTGGCCGCGAAACTGGTTTGTTCCGCCGCGGGTGCGCAGGTTTATGCGGCCTCCCGAAGCTCTTCCATACTCGGCCGCATACTGGTTG
>JAHFUG010000185.1 GCA_023265195.1 Blastocatellia bacterium | reverse complement strand
GCGTTAGGGATAGACCCCTCAGCAGTGACGAGGAGAGTAGAGGCCGCTCGGGCACGCGAGACGGAGACTCCCGAGTTGAAGCGGCTTCGCAAGACGGTGAGACCGAAGGCAAATGGATAATGTCAACGAAGTCAAGCCTGACCCCTATTTTGGCGACGGCAAGCAGTGCATCCGCGAGTCACCCCTCTGATTGTTTCTTCCAGACGCTCTTTGGCTATTATGACGCTTCGTTACTGACGAGTGGACCTGCTATCCGTGAGTATCGCATGCGCAGCCAAGTCTCTCAGGCTATGGCGCAGGGTCCTATGAGGAGCGCAAACGTCAACAATGTCAAGCCTGACACCTCCCCGCGTTGAGCGCGCGAGACATGGATAATAAGGGAGCGAAAACGTTATGAGCGAGAGTGAGAATAGTGATGCGCAACTAACGACTCTCTCCAAGGCGCGAACATTGGAAGAGGTCGGCGAGTTCTGGGACACGCATAGTCTGGCGGATTACTGGGATCAAACCCATTAAGTCGAATTCGAGGTGAGGGCACAACGCGGGCGCCGAATAGAGTCTACGCCGAGATTGAGCTTCAGGCCCGGGTACGAGAACCTTGGCGAACTTGTGGCTAGCCGAACGGCTACATAACGAACCCGCGGTCAAGACCGACTGACCTGTCATTGTTGGTCAGTTTTACTAATCGGGCGCGCAATCAGTAATTCAAGATCTGCAGTTCACAATCAGCAATTAGTGCCGGTCTATCGCCACGCCCTTATCTCCCGAAGAAATCCCTCGGCCGATTACGATTCCGCCCGGTCTCGCAACTTAGCGAGCGCTGTCGCCTACTTCGCGACATCTGAAGGTTGCTTCCCGATCAAACAGATCGTCCACTCGCGCCTGCAACGCTGCGGTCAACTCATCGGCGGTGGGATCAGGGATTCGCTTCGTTCGCTTGAACTCGCGAATAACTACTCTTATTATTTCTTCCACACGCTCTTTGGTATCAAAACAATCCCTCACTGACCCAGTGGAACCTGCAGTCGGTTCTTAGGCGTATAGCACGCGAAGCCAAGTCTCTCAGTTATGACGTAGGTCCGTATGACGAGCGGAAATGTCAACATACGCTAGGCTAGCCTGACACGCCCTCGCCCCTTTGGAAATTGTTCTCACTCCTTCCCCGAGCCTTCTGGCACGTGGCCTGTTTGCGGTGTAGACTGCCCAACTGAGAGGAACGACAAGAAGGCTGTGCGACCCTGAGTCGCGCAGGCCGTTTACAGATGGAGTTGATTGTGGAGCCACTCAACCTACTTGCTAAGCCTCGTGTTGGAGACTTATGTTGTGGCATGGGTGGGATGTCACTGGCTGCTGCTCAACTTGACCTCGATGTTGTCGTCGGCGTCGACAACAACGCTGAGGCGATTCGAACGTTTGGTAAGAATTTTGGGGGAGCGATCGCGCTTCAGGGCAGCATAAGATCGCGCGCTGTCCTGGATCAGTGTGCTCTACTGCTCAAACCACAGGACAAACCTGCTGCACTTTCAATCATACTTTCGGGTCCGCCGTGCCAAGGCTTCTCGGATGCGGGATCTCGCGATCCAGCCGACCCACGAAATCGCGTTTTCAACGCTGTCGCAAGAGCGATCGCAGAACTACAGCCAGACTGCGCCCTCGTTGAGAACGTGGCGGCGCTGCTTTCCGAAAAACACTCAAAGCGCTTAAGCGTTTGTGAAGATGTACTTGAGCAGGCAGGTTACAACGTCTGCACGATTGTTCTGGATTCCGGGGACTTTGGCGTTCCTCAAAAACGTCGTCGAACGTTCTTCCTCCTTTCACGGGAAAAACTGGTTGAATCCGAGGTGCTAAAACGCATTGCGAGGTTCCGAACAATGCCAGTTACGGTGGGAGATGTATTGAATGATCTACCGATTCCCGCTGTGCGTCCCGATGATTACGACGACGAGCGTGACTACGCGAGCGCAGCCAATCACCTTGCGATGCGTCATTCCCGCCGAGTAGTTGAAAAGATATCCGCGATCAGACCTGGAACGGGACCAATGTCTTATCGTCGACTGCATCCCACGCGCTTATCAAATACCCTGTTCTCTGGACATCGCGCTCCGCCCGCACACTTTAGCGAGCCACGTAGCATCACTACGCGCGAGGCCGCGCGCCTTCAAGGGTTCCCGGACTCGTTTCGAGTATACGGCTCATTCTCGAACCAGATGGAACAAGTCACTAATGCCGTCCCACCGCAGATGACACGAGCTACGTTGCAGATACTCTTGGAATTGTCCGGACTAGAGACGCGATGAAATCTCCCGCGCAATCCCCCTTAGCGCAACAGATCCGCGAGACGAAACAGACTCGCGTGCCGGTGGAGGCTTCTCTAAAGACGGACGACCGAATTCTCGCTCGCATAACCGACGGAATCTATCGGCAGCCCTCTTCTGCTCTGCGGGAGCTGATTTCAAACGCGTATGACGCCGATGCCACCGAAGTTGTAATCCTTACTGACGCTCCTAGATTCTCTACTATTACAATACGCGATAACGGACTCGGTTTGACCCCTGAGTCGTTAGAGCATCTCATTGAGCACATCGGAGGCAGCGCGAAGCGGACGCTCGCGGGGGCAGACCTAGAGGTCACCAAGAGAGGGGACCCGACTAAGAGCCCGGGCGGGCGCAAGCTTATTGGCAAGCTGGGTATCGGCCTGTTCTCAGTAGCTCAATTCACTCGACATTTTCTTGTCATAACAAAAACACGAGGTGACCGCTTTAGAACCGTGGCTGATATAACTCTCGGACCGGTAAATCAGGATGAACGGCTCATTGATCCCAAAGCTAACGGTGAGTCTCAGATCGAGAGAGGGCACGCTAGGATCTGGACTGAACCCGCCCCGAAGGATGAATCCCAGGGAACCGAGGTCAAACTTCTCGATCTGCTTCCGAGAACGCGTGATGAATTGGCGAGCGTAGACCTCTGGGCAAGGATTGACTTCGAGATCGAGAACGAGGGAAGAGCCTTAACGCGTGCGCCATATTTTCATATCGGCCGAATCAGCCGGAAGAACCCGGATGAACTTGAGCTCCCGCCACGGCTTCCCTGGAACGAAACACATGAGGCCCGTGAGAAATTTGAAATGTTCTTGCAGAGCGTTCGAGTATTGGCCGACGAAGATAAGGCGCTAGTAGACATCGAGGCCGTGTGTGATCGATACCTTCAGACGCTGTGGACTTTATCGCTGACTGCGCCACTGGATTATGTTGACAACCATCCTTTCGATCTTTCGCCTGACGGGGAGTTGCTGTTTTTTCAACTCGCCAATAAGACTAAAGGGCAAGCGGAACCGCTTCGTCTTAAGCTCGGCGAGACACCGCGGAAACGGCTGAATTTAAAGACACCTTATCTGTCCAAGGGAGATACGTTTGAGGTCTTTATAGACGGGGTTCAGTTGTTCCGCCCAATTGTTTTTCGGGAGCAGCCCAAAACGCAAAGTGCGGTTTCGACGCCCCTGGCCTTCATTGGACGCTGTCGTGAGGAATTCGAAAAGAAACCCGTAGACCTGAGCGGAGGAAAATTGGATTTTGAAGCATACCTCTTCTGGACTCCGAAGGTTATCCCGACTCAGCACCAGGGCGTAATGATACGCGTAGGTAATGCTGCCGGCGTTCCGTTCGATCGCACATTCATGGGATATCAGGTATCCGAACAAACTCGATTGCGTCAAATCACCGCGGAGGTTTTTGTATCGGAAGGCTTAGATGGAGCGATCAACCTAGATCGGGAGTCCTTTAACTACGCTCATCCGCATTATCAGTTCCTCGTTAAGTGGTTGCATTCAGCAATTCGGCAATTGACGAACAGACATAAGGAAGTAGGAAAGGAGCTTCGCGGCAAGCGCCTCCTTGAGAAAGGGGCAAAGGCGCTGAGGAAGCTTGACTTACTGGTCGAGCAGAAGGTTAAGGCGCGCGGCATTGAAGACGTCCCAGAGATCGTTTTGCTTGAGAGGAGCGATGAAAAGTCTGCTTCGGGTCTTCGTCGCGAGGGTAAAATTGTTTTGCGGAAGAGACTAGCTCTACCGGCTCGCAAAGGTGAGAAACAAACGAATGCTGCACTTCAAAGCCTTGCGTTCCTCGAGGGCAAAGCGGTCGCCATTGGACAGATCCTTCATGCGTGGGGGTTGCTCGAAGTGCTTTCGTTCGAGGACCAGGAAATTCTCATCCAGGACATTCTTGAAATATTGATGGCGGACGCCGAATGATGAAGGACGAAGAGTCAGACTTTGTCGATGAAATCGTGCAGAGCAAGTTGCCTCAGCACACATCTCCGGCGAGAGACGATTTTCAGCCGTGGCACAAGGTGCGAAAGCAATTTATTCGTGAAAAGCAATGGAACCTGCTCGTCAGCGAGATGGTCCGGCGTTATTTGAAGCGGCAACTTCAGACTGATACGACGGATTGGCTCGCGGATGAGGAGGAATCGGACCGTTCGTCCGAGATCCCGGAGGGAGTCATTCTTGACCGCCCGCTAAGATGTCTGGTTATCCCAGGAGACGACCTCCTGGACCTTCGGTCACTCTACAAGGATACCCGTCCGTTTAACTGCTATATAAAATACCTCGGCTTTAATCAAGGGCAAGGCTCAGACCAAAAGCGCACCCGCGTCGATGTAGCAAACAATGAAGTCACCTCATTGAAAGAAGTAGCGTCTAATTCTACTGTCGCGCCGGACCAGTTTCAGTCGATCGCCAGTACAAAATCTCAGGCGTATCGTTACATGAAGGACTATGGCCCATTTCATGTTGTGAATCTAGATCTTTGCGACTCGCTGTTCCCATCGTTAACAGTGGATGCGAAGTATTACAGCGCAATTCATCGACTTGCCGAGTATCAAATGAAGAGCCAAACGGTGCCGTGGTTGCTGTTCATCACTACTCAAATCGAGCCTAGCCAGGTAAGCGTCCCTGATTTCAGCAAGATGTGCACACCTACTCAACACAACTTAAGAGCCCATCCTGACTTTGCTGAGCGTTTGGCGTCAGTGCTTCCACCCGAGGCTCTTCAGGATGATGGTGCGATTGTTGTAATCTCTCAACTGAATGACGAGCAAATGATCTTCGTCTTCGGCGTGGCACTCGGCAAATGGCTAATAAGTCTAGGTGCAACCAGCAGCCCAACGTGGGTGGTAGAGATGTTGCGGAGCTATCGGTATGCAATTCGACGAGACCCGTTCGTCGAGATGCTGTCGCTTGCATTTCAATTCCTTCCAAAATTCTCACCACCGATTGATAAGACCGGCTTGTCTAAGTTATTCGTCTCAGCATCGCAGCCTTCGAGCGAATTGGACAGTGCATTGAAGCTACTCACCGCTGTCGGCAAGATTGGAGATGTTGACTTGCTGCTCAAGGCTGACCCTGACCTGTGTTCAGCGATGGAAAAGGCAAGTGCGGACTTGCTGGAATCAGCGGGATATGATCGAGAGAGATACCTAGAGTGGCAGGGCCGGTACTATGACTGATGTATTCACTCGAGAGAAGCGATCCTTTGTAATGTCGCGGATTCGTTCGCGAGATAACAAAGATACCGAGATCGCCCTTATCAAGTTGTTTCGAGCGAACGGAATAAGAGGGTGGAGACGCGGGTGGCCGCTAGAGGGTCGGCCAGACTTCGTTTTTCCGAATAGGAAGACAGTCGTGTTCGTTGACGGTTGCTTCTGGCATGGATGCCGAGCCCATTCGCGACCACCCAAGAGTAACGTCCAGTACTGGGCTCAGAAGCTCGATCGAAACAAAATGAGAGATCGCACAGTGCGGCGAACACTTCGAAAGAAGGGTTGGCGCGTCATTAGACTATGGGAACACGACCTCGTTGGGAGAAGACAACGCTATTGCATTAGGCGCATCAAGCGGCACCTGCACGCGAAGCTGTAATGCTCATTAGAAGGAAGGCAAGCTACCACGCATCATTAGGTGCTTCGCAATGAAAAGAAGATGGGCCGGTCGCCCTGCGGGTGCAACACGCACACAGCCCATGAGTACAAACATGGCGCCTCGATGGGGGTCATCGCTATGGCGCCGCTTCCAGCTTTCTTCAGCTTCTCGACAGCTGCTCGTGTTCTTCGGGCTCGACTGCAGCGATGTCTTGTAGTTTTGAAGCGCAAGGTTCTTATAGCCGTTCTCCATGTAACCTTCGCCAAGGCTGTCATAGGTATTGAAGCCCTGCGGAAGCATCTCAACGTTGCGCTTGAGAATCTCGATCGCGTGCTTTATCCGGGTCGAGCGACCCCGCGGCATAAGGCAAGGACAAATCGAGATGGATTGCCGCAGCCCAGGTCTCGCGGACTCGCCCCGGGTTACACGCTGCCGCTCAATGCGCGGGCTCACGCCGTGCGGTCATCCCAACCGTGGTGCCGCTTCGCTGGAAATCGACATATGATCAGCGTGATATGAAATCAGAAGATCTTCCCATAACCTTGCTCACTGGCCTTATGTGCCTCTTCTTCTGCTCGGACGGCGTAGCATCCGCGCGCCAGGACCAGGACGCCGCTGTGATTGATGCATTCATCGGGCGTCAGGCCCGTCGCGAACGAGGCGAGGAGTACCGGGAGGCGCGCAAAGTGGTCAGCGGCTACCTCACACATGACGGGGCGCCGGAAACCGTCGTGCTCTACACGATCGAAGGCCAGCGCGGGACGAACCTCCACATTCAGTATCTGGCGGTCTTCGCGCGACAGAAAGGCGTGCTCACCCCTGTGACGCAAGCCGAGGTGGGCGGCAAGTCGGAGCGATCCGTCGAACTGAAGTCGGTCGAGGACAATATGATTTTGCTGGAGACGCTGAGCTACGGACCAAAGGACGCCCAGTGCTGTCCCAGCGTGAAAGGCGCGACGCGGTACGTCGTGTCGGGCGGAAGACTACGCGAACAAAAGCAGGGCGCGTCGCGAGGGCAGCGTGACTAGCTTAGCTGCTAGCGGCTGCACCGGAGCCTGCGCAGCTCCGACAGTGCGGTACATCGGGCGCGTTCGCGCTGGCCCGGTGACGCCCGTCATTAGGACCGTGGCTCTGGCCGTTGGGTGAGGCTCCATATGATGTTCACCAAAAGCCTTCGTGAGGGAGTCCGGTACGGACGAATCAGATGCAGCGTTCGCATCTGGAAGTATCCCCATGTAAAAGTAGGCGGCCGCTATCCTATGGAAGAGGGCCACATCGTCGTGGATTCGATCGAGCCGATTGAGATGAAAGACATCACAAACGATCTGGCGCGTGAATCCGGGTTCGAGAACGTGGATGACTTGCTGCGGATCGCCAGACACGGCAGCGGCGACGAGGTGTATTTGATTCGATTCCATTTCATGCCGCCGGGTGCGTTGGAACCGCCCAGGTTGATACCTCGCTAGCCTTTTTCGCGGACTGCGCCGTAAAAGAGTGGCCCTTTCGTGCAACCAGTTCTCCCTCGCGGAAAAAGCGATCAGCTTTCAGCCGTCAGCGCTCAGCTTTTGGATTAGTCTGCAGCTCGGCGGCAATTGCCTTTAGAATGAGCGCCCGCGCGTCCCGAAGGAAGAAGTGGCCGCCTGGCAACATCCGAAGCAAGAAGCGTCCGTTTGTGTGCTCGCCCCACCCTTCCAGGCATTCACGCTTGCTCGCTAAATCGGCCAACCCTCCAAAGACCGTTATCGGGCAATTCAAAGGCGGCTCGGGCTCCAAGACGGAGGGCTGTCCTATCGCGAAGTCGGCTCGCAGAACCGGCAATAACAACTCCATAAGCTCAGGGTCTTCGAGCACCTCATTGGGAGTAGCTTCTCCCCGCCTCAACACCGCCTCAAAATCAGCGTCCGTCAGCTTCGGCATGATTTGCCCCACGAGCGACTGCGGACTGCATCTGGCCGAAATGAAGAGGTGAACAGGTTGAACGCCGTACTCGCGTCTGAGACGCCTCGCCAACTCGAACGCAATCGTCCCGCCCATGCTATGCCCGAAGATCGCGAATGGCTTGTCCAGCCTGGCGATCAAACCTTCAGCGGCAGCCTCGACCAACCGATGCAGATCGGTGAACGGCGGCTCCTTTACTCGAGCGCCCCTGCCCGGCAGTTGTACCGCGCATACCTCGATTGACTCCGGCAGCCCTTCCCGCCAATCTCTGAAGACGGCTTCACTGCCTCCGGCGTAAGGAAAGCACAACAGACGCACGGCGGTTTGCGGACTCGGCCGCCGCGCGGGGAGCCACTCGCCAGGCTTGGTTTCCGGATGTCTGATTTCCACGTGACTGATTTAGAAGTGCTACCTGATCCCACCGACTTCAATCGGTGCGAGGTTCAAATCCAAATAGGTGCTGATCCTACTCCGAAGCCTTGTCCCCGCCCGCGGGGGAAGGGTCGGCGGCTATGCCATCTCTTCGCGACCCCGAATGCGGTTGCATTGGAGTTTGGCCATTTCGGGAAGAGCAATATCCAATTTCCATGTGCAATCCCAGAAACTCTCAGGTCGGGAAGGGTGGCTTGCCCCCGCTGCACCTCGATTCGCTCAAACTGGCTGGGGAGCGGGGGCAAGCCGCCCTTCCCGACCTGAGAGTCTATGATGATTGGCGAACTGAACCAAATTCTTCCTGCCAAACGCGCAACCCGAAAATGGCCAAACTCCAGCGCGACCCCGAATGCGGTTGCATCTACAGCCCAAGGTTGCCGTACTCAGCTAGCTTGGGAACCACGGCGGATTGTATTTCAACCACGAAAGGGTTGTACTTTTTCAATATCGAAACCGATATCGAACTTCGACCCAAAGCTGGCGAGGTGTCGACCAGTGAACTCCACCCAACGTCGGGCTGTTATCGAGCAGGTAGCTGCTATTGAATACGTTCCACGAATTCACGGAAACGGTCCAATCTTTTCCAAAATTCCGTATCAAGGAAGCATCGAACCTGAAGCGGCCCGGCA
The DNA here is from genome assembly GCA_023265195.1 of Blastocatellia bacterium. GTDB lineage: Bacteria > Acidobacteriota > Blastocatellia > UBA7656 > UBA7656 > QHVH01. The sequence goes on along the minus strand of JAHFUG010000185.1, from coordinate 4,362 downwards.
GATGGCTGTTCACCGGCCTGCCGGCAGGAGTGGTTTCACCGCCGCCGCTATTCTCCGGCTCGCCCACACTGGCAAAGCCGGAGCCATAATGGGTCTCTTCGAACAGCAGCAGCTTCCAGGGCAGCTTCACGCTGACGCCTCCTTTTAATGTGTGACGTTGGTCGTGATCCAGGAAGAAGAAACCGGCCGGCGTTCTGAAGTCGGTGAGGCCGCCGGTTATGGCGCCTTGACCCTCGATTCGCATATGCGAGTAGATGAACGATAACCGCAGCAGCTTGAATATGGCGGCCGAGTTGAAGCTGACGTCGAGGCCGCGAATGCGGGCGCGCTCGACAGTGACGGGCAGAAGAATACTCGAAGCGCCCAATGCCTCATGATCCAGAAAGTTCTTTGCGCCGGTGCGGTAATGCACGACGTCTATCCACCAGCCTTCGAATGGAATAGTCACTCCAAACTGATGCTCTTCGTTGCGTTCGCCTTTCAACGGCAGAATTCCAAAGCCCTTCTTAAGCGCGAATTCGAGCAGCGGACCAGTTACCGTCGACAGCGGCGGTTCTTGATAGTAGCGCCCGTAGAAGCCATGAAACGTCCAATTAATTCGAGGCAATCTCAAGGTCGCGCCGATGCGCGGATCAACGGCCGTCTCGCGTGCGGCCGCGGCGAACCGTGTGAACCTTACGCCTCCAATTAGACTGAACCAGTCGGTCACTTTGTACTGATCTCCGGCGAAGAAAGCCCGCAGATTGCCTCGGGTCTTCGACAGTTGGTCCACCGCCACTCCGGTTTGGCCGGCTTCTTCGATGCGGAAGAAGTTTCTATCTCGCTCAATGAATCCATGAAAGCCGGCCTTCAGACTGTGACGCCGAGTCACCGCGCTCGCCACGAGGTGCAAACCCGCGTAACGGTACGACCGCTCGTGGCGAGGTATGAGCGGCGTGTCGTCCGCTCCGCCTTCGAAGCTGCCGCCGGCAAAGTGGTAGAACGGGGATACGGTGAGCATGAAGCGCTGCCCGAAGGTTCTCACCCAGGTCAGGAATATGAATCCATCGCGCTGTCTGGCCACGTCGCGAGTTCCGGACGCCTGAGCTTCAGGATCGTTCGGGACGTCGAAATACTCGCTCTGCAGCGAGCCCATCAGTCGAAACTGGTTTACGTCATCGGGCTTGAAAATCAGATTCCCAAAGCCTCCATAGGCGTAACTCTGATCGTGCAATATCCGGGACGCAGGCGCCGCCAGCCCGTAGCCGGTGCGCATCCCGTGCGCGCTCACATAGTACGCGGCCTTCTTGTTGTGGTCTCCGAAGCTTATGAAGTTGTCGCTGAGGTTGAAGTTTCCATAGATGAGGCTAATCTCGCCTTCTCGAGTAGCGTCGAAGCCGGTGCGGGGCAGGATTCCGAATATGCCGTACGTTCGGTCGCCAAATTCGGCCGAGTAGCTGCCTCGTTGAGCTTCCAAAGACGATACGTCGTTCAGACTGAACGGCGTTCCGGCGTCGACTCCTCCATTGCTGCTGGGAATCGGCACCCCGTCCACCAGCCAGGTCACCTGATGTCCCCCGTGAACGTGTAACTGATTGTGGATCATGTATGAGCCCGGCACATAGCTCGTGATGGCGCTCGTGCTGTTGGTTCGAGTGGCGCCGGGTGTAGCGCGGACTTGTTCCTTGGTCACCAGCGTGGTCTGGGTGGCTGTCGCCTCTCCAAGCGCCGCCGGCTGCGCTTTCACGGTTACGCTTTCCTTCAACGCCGCCTGCAATTCGAAGCGCAATTCCGGCGCGCCGCCGGTTACTACGGTGACTGCCTGCTCGGCGCGAGCGAAACCATCAGCTTCGACCGTGACGATGTACTCGCCGCTCGCGACGCCTACGAACGCAATCTCGCCGTTGGCGCCGGTCTTCCGAGTAAGCGAAAAATCGGAATTCTTCAAGCGCAAGATTACGACGGCGTCTTTGACCGCATCGCCCTTCGAATCCAGCACCAACGCTCGAATGTCGCTCAGCGCGGCGGCGAGCGAGTAGATCGAAATAGTCAGCGTTACCGCGGTCAGCGTAACCAGTCTTGCTCTCATCGCACCTCCCTTCCGGGCCGGCCTGATTTGGCGCTCACGGCCTCTCTCACGGCGTCGACGAAGACTCTGATGTTCGCCGGCTCCAGGGTCTCGAGCCTGATGTACTCATCGTCCAAGCCAAACTCCGATCCCCACATCACGCGGATGTTGAGATCGCCGAGGGTGCGCCGCGATTCGTCGGGTGAGAGCCGCGGTTTGATCAACACGTATCCGGTCTCCACCTTTCTATCGGGCCTGATTATTTCCAGGCTGCCGGTTCTCTCGCCTTCGGCGAGGAGAGCGAACGACTCTTCGATTGCGGGAAAGACGGAAGGCGTGGAATAGAGCGCCTCTATGCCTCGGTCGATGGCGTCGGAAGCGACCACGTTTCGGTTCTCTTCCTTCAACAAGGCGGCGTCTTCGGAATTCGCGCAAATCAGCCAGCCTACTCGAAGCTCCGCCGTCGCATGCGATTTCGAAGTGGAGCCAGCGAGAAAGAGATTTCGCCTCCCGTTGAACTTCTCATACAGGCGCGACGCGAGATTCTTCGTATCCAGACCGCGGGCGGGCAGGGTCATATCGAAGACGATCGCGGTTTCGCGGGGCGCGCTTTCGATTATCGAGCCGGGATCAAAGACCGCGCCCGTGGGATTGTTGGGCAGGCTCAGGTATATGAGATCGGCGGGCGCCTGCCGAGCTTCGTCTACAATAGAGGACTCGTCGATGGAGAATCCGAGCGGCTTGGTGTGAACGGCCCTAACGGAAAAACCGAATCCGGCGAACGACTCTCTCGCCCTCCAGTAGCCGGGGCAAACGGTCAAGACGGTGGGTGTGGTCTTGCCGCTAATGCGAAAGACGTGGTTTCTTACGGCCTCGATAGCGCCCGTTGTTCCCGGCATTGGAATGGCGCTGCGCGGGTCTATCCCGAAAACCTCTCCGACGGTAGCCGCGAACAGCGCCTGTTTCGCGATCAGGTTGGCGTATGGCAGGCCGGTTCTCAGTTCCACCGGAATGGTTAGCTTCGATGCGGCCGGGGTTGGATCGTGTCTCATACTCTCACCAAATTGAAATCAATGTACGGGCGGTTCTCCCTGGCCGCCCTCTTGTTGAAAACACTTTCAAAGAAATTACGGGGGGCGTCGGTCAAAGAGGAGCGGGTATATCCGCCGGCCGTAGCATAGTTCGTCAGGCTCAAGCCGAAGGCAACGGGACGCCATTTGTTGAATGTCTCCTTAGCAAGCAGTGACACTTGACCCTCGGGGCACAAACCGCGAGATCGACGTCGATTCCACTAAGGTGCTAACGCCACGACCCGTTCCCAGATTTGACCTTCTGGTTACCTGCTGCGTCTACGTTGCGGTGGGTCCTTTTCGTCGTGGCCAATATGCTTGATGCCGGCAAACAGCTTGTCCGCGATCCAAAGCGTCGAAATTGTGCATAGAGTCATTCCGGCACCGGCAACGACGAGTTCAAATGCCAACAGCATTTGCGCCTGAAATAGATGCTGCACCCCCACATAAACTCCTCCGATGAGCGGAAAAAACGACGCGGACTTTACTCCTTTGGTTGCAAGATCCTTGAGAGTTACCCCTTCGATTCCAGGCGAATGACTGATTGGGATGTCCTGGGCATATACGTCGTGTAATGCGGCCGAGACCTGCTCAGCCTGTTCGCTTCCGACATACACCCCATGAAGCCTTGCCAATGCCCAAGTAGCAAGAACTGCCTGGCGGGAACTGAATCTTGATAGTGCCGACGCCTTATCGAACCTTCTTTGGCGCATGAAATTGTCGAGGGTACTAGCAACTGGGTCCGAATGGGAACCATGGAAGGGATTACCACCAGCAAGACCAATAACGTCGCCTTCTAGTTGAAGTTCGAGCGATCGCTGGACAAAAAGGCCATCGTCTTCAAGCCAGCTTCGTTTGCTATCTGGGAAGTCAGTCTTAACATGGTCGGGGAGGGCCTGCCAAAACTCGAACAGCTCTGAGCGAGACACGGCCATCCATTGCGGTAGACCGCACGCGGCGCTGATCAGTGAATTGTGGAATTCACGCGCTGGCTCGTCAATGTGAACGGCGGTAACGAAGAGATCAGGAAGATCGGGGGAGATGTGAATAGCTCTCGACTCGAGTGTTATTGCCATTATATAGCCCTCCTTCACGCATCAATATCAGCTACGCTACGCCCGACGACTTGGCGTGCAGCCCGCCGATCGCCTGACCCATCCCCTCCCAAAATCCGGCGATGAGGTTCAAGTGGCGATCGTAGCCCTCGATCATGTCATTGACGCTCTCGTCGCTGACGGCGTAGCG
>JAHFUG010000565.1 GCA_023265195.1 Blastocatellia bacterium | reverse complement strand
GTCTTAAAGTTGTGTGGTGTCTCATCAGCAACCACGCGAACTTTAAGACACTGCCAAACATAGCCGAAGGAGGAACAAGTTCACTCGGAGTCAGCGTCTAGTCAGGCGATAGGTGAAGACATTGTGATGTCCGTTGGCCTTGGGAGATCGAAACGCGCAACGGACACATTGACGCAAAACGACGACGATCCCGCGATAAGCGTGCGGCGGCCCAAGCGTGTTGGAGAGACTTCAGCACATCGCACCTTTTGACAAGAAAACAGGCGCTGAAATACTATTCAACCCTCTACCAAACACGCGTTTCACGGATCGATGAGGCTTCAACGGACATGCGCCAAAACGTTTAGTCTCCGCGCGGCGCCACATGACCGGCCGTTCCGTACAGGCTCGGGGACACTTGGACATGCTCGGCTTTGACTGCCGCGAGATTAAATGGAAGAACTCTTTTACGTATTCCTGGTATTGGCGCTGCTAGCCATACCTATCGGGTTCATCGTCCTCATCATCGTATACATTGGCAAAACCAACTCTCTCTCGAAGCGCCTTCAAGATCTCGAATGGCAGGTCACTACGCTGTCCGGCCCTGCTAAGCGCGCCCAACAGGAGCAATCCTCCGGTGAGCAAACTCAGCCGGCTTATCAACCCCTACGAGAGGCGCCAGCTCATTCACCCACTGCGATACCTCCGGTTTCAGCCAGACCAACCGCGAGTGAGCCGACGCCTGCTATCGGGGTTTCGCAACCGGCCGCTCCGACGCCACCCGTGGTTCAGCAACCCGCGGCGCCTATTAGGTTCACCAAGCCTCCTTCGGATGCCGCCACATCGGCAGCATCCCCGCCGCCGCTCGATCGTCCGATCGCAACCAAGCCCCAGATGGATTCGCTCTCGTTCGAACGGCCGCGGCCGGCGAGGTCGCGAGCGGATTGGGAGTCTTTGATAGGCGGCAGATTGATGAATTGGATCGGCGCGCTGGCGTTGATCATAGGCGCCGGCTTCTTCCTGCGGCACGCGTTCCAGCAAAACTGGATCCCGCCCTGGGGCCGAGTTTCGATTGGCTACGCCGCGGGCGTGGCGCTGCTGGTTATGGCCGCGCGCTTCAACAAGAAGGGCCTGGCGGCGTTCTCTCAAGGCCTTCTTGGAGCCGGCATTTCGATTCTCTATCTATCCGCCTACGCAACATTCAATCGCTACGGCCTCGTGACGCAAACCGGCGCGTTTTTGATAATGTCGGCGATAACGGCGTTGACCTTCATCATCGGGATCAAGTACGGCTCGCTCGCGGTGGCTTTTCTCGGATGGCTCGGCGGTTTTTTGACGCCCCAGATCCTCAGCACCGGAGCAGCCAGCGAAGTTGGACTGTTCACCTACATAACGTTGCTGGATGTTGGGTTGATCGCCGTGCTCATCGTCAAAGACCGGTGGGTCGTGCTCGAGCCGCTCACCGTGGGCGCAACCTATGTTTATTACATGCTCTGGTACTCGCATTTCTATAGAGAGCCGGATCTTCCCATCACGGTCGTGTTCTTAACCGTTTTCTGGGTGCTCTTCTATGCACTCGACGTCTCTCGCACCGTGAGACCAGCGGAATCCTTCAACGAAGTGCGGCAGGTCACCGCTGCTTTCAACGGCGTGTTTTACTACGCGGCGATGTACTCGATCATAAACCAGCTTCATCACGACGTGATGGGATGGATTACGCTGACGATAGGTCTCGTCTACTTCTTGACGGCGATGGCTGCGAGCCGCGTCAAGAAGAACGATCCGCTGACCTTCGCGCGGAACATTTTAACGGCCGTGATCCTGATGGTTCTCGCGACTGGGATTCAATTCACCGGGTTCACCACCGTGATTTACTGGTCGGTCGAAGCGGGAATTCTGGTTTGGTGCGGGCTGCGCTGGAATTTGAAGTACGTCTGGGGCGCGGCCCTCGCTCTGCTGGCCATCACGCTTGGCAAGCTCATATTCACGGAAGGAGCGTTCGCTCTCGCGCCGGAAGCCGGCTTCAAGCTGCTATGGAACCTGAGGGCGGCCGCGTTCGCGACGCTTGCGGGATCAGCCGGGCTTAGCGCGCACTTATTCGGCCGCGCCGAAGATCGGGGAGCGATCCGATCTCTCCTTCACTACATCTGGGGCATACTTGCGTTTGCGCTTATCACGGTTGAAACGAACGACCATTTCAAGCGCCTGACGGCGGCGTCTCAAGAAGGAAACACGCCGGGCTGGAGTTTCATTCAGTGGATGACTATGTCGCTGGTTTGGCTCTTCTATTCTCTGCCGATGGTCTGGTCCGGGCTGCGCGCGAGACTCCAGCCTCTGATCAACTGCGGACTGACCGCGTTGGCTCTGGCGGTCTGGGCCGGTCTAATGCGCGGCGCCGTATTCGAGCCCATCGAGCATTTCTCATTGCTGTTCAACTATCGCGCGGCCGGTATTTTGATACTGATGAGCGGACTGGCCGCGCACGGCTTTTGGCTGAAGAAAAGGCGAGAAGGAAACGAATGGGTTCCAATAGCGATTGGCGGCTTGTTGATCGCGTGGTGCGCGTCGCTGTTCGTGTTGTGCACGGCCGAAACGCACGACGAGTTTAGATCGCTGAAGAACGGGGTCACCGACGAAACGGATAGGACGTTATCGTTCATGGAACCGATGACGCTCGCCGCCGTTTGGACCGTCTATTCCGCGCCACTGGTGTGGGCGGGCCTGAAGAAGAAACTCACGCCGGTGTTGATAATCGGGTTGCTGGCGTCCGCGCTGGCCGTGATAGTGAGTGGCGTGAGGAGCTTTTTCTTCGATCCGATTCAGACGTTCATTTTGATCTTCAACTACAGAATGGGCGCCGTGCTAATAGTGATAGCGGGACTGATTATCATCGAACGTATGGTTCGAAGCGTCCATGATCGAGGCAAGTGGATGGATGTTCTGCTTCTGGTTGCTCGAATGACGATACCGCTTCTGATCCTGACGCTTGCGACCGCTGAAACCAACGACTACTTCAACAAGGAGATAGATGAGTTGTTGGGCGGCCCGTCACCCGGCGAAACCGCGTTGACCGCCGTCGTTGACATGAAACAAATGACTCTGTCTCTTGTCTGGCTGGTGTTCTCCATCGCGATCATCTTATACGGAATATGGCGGCGGCAGGCGTCGTTGAGAATCCTGGCCATCATCGTGTTTGGGGTGAGCATAGCGAAGATATTCTTCTATGATCTTCGGTTCCTCGAAACGCTCTACCGGATCTTCTCGTTCATGGGACTGGGCGTAATCCTGCTCGCGGTGTCTTACGTATACAACCGGTTCAAGGACTTCATATTTCCGCCTTCAACACAACAGAAGCCGCCGCCCGCCGGCGATGCGCAATGATGGAGATGTTTGCAATGGACGACAAGCCACACTACATCGAACACAGGAAGCGGCTGAGAGAACGCTTCGTGCGCGGCGGACCAGACGGGCTGCACGACTATGAACTGCTCGAACTGCTGCTCACGTACGCCATTCCTCGCATCGACGTGAAGCCCGTGGCGAAAGATTTGATCAAGCGCTACGGCGGGCTCGCTCGCGTGCTCGACGCATCGCATGCCGAGTTGGAATCCGTTCCCGGCCTGGGCGGCGCGTCCGCCACGCTGATTCGCCTTGTAAAGGAATTGTGCGGCGCTTATTTGAAGGAAGGCGTTCTGCGCCGGGACGTTCTTTCGGCTCCTGACGCCGTGATCAACTTTTCGCGCGCAAAGATCGCCGGACTTCCGCACGAGGCGTTTATGGTGATCTTCCTGAACACAAAGAACGAGTTGATCGGCTATGAGATAGTTCAGGAGGGTACGATCGACCGGGCGGCGATCTATCCGCGCCGAGTGATTGAAGCCGCGCTCTCGAAACACGCATCCGGTCTTATTCTCGTTCACAATCACCCGAGCGGCCACCCCGATCCGTCGGCGGAAGACAAAGTGTTGACGAGGACTATTGTGGATGCAGCCCGCACAATGGACATAAGAGTCTTGGACCACTTGATCGTAGGCAGCCGAGGTCACTTCAGCTTCGCGGAGAACGGACTGATGGGGAATTGATGGGGAATT
>JAHFUG010000184.1 GCA_023265195.1 Blastocatellia bacterium | reverse complement strand
AGAATACGCGCCGAAAGGAGGGGCGGCCTCAGAGTGCCGCCCGTACATTCATTCCGCGCCAGACGGTCAAACGGGAAGTTATTTTTTTTCATCCCCTAAGAAGACCGCTGAGCTTGAATCGCTCAGCGGCCCCCCAAAACGAACGCCGTAATTCTGATCCGTCAGGACGCCAGTCACGGTCTTGCCTTGTACTTCTCATACAATTCGGAGTGTTTGCTCGTAAGCGGAATCTGCCGTCCATTGATAAACAGGTACTTTACATGTGTAAGCACTTCAAGCGGGTCTCCATCCGTAACGATCAGATTCGCGATCTTGCCCTTCTCAATCGAGCCGACCTGATCGGCGACTCCGAGTATCTCCGCCGGATAAATGGTGACTGCCTTCAGCGCCTCTTCCTTAGGCAGGCCGAACGCCGCCGCCATCCCCGCGTGATATGGCAGGTCGCGTACGTGGGCCGAATCCAATGTCTGGAACGCGATCTTTACTCCGGCCTTTGACAAGACGCCGGCGTTCGCGAACGCCATGTCATATGGATCGTCTTCGTTCACCGGCATTCTCAAGACAGGGCCGACAAGCACCGGTATGTTTTTCGCCTTCAGTTGGTCCGCAACTTTGTAAGCCTGTATGCCTCCCGACAATATCATCTTGATCTTCATCTCGTCGGCGAAGGCGATTGCGCTCCTGATATCGCGTTCGGCGGCCGCAAGGATAACAACCGGCGTCGAGCCACGCACAACCGGGATCAGCGCTTCGAGTTTCAAATCGACGGCCTGCTTTGGAAGCGACGGATCCTTGGCTCGCGCATCCTTCGCATCCGCGTATGTCCTGGCCTCACGTAGAGTTTTCTTCAGATTATCGACCTGGCGTTCCTGCTCTCGACGAGCCTCCGGATTTGCGCGCCGTTGTCCGCCTCCGCCGAACTCGGGACCCGTCGCAGCCGCTCCAGGCCAATTGATATGCATCGCCGCATCGGGTTTCAGCACCATCTCGCGTGGCGTCCATCCGTCCAGGTTGATCAGCGAACTCCGCCCCGCGATCACTCCGCCGCGCGGCTCCGTCAACACCGTGGTGACGCCGTTCACGCGGGTCACGGGAATATGAGTGCTGTCCGGAAGCAACGCTACATCGACGTGAATATCGGCGTTATTGTCGCCGATTTCGCTGGTGTCCATAGAGCCTGCAACCGATGCTATCTCGCTCAGTCCGAGCGTCGTTCCCGCATCGATCAGTCCCGGATACACCGACAGTCCAGCGGCGTCGATGATTTTTGCGCCCGATGGAATTGTCACGGATTGGCCGACCGCCGCGATCTTGCCCCCCGAGATCAAGACAGTGCCTCTCTCTATCACCTGTCCGGTCACGGTCACCACTCGTGCGTTTCGAATCGCATAAGCGGCGCCGGTCTGCGCCGACGCGTCCAAATTGCGGCTCGCCGTCATCGAGGCGGCTGCGGTCACCAGGACTGTAAGAGTGACGATTGTTCTCATCTTCATTATGTTCACCTCAAGCGGCTCCGGCTTGAAGCCGCTATCATTTCCGCTCATCATCCTTCGGCGGCGGCACGGGCTCGCCCCGCCGCGGCGCGGCTGCCGGACCGCCTCGCGCTTCGCGTTCTCGTTTCACGAGCTCCGCCTTCTCGATCTTGAGAGCGTCTCGACGTTCAATATCCGTTTTCCGGTCGAAGTAGACTACGCCTTCGATGAACGTCATTTCCGGCACGGTGTAAACGGAGAACGGGTGAGAGCTGAAGATTACGAGATCCGCGTCCTTGCCAACGTCAATCGAGCCCGTTCGTTTTTCGACGCCAAGCTGCATCGCCGGATTCAGCGTGATCATCCGAAGCGCTTGTTCCTCGGTGACGCCGCCGTACTTGATCGCTTTCGCGGCGTCCAGATAGAGCCGCCTCGCGCGTTCGTCGGAGTCGGAGTTTATCGAGACGTTTACTCCTTTATCGGTCATCAGCGCGGCGTTGTATGGGATCGCGTCGAAGGCCTCCATTTTGTAGCTCCAGAAGTCCGCGAAGGTGGAGCCGCCGGTATTGTGGGCGGCGATCTCCTTGGCCACCTTGTAACCCTCCAGAACGTGTTGAAGCGTCTGCACGCGAAATCCCATCTCGTCGCCGAGATTCAACAGCATCAGAATTTCGTCCGCGCGGTAGCAATGGGAATGAATGAAGCGCTTGCCCTGGAGAATTTCAACCAGCGCATCCAGCATCAAATCACGCCGCGGCGCTATCAAGCTCGGATCAGCTCCCTTCTTCGCCTCGTAGTCCTGCCATTCGCGCATGTAGTCCTTGGCTTGAACGAACGCCTTCCTGATCGTCTCTTCCACGCCCATGCGCGTAGCGGGATACCGGCGCGGCGCGGCGGCGGCGCCTTGACCCTGAGAACTCGATCGCTTCGGGTTCTCACCCAGCGCGAACTTGACGCCCGGGGGCGCGCCGGTAACAAACCACTCGTCGACAGGTCTTCCCTGCTTTAGTTTTACGACCGCGTTTTGTCCGCCAATGGAGTTGGCCGATCCGTGAAGAATGTTGACGGTGGTTAATCCTCCAGCCAACTCGCGATAGATGTTCAAACTGTAGGGATCGATAACGTCCCGAATTCGGACCATTGCGGTGACCGACAGCGACCCTTCGTTTACCTCGCCCTCGACGGCGGTGTGCGAGTGGCAGTCGATGATGCCCGGCGTAACGTACTTGCCCGTGGCGTCGATCACTAGAGCATTTGCGCCGGCCGCTTTCACGCCCTGCCCAACCTCCACGATCTTCCCTGCGCGGATAAGGATCGACCCGTTCTTTATGGTCCCGTGTGAAGCCGTAAGAATGGTGGCGTTCTTGATCAATGTCTCCCGCGATTGTGCGGCAGGGGCGGCTGAGCCGCCCGAATCCGGCGGTATTGACTCGACGCCGTTGGCGCTTGCAATCGCCTGCGCCAAGGAAGAACCCGCCAAGCCCGTCGTGAGCATTAAGGAAAGCACAATGCCGCAGACCCATTTCATGCGCGATTTGATGAAAGAATGGTTGTTCATTAGGTCCTCCTCTGCCTGATCCTATCACCTCCGCCTGGAGCCGGTGAATTCGGAAGTTCCGAAGGTTCCCGCGGTTATGCCGCCTCGAATGGAATCGCCTTCGATTGCGCCCGTCACAACCAGATCGACGCTCTGGCCGCCCATATTCAATGAAGCCGTCAGTCTTATCTGGTTCCCCGCGATGGAGCCGGACTGAATCGCGGCCGTTCCCATCGTGCTGGCTAATACGCCGGTAAGCTGCTCGCCCTCCCCCTTCAGGCTGAGCCGCATTAGGAGCCTCCCCCTGGTCGAGTTAACCTCGAGATCCCATTCGCCTGCCGCGTCTCCGTTTGATCCGGGGCCTCGGACTCCGGTTCGAGCGGGAGCAGGCTCGGGTTTCTTCAGATCGATCTCGCTTCCATCAATGAAGACGTATCGAACCTTGGTGTCTTTCGCCGTCAAGTCGCCGCTGGTGACCACAAGGTTGGCGATCTTGCCTGCTTCGATCGCTCCAAGTTGATCGCCAGCCCCGAGTATATCGGCGGCGTTTTGCGTAAGAGCGCGCAGCGCGTCCTGTTTCGAAAGACCGTTGTCGATCGCTTTCTGAACGTTCGCGATGAAATCCTGGGGCCGGAGCGCGCCAGAGGTAAAAGCGAATTTGACTCCGGCTTTGGCCAGACGGGCGGCGCCCTTTGGCGCTTCGGCTCGATCTCGCAGGACGCGCAGTGATTCTTCCTCGTCTTCTCCCAAGTCGGCCGGCCGCTTCGGAAAGTCCAGCGACAAGATGACCGGCGCATTCTTTGCTCTCAGCAAATCCGCTACGCGGTAACCATACATCGCTCCCTCGATAATCGGCTTGAGCTTGAACTCATCGGCGATCATCAACGCCCGCCGAATATCGTTATCGCTATTGGCGACGAACAGCACGGGCAAATCCCCGCGTAAGGCAGGCTGCAGCGCCGCGAGCTTCTTATCATGTTCGGGCCGCTTCACCCCGCGTTTCGCGCGTTCATACCGTTCGTGCTCATCGCGATAGTGAATGGCGTCGTAGAAAGATTGCCGTATGTACGCTACGGTCCCCATCAGCGAAGCCGGATAGGCGCCGCCGAATGCGCCGCCTCCCGAAAACTGCACCGTCAACGCCACGGGAGCCCGCACCACCATCTTGGACGAGTCGGCTCCGGCGAGGTTAATCAACGCGCTTTGGCCGGCGAAAATTCCTTGCCTCGGACTGGTCAGCGCGGCGGTGATTCCAGCGGCGCGCGCGTCGTCGGTTCCACCGGGCTTGACTTGATCGGCGGCCGAAGCCGAGGGGTCCCCGAGGTGCAGTTCCGGCGGCGGCGGATTGGCCGCGGCGGCTGCTACGGCGGCTTGGCGCCCACCGCCCGCGGGAGCAGCCGCTTGAGGAGGCGCAGGCAACCCGATGCTCGTGTAGGCGTCAATCAACCCGGGGTAAACGGTCAGCCCGGTCCCGTCTATCACCTTGGCGTCGGCGGGGATTCTTATGTTCTCGCCGACGTCGGCAATCAAGCCATTCCGAATTACGACGGATCCTTTCGCGATCGTCCTGTCCGCGCTTGTAACAATCTGGGCGTTGCTGATCGCGTAAACTTCAGGAGCATCGAGCCGGGCCGAGCCGGTTTGGATTAACAGCGCCGACGCGATAGCGAGGAATACCGAGAGTGCTCGGCGAGATCGGGCCCGCGCTTTCGCGTCATGGCTGGGCCGGCTCCCGCCGGAAGACCCAAGCTTTGGCATTTTGGCTCCCCCCTAAACAACTGCGTGCGGATTAATTCGAAGTGAGTCGCGGGGAAAACGGAAACCCGCTTCCGAAGCTCCGCGCGACTAATGACCACTGCGGCGCGGTTAATCTACAACAAGGAACTAGAATCGGCAAGCATGAGAAACCGGAGAACTAGCTATTGGGACTGTGCTTGTTTTGTTGAGTTACTGGGCGGGCGCATACGTTGCGCGAACTGAAGTGTCAAGAGTCTCAAGTCCATTCCTGATTTTTTCCGCCGAAGCATTGAGTCCGCGGCGTGCGCCATCGCGGTAATCGGCGCTCCATCAGTTTGGACGTTTCTCCGCGTCCCTCATATTTTGTATATTCTCGACGTGGAAACCGAGTTCGACTGGGATACTTGAGAAAGCTGAATCGATTCTTCAGAAGCACGGGGTGTCTTTTGTCGAAGCAGCGACTGTGTTCTTCGACCTGCTCTCAGTCACGGTCGCGGACCCGTTGCATTCAGACGAGGAGAACCGTCTCGCAATCGTTGGGCTATCCCACCGGCAACGCCATTTGGTGGTTGTGCATGTGGATCGAGGTGATAGAATACGAATCATTAGCGCTCGCTTGGCCGCGCCGTATGAAAGGAAAAAATATGAATCAGGACTCGCATAGTGAGCATGATCCGGAGATGTTGGACGAGTATGACTTCAGCAATGGCGTCCGCGGACGGTATGCGGGCCGCTTTGCTAAAGGCAGCAACGTAGTGGTGCTGGATCCGGATGTAGCGAAAGTCTTCCCAGACTCAGAGTCTGTCAATCTGGCATTGCGCGCCCTAGCTGGAATCATTCAGCATCAATCCGAGAGGTTGAATACCGTAGAGCCTTCCCCCGTTCCTTAGTAACGACATTCCTTGATGTTCCATTAGCAAAGCTCGTGCATTGGTTCTTACCGCGCTTCTATCAAGACGTGAACAGTTGGGGGAGAAGAATTCTGAGGCCGGCACTCTACTCGTTTTCATCCGCTTTGGCTGGACCATCTTCGGCGCCCTCTCAGCGTCATCAACAACGACTTCGGGTGTTGCCAAGCATAAGATGGATGATGCATACAAGAAGAACGCTTTAACGTTATTCCAACGGTTGGTGGCGGGGTAACTGCGAATTGCTGAGACAGGAAAGAAGAGTTTCTCGTTTCTCGCAAAGACGCAAAGATCGGCGCAAAGGCCGCCAAGCAGCTTTGCAAGAAAAGAGAATCGTCGGATGCAACAAACCGCCTAAAGGCAGAAAGAATAGACCGCGGAGCCGCAACAAGAAGCGCGCCGGCGAAGCAACCCGAAGGATCTCATTTTTCTCGGACGGCCTCTTGGCGGCCTTTGCGCCGATCTTTGCGTCTTTGCGAGAAACTCTTTTTCCCCGATTTGGCCGCGGACGACCAGCAGCGTGCGTGGCGAAGTTTTTTGTATGACAGCCATCTGGTTTCGCGTCTATGGTAAGTGAGGAGGGCTTGGCGTCGACGGTGATTGGACTCTAATGGCGCTTCGGCCTTGGCGGGGATGGAGATATTCTCCAATTACGACAATCGAGACTCTGGTGGAAAATAGATAGGCGCCGCTGGGGCCCATCCTGGGGAACTGCGGCCTACCAGGCCGGATGAGGCGGGCCCTGGCTAAATCAACCTAGTGGTGTTCGACGGAAATAAATCATCAGCCTCAAAGATGCAAAGAGCAAAAGAAAGAAACGCAGGAGAGTCCAAGCTACGAAGGTGCGAGCCGGCCGGGATGCGCTGCTTTGTTTCCTTATCCCGCTCACGTCGGCGCCTTTTTTTTGGGCTATGAACCCTCCGCGACGCAAGAGCAGTTGGCCGAGGCCGGACGGAGGCCTGAGTTTTTGTAATAAGCGAAAGGAGAACTCAAATGAGCAAGCATGCGGAAAAGATCCCTAAGGAAGCAAAAGAACTGGAGAAGGTGAAGCACGAACCGAAGGAAATCAAAGAACCCAAAGAGATCAAAGAAAAGGATTCGAAGGACGTCAAAGATCACAAAGAACAAAAGGATCATAAAGAACAGAAAGATCACAAGGAACAAAAAGACCACAAGGAACACAAGGACGTAAAGGACAAGCCCGAGAAACATGAGAAGCACGAGCCAAAAGAGCACAAGGAATTCGTAAAAGAGAAGCCGGAGGCCAAGGAGCTCAAGGACTCCACAAAGGAGAAACACGAACCTAAAGAGGTAAAGGAGTATAAGGAAGTCAAGGAGCCGAAAGAGATCGTCGAAGGCAAGCATATTGCCGAGGCGCCGCCTGAGCTTCGAGGCGTGCTCCTGAACGAAGACTCTCCGTCGTCAGCTGCCGCGGCCGCCAAGTCCACGGACAAGCCTATAGAGAAGATAAAGGCGGAAAAAGAAGGGAAGCACGAGCCGAAAGAAGTGAAGGAACCCAAGGAAAAGGACAACAAGGATCACAAGGACATCAAAGACCACAAGGAGCACAAGGAACATAAGGACGTCAAAGATCACAAAGAGCAGAAAGAACATAAGGAACATAAGGAACACA
Source organism: Blastocatellia bacterium (assembly GCA_023265195.1). Lineage (GTDB taxonomy): Bacteria > Acidobacteriota > Blastocatellia > UBA7656 > UBA7656 > QHVH01. The sequence continues at coordinate 6,033 of JAHFUG010000184.1, read as the reverse complement.
AAGACGCCAAAGACAAACACGAGAAGCACGAAAAGCACGAGCCCAAAGAGCTAAAAGAGCCTAAGGAAATTCACGAGAAGGGCGTAGTCGAGACCCCACAGACGGCGCCCGGAGTTCTTGTCCAGGCCACCGACCAAACTACTCTCGACGCAAGGATAGCGAGACTCGAGAGCGCAATCGCCAAGCAGGCTGAAAAACACGCCGAAAAGCACGCCGAGAAACTCCATGAGGAGAAGCTCCATGAGAAGGTCAAGCCGGAGAAAGTCGAGAAGGTCGAGGTCAAAGAACTAGCCCACGACAAGCTGGCCCATCTGGAGAAAACTCACAAGATCGAGAAGCCGGAACACGGCAAGGAGTTTGTCTTCGAGAAACACCCGGCCGAGAAGCAACATGTCGAAAAGCCCGCCGACACCGGCCCGCTCGGTCCTGATCCATCCGTCCACGTTTTGACATTCAGCGGGACGGGTGAAGCTCCGACAGGCACGGTCGAAGAGCGGGTCGCCCGTTTGGAAGCGGCTATCCTGCATTTGTCTCATTTCATCGGGATCGAGCTTCGGCCTGATCTCAGTTCCGGAGCGTTGACAAAGGAACCCGATGTCAGCCCAGACGCCGGTGAAACCACTCCACCCGCGGAGGCTGTTTCACCTCCCGCGCCGGGCGAGGAAGCTGTTTCACCTCCTGAGCCGCAAGAAGAGCCAAAGGGTCAACCGCCAAAGAAGGACGTTCCGGCGGACAAGGAAACCAAGAAACCAAAATAAGCCGCGAGATTCGTGGGGACAGGCGCCGGGCCTGTCCCACCGCTACTTCTTTCAACGGGGAGATCCTTATGTGGCTTGTCTTATGTTCTTCGAATGACATATCCGGACATTGGGTCTATGAAGGACTGAAGAGCCGAGGCTTGGATCCGGTCGAGATGGTCTTCGCCGAGGTGCTTCCTTTCAGCTTGAGTTTTGAGCACCGCGTTGGAGTCGGCGGTGTTTCCGCGAGGATTACGCTTTCGGATGGCCGCGTCATCGACAGCCGCGAAGTGCGAGGCGCGATCAACAGGCTCCTCGCGGTTCCTTCAACGCATCTGACTGGCCTGCCTGACGGCGAGTATGCGGCCCAGGAGTTTTCGGCTTTCTTCTTGAGTTGGATGTACACGCTGCCGGAGCCGATACTGAACCGCGCGACGCCGCAAGGTTTGTGTGGCCAGTGGAGACATCCATCGGAGTGGGTGGTGCTCGCGGCAAACGCCGGGCTTCGCGCGCCACTTTACAGGCACAGCAGTCACGATCAGATAAATGAAGCTTTCGCCGAAAGAAGGCTCTTTCCTTCAGGGACGCCAACCCGCACGTTGATTGTAGCCGCGGGCAAGGTCCGCGGCGCCGATGCGCCCGACTCGATTCGCGAGGGCTGTGTGCGCTTGTCGGAAATCGCCGAGACCTCGCTGTTGGGAATCGAGTTTGTGTCGGAAGGGCCGGACGAATGGGTTTTTGCCGGCGCATCGCCACTGCCCGATTTGAGATACGGAGGCCACGAGTTACTCGACCATCTCGCCTTCACGCTAAGAGGAAACATCGAGGCAAACCCTCCGCAAGACCCGTCAGCGGATGCGGCGGAGCCAGGAAACGCCGGCCGTTCTTTCCTGGCTACGGCCGCTTTGTAACCGATCCTCATAAGCAGTTCGGAGTTGATAATGATCTTACTTTGTGGAATTCCATCGGAGCCCCCGCTCGCTTTAGTGCGCGAAGCCTTGGATGAGATGTCTGAGCCATACGTGCTGTTCAATCAAAGGCAATTCCCGGCTACCGAAATGTCCTTTGAGGTAACCGGCGGGAAGGTCACCGGCGAGTTGCGTATCAACGGCGCCGGCTATCGGCTCGATGACTTTAGCGGCGTGTACGTAAGGCTCATGGATGATCGGATGTTGCCTGAATTAAAAGCAGAGCCTCCCGACTCGCCGTTGCGGCTGTACTGCCGGGCGCTTCACGATACCTTGATGCGGTGGTGCGAGATCGCTCCGACTCGAGTAGTCAATCGCGCGGCTCCAATGGGCTCGAATTCCTCGAAGCCTTATCAGACGCAGCTCATTCGACAATATGGCTTTGAAGCGCCGGAGTCGCTGGTCACAAACGAAGCGGATCTGGTGCGGGATTTCAGGCGGAGTCATAAGGCAGTCATCTACAAATCAATGAGCGGCGTGCGGTCGATAGTTCAGACCATGACCGATGCGGACGAGGAACGGCTCGAGTTGATCCGTTGGTGCCCTACCCAGTTTCAGGAATTCGTCGAAGGGTTTAACGTCAGGGTGCACGTGATCGGCGCCGGCTTGTACGCCACCGCGGCGCGAACCGAAGCGACCGATTACCGTTACGCGTACAGACAAGTAGGAGACGCCGCGGAATTGACCGAGTTCGATTTGCCGGACGAGATGCGCGAGAAGTGCGTCATTCTGGCCAAAGGATTGGGATTGGCTTTTGCCGGGATAGACCTGAAGCTTACGCCGGACGGTCGAGTCTTTTGTTTCGAAGTCAATCCCTGCCCGGCGTATAGCTACTATCAAGCCAATACGGGTCAGCCAATCGCGACAGGGCTCGCGAAGTACCTGGCGGGATTTGGAGAGGTCATGGTCAACTAGTGGTGCTCGGCGGAAATAGTTCATCAGCCACAAAGATGCACAAGATCACAATAGAGAGAAAACGCGAGAGGTGGCAAGCAACAAACACGCGAGCGAACCGGCTTGCAGTCTGTCTTATCGTCGCTGTGCCGTCTGCGCGTTTTTGTGGCTATGAAACTTCCGCCGCGAACAACTAGCCAAAGGCAGGGCCAGCCGCGCATCAAATGCACCTTCCACTAATAAAAGGCCGGCAACCACCGATATAGGTCTAACGAGATTTCCGGTTTGTGTCCTAATCTGTACTGCTTGCGTCCAAATGGAACGGCGATCAACTTAGGTTTCGCTTGTCCCGCATCTCCGCTTGTAGCCGCATCTCCGTAGGAGAGACCTGTCTGTAGATACGAGCGATGACCACCGCTGCCGCTTCCGTTACGGGTCGTAGCTCCGTTAGGAGCGACCCATCCTCTGCCGCAAGGGTTGCTTCTAACGCCGCTAAGAGAGATTCATCGGCTCGGACTACAGATAGGCCGTCTCTACGAGACTAACTACTCTCACTCAGAAGCTATTCATTGAATCATAGCCAAATCGCACCGACGGGGTGGCCGGCTTCGATAGCAACACACTTTAGGACACTGCCGGATTTCCTTTTAATCCGGCGAAAGCACGGCCGCCGCGGTTGAGCCCTGCCGTCAGGACATTCGCCAGTATTTCTTGACATCTCGGTAAAGAAAAAATAGTGTCGGTGTTCTTCTTCGCATTTACTTGAAAGGCAAGAGCGTGAGCGAAAGCGAATATCAGGAACTTGTCAAACGCGTGATGGAAAACATCTCGCCGCCGCTTGTGCGATCTGGCCGATGGCAACACGAAGGAGCCCAGCAAGTATTACTGAATAGGCGGCGGCCGGTTCCAGTGGCCGGGAAGAGCGCGGTCATTCCTGCCTGGAGCCGCGGCGACAACGGCAATATCGCATGACACCTCGCACAAGCCCAACACCTGTCCGCGAAGCGTGAGGGTCGTTGAGCGGCAGGTTCCTACTCAAGCTATCATGATTCGCAAAAACGAAGAGAACGAATCGGGGAGTTCAGAAACCAGGCGCCGCGTCAAAATCGTCGTCCTGGGAATCTTGGCGTCGGTTTTGGCCGGCGCGGTGCTTTTCTTCGTCTTCTTCACCGTGAGATATGAACAGAGTCCTTTCGGTCGAATCTTCGGCGGGCAAAAGGAGAACAAGGATGCAGGCAAGCTCGCCTACGACAAAGCGTCCAAGGCGTTTCTGGGCGTGATCAAGTCGGAAGGCTATTCCGCCCGGCGCGGCGGGGAGGTCTTCTACGTGGAACGCGCGGGTGGTCTACTGATGGAGGTTCGAAAAGACCTCGTGGATGTGCGCGAACCGAACAAATGATTCCGAGTCCGGCTTCTTTTCCAGGAACAAGAGTTTGACATAGCCGCCCCTCGAACGTAGTATGGCCGAACAGCAGCAACGGAGAGTTCAATTCTGACCAAGGAGGAATCGAGATGAGTTACCCGCCACCGGGAGGATATCAGGGAGGAGGCTACCCGCCGCCGCCAAGCCCGACCTCGGGAAAAACTAAGACGCTTGGGCTGGATTTTAACCTAGCTTCACTGCTTTGCTATATGTGCTGGTGTTGCTGCATAGGCGTAATCGCTTCAATATTGTGGTTAGCCACTGAACCCAAGGAGAACAAGTTCTTGCGTTTCCATGCGTGGCAAGCGCTGTTCTTGGTCGGAGTGTGGTTCGTGGTAGAGATCGTGCTCTTTGTAATTGGGCTTGTAATTGGTGTCGGTTCGGGAATGATGCGTGGGGGCGGCCTTCCGGGGGGCGGCTTCGGCATGGCCTTGCTGCTTGTGGTGTTCCACTGGGGCATAAGGCTGATCTTTTTCATCATTCACGTCGTGGCAATGATAAAGGCGTACGGCGGTCAAACATGGAAGCTTCCCATTATTGGTGATCTGGCCGAGAAGAATAGTTAGACGCATCGGCGTTCGAAGGTTATGGCTTGCAAAACTCCGCCGGAGCATTGCAAGCCATCCCTGTATTGGGTAGCGGGTCATAGAGTGCTGTCTCTTCGGACAACCTCCGTCCGCGGCCAAATCGGGAAGAAAGAGTTTTCTCGCAAAGACGCAAAGATCGGCGCAAAGGGCGCAAAGAAGCCAGCCGGGAAAAATGAGATTCTTCGGGTTTGCTTCGTCGGGCTTGTTGTTGCGGCTCAGCCCCAGATGTGGTCTATGCGGCCTTCAGGCGGTTCATCGCATCCGACTATTCTAATGCCTGCTTCGCGGCCTTTGCGCCGATCTTCGCGTCTTTGCGAGAAACTCTTCTTTCTTGTCAAAGCAACACACAATTACCCAACCAGTCTGTGGGTTACTTCGAAAACCGGCTGCGGATCAACCCTGAGAGCCATCTCAGGGCTGTTCGAAAAAAGCCGTGCTTGGGCGGGGGTTCGTGTGATTCCGTCTTAGCTTCCACTTCGATAGCCGTGAAGAACTGAGCGGCCATCATCTTGGCGGCGCCCTGTATCATTCGCTGTCCAACCCCTGCGATCGTGCCGCCTACCTGAACCTCGCCGCTAAAGGTGATAATCGTCTTGCCGTCTCGTTCGTCGAGGTTGATCTCGCCGTTGCCTTTGAGGAATCCTGGTTGGCCTTTGCCGTCGACGATCATCCGATAGCGTGACGGTGGCTGCAAGTCTTCCAGCCTGACGTTGCCGTCAAAGACCCCCTTTATCGAGCCTACTCCGGCCCGAAGCCTTGCTGAATAGCTATTTCCGCCTATTGATTCAAGCTTCTCGCAGCCCGGGATACAGCGCTGAAGCACCACGGGGTCTATCAGTGAGTTATAGACCCGTTCACGGCCAGCGTTCAGTTCTTGCGCGCCTTCGATTTTCATTGAAGATTAGTCATTTGTCACTTGTCATTTGTCACTTGTCATTTGTCATTGGTCATTTGTCATTTGTCATTTGTTACTTGTTACTTGTAGTTACTTGTCACTCTTTCATCAAGGGTACGTTGCCTGTGCCAATGTCAAAGGACCATACAACGGACAAACAACAAAGGACAAATGACCAAGGACAAATGACCAATGACCAGTGACAAATGACAAATGACAAGTGACCAGTGACCAGTGACAAATGACAAATGACAAATGACAAGTGACAAATGACCAGTGACAAATGACAAATGACAAATGACAAATGACAAGTGACAAATGACAAGTGACAAATCTTTATTTCGCCGCCGCGGCTTGGATCGCACGGCGAGTGTAGACCACCGCCAAATGCTTGCGGTACTCGGCCGACGCATAGAGATCGCCGTTCGCATCGACGCCGTCCGTTGCATGAGAAGCCGCGGCGGCGATGGTCGGCTCATCCAGAGCGGCTCCCGTTAGAGCGCTCTCGACCGCCGCTGCGCGATACGCC
>JAHFUG010000564.1 GCA_023265195.1 Blastocatellia bacterium | reverse complement strand
CGAGGGACAACTCGCTGATGAAAACAGACGCGCCCACCAGTATGAGGACGAACAGGATCAGGTTGTAGAGAACCCTGTCCCTAACCGATTCGCGAAACGCATTCAGCGCTATCGCGCGAATCATCTTAGCGCCGGTCGGCGGCGCGCCTATCAAGTCCGCCTCGGATTGTATGGCTCTGATTTCAGTGGTTTCCATGGAACACTCGTCTTTGTTGTCGAAGGGGGGCGCACACCAAAGGGTTCTTAGTCTTCTATCATGCGCGGTTCCGTCGATTCAAGAGTCTCACGGGACAGTAGTAAGGTCACAGTGTGTTGCTGGATTGTGATTGCCAGCCGCAATAGAATAGCGGCAGCATGGTGCATTGGCTCTTCAAGCATCTCTTCTAAAAAGGAGTGGGTGATAAAGGCTCGGATTTGCGCCAAAAGATCGAACGACCTAACCACCAAGTGTCTGCGTGACCAACCAGAAAACCGCTTGCCGATTCCGTTTGTACGCCCTATACTGGGCAAAAATCAAGACAATTGCTCATTATAGAGGTGGTCTAATGAGACTAGCAGCCGCAGCAAAATCGCCTGACTTGAGACTTCTAACCCGCAAATTGTCAGACATTCAGGGTATTGGAAGGCGGCTCTATACGGTCTCCGAGCTAACGAGATTGGCGGGAATGACCCGAAAACAAGCTGTTTACTGGGCGCATATCCACCTCCTCACTCCTGCCCTTCAGATACCGGCCCGCGGCAAGAATCCTGCTTATTTTTACTCGTCGGAAGAGGCAATACGCGCACTCATCTTTAGCGAGTTGAAACGATGCGGCTTTTCTCTTCGACGGATCAAGCAGGTTGCTCGGAACCTCCAGAAAGACGGGATGAGATTGGAAAAGGCGGGAAGCTACCTCCTCACAGATGGATACTCGGTTTATTATGCAGATAGCGACCACGAAGTCGTGGACATTCTGAGGCGCCATCGCCAACTACTACTTCTCGTTCCGATCCAAGAACAAGTTAGGAAACTGAGAGAGGTGGCTTAAACTTCATGCCGAACCTAGCTCGAAGTGCTAACGCGGAACCGCGCCGCGCGCGATCAGGCGTTACCGACAAGCCGATCGATTACAGTGTGCCCTATAGGGCACGCGAGAAGGGAGCCTTTCGCCACTATGGGTTCTTCCCTTTTTTTGCAAAGAAGCCTTGGCCAGTTATTCAAGAGTACATAAATCATTACAGTTCTCCCGGTGATTTGATATGCGATCCATTTTCGGGCAGTGGCGTCACCGCAGTTGAAGCCCTTGTGCTTGGCCGGCGCGCGGTGGCAAGCGACATCAATCCGGTAGCCCGGTTCATCACGAGGATGACAGCTATTGCACCCGTTGATCTAGCCGCTTTGAGAATCGCTTATGAATATGTGCGTTCAGTCGCGCAGGCGCCGATCGAATCGCTGAATTCAATGTCTGCGGAGGATCTCAGTAGCTTATTGGGCGATTTAGATTATCCACACACGCCTATTCCGTTGACGGTCAGGCGAGGCGGAGCGGAAACAGTAGATCATCTTCATACTCCACGACAACTCGCTGGGTTGACGATTTTGCGCGATGCCATCAATCAAGTCAACGATGATTCGCTGCGTGATTTGTTGCGAGTAGCGCTATGTAGAACTATTCGCTATACGAATAAGACGTATGATCTCCCGATCGCGAAGGAGGGACAAAAGAGACGGTCGCCCTACGCTGGGAATTCGAACTTTCTAAGACGTTTCAGTTACTCCTTGGCCGATAGGAGCCACTTCTATGAGCATCCAGTATGGGCTGCGTTTGAACACACGATTGAGAACGTTTTCAAGGCCAAGGAAGAAACCAACGGACTAATTGGGAATCGTTATCCTGCAAACTTCATTTTGGGGGAACTACCGGCGTCGCGTATCCATGAACTCACTGGAGAAGGCGCCGTCGATTACTGTTTCACTGATCCCCCATACTCGAATGAAATCTACTTCCTCGATCTCTCCGTCTTATGGGCAGCGTGGCTCGGCTTCGATATCACAGATGGGAGTCGACATGATGAATTGATAGAAGGTGGAGTGGACAATAAGAGTCGTGAGCAATTCGAGCGCGAATTTGCGTTGGCGATGGAGTCCATCTCCAAAGCTTTGAAACCAGATCGCTGGTTCACTTTAGTCTATAAGCACCGTGACCTTAGCTTGTGGCGGAATATTGTCGCAGCGTGTGAGAGTAGCGGCCTACAGTACATCAATTCGGTTTGGCAAGATGTCAGAATCACTTCGACACGGCAAATAGAATGTCCCAATATCAACCCCAAGGGGGACATGTATTTGAACTTCCGTAAGATGACCCGGCGGAGATTTGAGTCGGTTTATCCAAAAGCTGAAGTTATTGATTTGCCCACTCGTCCGAACTATCTTATGAAAGAGATCGAGCGCTTAATAGTTTCCTACCTAGGTGCTGATATTACGTTGATCACTTCGGGCGTGATCCAACAGATTTTAGATAGTCGCGCGTTTAGAGACTACCGAGAAAACCCCGCGGCGTTAGAACAAGACATTCGCAAGCTTGTTCGGGGAACTCCTATGTTCACAACTTGGCGACTTAATGATGAAACCTATTGGATCCTGAGTCCTCATGCGGCCGTTGATCCTTCTCTTCCCACAAGAGACCGCGCACGCTATTACGCTTTTGAGTTACTTCGAGATAAGGGGGAAGCGGCCGAAGGTGAAATCAGCGCGCATCTTCTTACGCGGTTCTCTAATGAACCCGTTAGTGGGAAAACTTTCGCCGACAATATACCGGCGCTGTTGCGCCAAGTTGGAAGGGAGGTAACTCATCGACGGTGGCAATTCGATGAGACGAGGGTGACGCGCTACAAACAACTCCGGCTCTTTTTTCAAAGTGCGAGGGCGGATCAGCTTCGACAGAGAATTCAAGAACGCGAACTCTCCCACGAGATCCCCCTTCGCCCTAATTATGAAGGCCTGGCCGCTCTCTATGACTGTTTGCATAGCGCCAACATGGATAACATGGATTTTGAGAAGCAGTGGGCCAGGTTGCTTAAGGTGTTGAGAATTGTATTGCAACGGATGTTAGACGGTTTCGAAGCCCAAGTTGAGAAGGTGCTGGCGATTGGAGATTGGGCGCGGCATGGCGTCGACCTTCGGAACACGCCGTTTGAGGACATTTTGCTTCAGATAGTTCTTCGCTCCGAAGACCGTCCACTCTCACTATATCAGGAGATTGCAGACAAGGCGTTTAGCAATCTCAACGATGACGACATTCTCCTGCAATTTCATTTATTGACTGCTACCGAGTGGGAACATGCCGTACAGATTACTCAGCCTGATCAACAAGGCGTCCTTGGGATTTCCGTGTTAGATCGAGTATGACAACTGCGCCGCCAAGTCTACGCCAAGACCGCAAATGGTATGGGTTGAGTTTACGGCATCTCCGAATGTCGCTACGTTTGCTACGACGTGGCTTCGCTGATGGTAGTTATTTCCATGCTTATCATGCCTTTGAATGCGCGGTGAGTGCTGTAATTGCCGCGAAGGGTTTCCCTGTTCCGCCAGATGGGAAAGCGTATACGAAGGGGGCTGGACGCAAAGGATACTATAATGGCCCCGGTGGTCCGATATACGAAGCATCCACTCATAAGAGTAGGCTAATATTATTTGATCAAGTAGCGGATAGATCAAAACCTTACTATGGAACATATTCAACGTTGAAGCGCATTTTGACTAACAAGGTGAGAAGCGACACGCTGTATTACGATTCAGTGAATGATTTACTTCCATGGCAGCATTTTAATCACTCGCTGACTCAGGGGCTTTACCAGCAAGTGCGGAGCATGGTTAGTGAGGTGCGAGAGGAAATTCCGTAGTTCGGCTTGAATGCGGCAGCCCGGTTACGAGAACGAGTTGACCGCGTTAACGACCTGAAGCGCCTCATCATCGCTCAACTCCGGAGACATGGGAAGTGACAACACTTCGTCCGAGCAGCGCTCCGAGATCGGGAAACTTCCACGCGCCTGTCCAAGCTCGCTGTAAGCCTTCTGCAAATGAACCGGGATCGGGTAATGAATCAACG
>JAHFUG010000183.1:12181-13359 GCA_023265195.1 Blastocatellia bacterium | reverse complement strand
CTCCACTCAACGGTGCGAGTGAACCTTCTTCAGTCCGCGGTAAAGCTCACCGGTTTCTCATTGGCGATACTCTTCGCCGTCAAAGCGAGCGGCGGCCTTCAGGGCGTAACGGACGCTGTTCGCCTCCGGCTGGGCGGCGAATCGGCGCAGTCATACCTTAGTCTTACCGGCAGTGGAGCGTCGCGGTATCTGATAACGGTACTTCCTTCCTTTGTCGTCTCACCCGGCGTGTTGCAAAAGGTTTTCGGGGCCCGCGATAGGACGAGCGTTCGCCGAGGCGTTGGCTTGAACGCAGTAGTGTTGTTGCTGTTTGCGATCGTTCCAGTCGCGTTGGGAATGATAGCGAGGGGCCGGCTCGATCCGCTCGTGAATCGCGAGCTTGCGCTGCCGGCGGTAATAACTCAAGTGCTGCCGCCGTGGCTTGGGACCCTGCTGCTGGCCGCCGTTTTTTCGGCGGAGATCAGCGCCGCGGACGCCGTGTTGTTCATGCTCACAACTTCTTTGGGAAAAGATTTGTATAAGGGGCGTTTGAAACCGAACGCCAGCGACGAGGATCTCTTGAGGTTTACGCGAAGGTGCGCCGTCCTCGCCGGCCTTGCTGGAGCAGTATGCGCGATCGCCATTGAGACGGTCATCAGCGCTCTGACGATCTTTTACAGCATTATTACCGCTGTCTTTCTGCTGCCAATCGTCTGTGGCCTGTATTGGCCGGGCGCAACGGCGCGCGCCGTGAAGACGTCGATCTGGACTACCGTGGGTGTGTTGTTTCTTTTCGAGGCCGGCGCGCGTTGTCAAGGTCACTGGCGGTTTCTCGAGCCGGTTTTCGCGGGGCTCGCGTACCCTGCCGTGCATTGGGGAATCCCGCCGCTCTTGTTGGCGCTTGCGGCGGGCGCTGTCGGACTAGCAATGCGCGCCGCATTCGACCAGAAGGAAAAGCAGTAGAGTGTTTCGACGACAAAGTCACCAAAGCGGTGGCTACGACCAACCACAATTGCATGCCAAATTCCACCGACTGCAAAGTTGGGGATGTTCAAGCTCGACCTAAACAAACGCGGCGTCCTTCCATTTCCTAATTCCGACCCATGGAAGTGGGTGGATCGTTCAAGCGCAACCTATGTAGGGACGGCCTTCTTCCCTTTCCCGAATCCCACCCACGGCAGTGGGTGGATGGTTCAAGC
>JAHFUG010000183.1:11691-12132 GCA_023265195.1 Blastocatellia bacterium | reverse complement strand
GTGTGTTGTTACGGGCAATTTCCGCGCTGGATGAAGAAACATCACTGACATTGAAACCATCGGGCCACTTCACAAACTTATCCATTTGTAGCGAGTTTGGATCTCGGGTTGACAAGCAAATGTGAAGGATGGATTTGAAGGGTTCGACTGGTGAGAGTAGTGGCATTAGAGAGGAATTGCGGAAGACCCTCCATCCAGTCACGGCTTTCTTAGGGCCGCGTGCGTTTGACTTGGAAACGGCCCAATGCCAGCGCAATTAAGTCCGGCGATGCTCCCGCGGCAGCACCTATTTATTTGAAGACACTTTGAGTGGGCGTCGCCATATATCGGTTGTTTTCAGTTGACTTCCGCTTTCCAATACCTCGATTCGAAGAGGAAAAGCGCTGGCGGAACATGCGGCAGCCAACTCGGATTTACCGCCCGCTTCCAAGGTGAAAGACG
>JAHFUG010000183.1:9679-11601 GCA_023265195.1 Blastocatellia bacterium | reverse complement strand
GGGGGGGATCAAAATGTACTCTGAAGAGCGATTGGGCGAACTTTGTTGGCATCTCGTCCGCACGCATCCGAAACAAGAGCTTCGGGCGGATTTTAATTTGAAAACCCTCAACGTAGAAACCTACGTTCCGATGTATAAGCTGGCAGCTCGTAGCCAGTACGCCACCCAGACTACTCATACGGTCAAACCCCTGTTCCCTAGATACGTGTTTGCGCGCTTCAGGATCAATGACCTGTATCACAAGGTGAAGTTCACCAGAGGAGTTCAAGAACTCGTGTGCTTTGAATCGGCCCCGGCTACGGTCGACGATGAAATCATCGCGATGCTTCAGGCCAGGCAGGACAAGCAGGGCCTGATCAGAATTGAGGACAACTTTCAGCCTGGCGATCAGGTCGTTGTGAAGGACGGGCCCTTCGCCAATCTCGTGGCGGTCTTCGAAAGAACGACGATGGATTCGGACAGGGTTGTGTTGCTCCTCCAGACGGTGAGCTACCAGGCCCGGATCGTAGTCGATAAGGCCTCGATAAGGAAGCCAGGCAAATTGGATCAGGCTTTCGTTCAGTAGCCGAATTTGTCACGCCCAGCTCGCGCCCAATTTCGGGAGGTCACAACGTGGACTGGGAGCGGTTTGAATTGCCCGGTTTTGAAAATCTAGTTCGATGGAGGTAGAAGATGAGCTGGAATGATCCCGATAGAGAGGATACGACAATTTATAAGGTCGTGTTGAACCATGAAGAACAGTACTCGATTTGGCCTGAGTACAAGGAGAACCCCCTTGGGTGGATTGACGCCGGCAAGGTTGGTCCCAAAGCCGAGTGCTTCGCCTATATCAAGGAAGTGTGGACCGACATGAGGCCGCTCAGTCTCAGGAAGAAGATGGAGGAGACGGCCAGGAACCCGCCTCCTCCCCCGCCGGCGCCGGATCCCAATAAGCCGACTGAGAAGAGTCTTGTCGAGCGGCTGTCGGACGGCAATCACCCGGTTGAAGCCGGCCTGCGCCCGGAGAAGACCGTGAAGGTCTTCAAAGAAGCGATAGACCGCAACTTCGTGCACGTGAAGTTCACCGAAACCAGGGGCGGGACCGAGTTGGGGGTCAAGCTGGACACGGCTGCCTGCGATTTCACTAAGGCCGATTTTGATAACGCCGTCGGCACGGTCCACATCGAAGGGGGACTGACGCTGGATTATGTACCGGTAAGGTGCTGCGCCGACATCGATCTGGAGACCCTTCAGGGAACCGGACGCCTGGTCACGGTATGATCGGACATCGGAAAGTCACATCCCGAGGATTTCTCCCCGCTCTTCCGCGTACGATTCACTCAAACCGGCGTGGGAGGGGAGCGGGGATAAATCCCTCTTCCCGACTTGTGATTTGCCTTGGATTGAACGTGGGATTTTGATCTTGCTCTTCCCGAGAATGGCCGGACTCCACGGCCTGCGAAGATTGAATAAAGAAGGAGAACCACTCATGAAGAAAATGGGAACATATTGCAAGGCCTACCCGATCGAAAGGTTCAGAGCGTTTCAGGCCTGGGCCGCGAACGCCGCTGAGCCTGCCGACGCGAGTTTTCTCTACCTGCAAGAGAACTTCGTCGTTACCGTGGATATCTTCATTGACGAGCAAATCGTTTTCGACAAGGTCACGCCGGAATGGCGTGAATTCTGCAAGGACTCGCTCAAGTTCGAGGTCCCGTCACACGACCAGACAAGCGGGGTGGTTGCAAACGGTGGGAAGTAATCCCCCGCCTTTGAACAAAGAACGCGTATACCATCTGGCGGGGAAAAATCGAAACCACGAAGTTCACGAAGACCACGAAGCAACGGAGCCGAATCTTGCCGCTGATCGCGGGGTTGATTGCGAGTAAGCGCTAGACACCTCGCGGTTGGTAATTGATCAGGTAGGCTGAAGCAACGGCTTTTTT
>JAHFUG010000183.1:4682-9579 GCA_023265195.1 Blastocatellia bacterium | reverse complement strand
GTCATCGAATCGAGTTCCGGAAACATGGGCATTGGACTGGCTCAGGCCTGTTCATACTACGGCCTGAAGTTTATCTGCGTGATCGATCCAAAGACGACCCAACAGAACATCGAGATACTGCAAACGTACGGGGCAGAGATTGATCTGGTCAGCGAGCCTGACCCGGCCACCGGAGAGTACTTGCTGGCCCGGATCAACCGCGTGAAGTGGCTGCTCCACTCGATAGCGAACAGCTTCTGGCCCGACCAGTATTCAAATCGATACAACGCGCTTGCTCATCACCGCACGATGGATGAAATCGTGCAGGCACTGAGACGGCAAGTAGATTACGTGTTTTGCGCCACGAGCACGTGCGGCACCCTCAGGGGATGTTCGGATTTTATCCGGCAACAACGGTTGAAGACCCGGGTTTGGGCGGTTGACGCAATAGGCAGCGTGATCTTCGGCGGCAAGAGGGCGAAGCGGCTCATCCCCGGGCATGGGGCCGCGGTAACGCCCGCCCTCTACCGCGATGGATTGGCCGATGAATACACGCAGGTGTCCGATCTTGATTGCATCGCCGGTTGCCGGCGTCTGGTCAAGGCGGAAGCGATATTGGCCGGAGGCTCGTCGGGCGCGGTGATCTCGGCGATTGGGCGCGCTCGCCCTTTCATACCGCCAAGCGCCATTTGCGTCGCCATTCTCGCCGACCGAGGCGAGCGTTATCTGGACACAATTTATTCGGATGAATGGGTAAACGAGCACTTTGGCGACGTATATGAATCGTGGCGAGAGGACGCCGCTCCGGCCCTGGAGTTGGTAGCAAGCTAGCGGCGCCCGGTGGAAATCAATCAATAGCCACAAAGAGGCGCAGAAGTCACAAACATGAAAAGAAATGGAAAAGAACACGACTGGCGGGCGCTCACTGCATTGCTTAGGTTCTGCCGCGGTTCTCTTTCTTCTCCTGTGCATCTTGTGAATCTTTGTGGCTGTTTGCTTACTTCCGCCGAAGATAACTAGCAGTAGCAGGGCCGCGGTCAAACATGGTTGCGTAGACTCGAGAATAAGGAAGGGGGCACAAACTATGAATGCGCTGATAAAGGATATTCGATACGGATTGCGAAGACTGGTTGAGAGTCCCGGATTCAGTCTGGTTGCGGTATTGTCGCTGGCGTTGGGCATCGGGGCCAACACCGGATTATTCAGCTTGCTCAACGGCGTGCTGTGGACGCATCTTCCCGTCATCAAAGATTCAAACAGGCTGGTGTGGATTTTCGGCGGCGCGAGGAATGGGCCTCAGGGGTTGTCAACGTCTTACCCGGATTACCTGGACTATCGCGATCAGAGCGGTTCATTCTCGGGCATCGCCGCGTTCAGCGGCATTACGCTCAGCGTAAAAAGCGGCGGGGAGCCTCAGATGGTTCCGGGCATGATAGTCTCGGGCAATTACTTCTCCGTGCTTGGGGTCGACGCGGCGGACGGTCGCATGTTCGACCAGGATGACGACCGGGAACCGGGGGCCAACCCGGTGGCCGTAATTAGTTACGGTCTCTGGCAGAGCCGATTCGGCTCCGACCGCTCCCTGGTGGGCAAGCCGATAACGTTGAACGGAACCAGCTTCACGGTCGTCGGCGTCGCGCCGCAAGGATTCGTAGGACTGGACGTCGCATCGCAGCCGGCAATCTGGGCGCCGATGATGATGTACGGGCAGTTGAATCTCGAGGCGGCCGCGGAGGCGAAGAAGCGAGGGCGGGATATTCTTCATCAGCGGGACGACCGGTGGCTGAACATAGTGGCGCGGCTAAGGGAAGGGGCGGCCCCGGGCCAGGCCCAGGCGGAGCTCACTACGATAGCCGATCGAATCTCTCAAGCAAATCCGATCACCAACAAGGACGCCACGGTGGCGGTGAGCGAAGTCGCCGGCGGGATCGACCCAAGGGATCGATCCAATCTCCTGCCGGTGGCTGCTCTCCTGACTGCGGTGCTTCTACTGGTGCTGCTCATCGTATGCACGAACCTGACCAGTTTCCTGCTGGCCAGGTCGTCAACGAGAATGAAAGAGATCGGGATTCGACTGGCGCTGGGAGCAACGAGACTTCAACTGATTCGCCAGTTGCTTGCCGAGAGCCTGATCCTCGCGTTCGTCGGCGGAGGGCTTGGTCTATTGCTGAATTACTGGATGAGCAATCTCCTTTCCGTCTCCGCGCCGATACGGCTAAACGTCAACCCCGACCTGCGCGTCTTGATGTTCGCGCTGGCGTTGTCGCTTGCGACCGCGCTCGTTTTCGGGCTGGTTCCCGCGCTTCAGGCTTCGAAGCCGGACATGGTCCCCGCACTCAAGAATGAAGGCGTTCTTCGCGGCAAGAACTCCGCTTCGCGAGTGCGCAAGCTATTCGTAATCGGTCAGTTCACGATGTCCCTGGTCCTGCTGATCACGGCGAGTTTCTTCATTAAGAGCCTGCTGAACGCGCGGACGATGGATCTTGGTTTCGAAGCGAGAGACGCGCTGCTTGTCCCGCTCGATCTGGGATTGCATAACTACCAGGAAGCCAGGGGAAAGGTTTTCTATCGCCAGGTGCTCGAGAGAGCGCAGGCCGTTCCCGGAGTCAAATCAGCCACGTTGACGGGTTTCATCCCGCTCGATCAGACCGCCTACGGACAAGCCGGAGTAACAATCGAGGGACGAGAATCCCGGCCTGAGGATGGACCGGAAGTCGCCGGATATAACACCGTCGGAGACGACTATTTTCAGGTGATGGGTATCCCGCTCGTTCGGGGCCGCCAGTTCAGCGGAAAGGACGCGGAAGGCGCTACGCCGGCAGTGATCATCAATCAGGCGATGGCCGAGCGCTATTGGCCTTCGTCGGATGCGCTGGGTAAACGAGTCAGCGTAACGGGGAAGAAGGGACCTTATTTGGAAGTGGTCGGGATCGTAAAGACCGGCAAATATCGCTCGCTGGGCGAGCCTCCACTGCCATATTTGTACAAACCGCTCAGCCAGGAGTACGCATCAAAGATGGTTCTCGTGGTTCGCTCGCAAGGCGAGCCGCGGGCGTTGACTTCGCCGGTCAGGTCCATGCTCTCCTCGATGGATGACAATCTTCCGGTCTCGCAAATCACGTCGCTGGCCCAGCAAGTCGACCTGTCTCTGATGCCCGCGAGAACGGGAGCGATGTGCCTCGGAGGCTTCGGCCTTCTTGCCTTGATTCTGGCCGCGATTGGAATCTATGGCGTTGCATCCTACATGGTCACCCAGAGCAGCCGTGAGATCGGGATCAGAATGGTGCTTGGGGCTCAACGGAAAGACATCATCAAGCTGGTGATCCGCGAAGGCATGGTGATCGTCGTCATCGGCATCAGCGTGGGGCTCATCATCTCCGTCGGAATGGCCAGGATCATATCGAGCTTCCTCTACGGTGTCAGCGCGGTCGACATCGCCAGTTTTGTCGGCATTCCGTTGTTGCTAGCGGCCGTGGCGTTGTTGGCTACGTTTACACCGGCAATGAAAGCGTCGGGCCTCGATCCGCAACTGGCGATCCGGCGCGATTGGCTGTGAGACTGTCGGTGAATTGAATTATCTCTTGGGAAGAGTAAAGGAATTACTTCCCGTTTCGACGGTCTGCTGGGGAATGAATGTATGGGCGGCGCTCCGTGGCCGCCCCTCTTTGCGGACCGTATTATTCTTACGAAGAACCGATCCATCAGGAGGGGTGGCCACGGAGTGCCGCCCGTACATTCATTCCCCGGCAGACGATCCAAACGGGAAGTGATCTTCTTGCATCCCCTTCGCGGAAACAGCAGCGATGACACAGACTCTCAATTCTGATTCGTCCTACTCTGGCGCCGGACATGTATCCCTAGTGGATGTCCTCAGGTACAGGGCCATGACCGATCCCAACCGACTTGCCTATACCTTCCTCGAGGACGGGGAAGAAGAAGAGGCGCTCGTCACGTACGGCGATCTTGACCTCAGGGCGAGGGCGATTGGCGCTCATCTCCGGACGATGAATCTTCATGGAGAGCGGGTCTTGCTTGTGTTTCATCCGGGGATCGATTACATCGCCGCCTTCTTTGGATGCTTGTACGCCGGAGCGATAGCCGTGCCGGTGTACCCGCCCGGGACCAAGCACTGGCTTCGTCTTGCGGGCATAGTCTCGGATTCAGGCGCTGCCGCGGCGCTTACCTCTTCATCTTTCCTCGATGGAATAGACGAGAGGCATTCGGAGTTTCCAGGCCTCGAAACATGCCGCTGGATCGCCGTGGATAAGATATATCTTGAATCGGCGGGTTCATGGTCGCCGCCCGATTTGACCGAAGATCGAATCGCGTTTCTTCAGTATACGTCCGGCTCCACCGCGGACTCGAAGGGTGTAATGGTGACCCACGCGAACCTGCTCGATAACGAAGAGAAGATTCGCAACGCGTTCAAACAGACGGCCGATTCGGTCGTCGTGAGCTGGCTCCCGCTGTATCACGATATGGGTTTGATCGGCGGTGTTCTCCAACCCATGTACGCCGGCTGTCCTTGCGTGCTGATGTCTCCGGCGGCGTTCTTACAACGCCCATATCGGTGGCTGCGGGCGATTACCCGCTACGGCGGCACTACCAGTGGCGGCCCCGATTTCGCATATGAAATCTGCTTGAGCAAGATCACTCCCGAGCAACGATCCCGGCTCGATCTGAGCAGTTGGAAAGTCGCGTTTAACGGCTCCGAGCCGGTGCGAGCGGAAACAATGCAACGTTTTTCGGAAACGTTTCGCGAATGCGGTTTTGCCTATGAGTCCTTCATCCCCTGTTATGGACTTGCCGAATCCACTCTTCTTGTTTCGGGTGGCAGGCGCTCATCAGGCCCGGTGGTTAAATCGATCGGGGCGAGTTCCTTGGAGAGGAATGAATGTGGCGAACCGGCGGCGGCTGA
>JAHFUG010000183.1:0-4582 GCA_023265195.1 Blastocatellia bacterium | reverse complement strand
ATGGACTTGCCGAATCCACTCTTCTTGTTTCGGGTGGCAGGCGCTCATCAGGCCCGGTGGTTAAATCGATCGGGGCGAGTTCCTTGGAGAGGAATGAATGTGGCGAACCGGCGGCGGCTGACGACGCCAGGGCCGTCGTTGGTTGCGGAGTCGTGAGCGGCGCCGAAGTGAGGATAGTCAATCCAAAATCAATGACGCCGTGCGCCCCCCTCGAGATCGGAGAGATTTGGGTCTCCGGATCGAGCGTCGCAAAAGGCTATTGGAATCGCCCGGAAGAAACCGATCTCACCTTTTGCGCCCGGCTCCCGGAGCCGCCGGACGCGCGCTATCTCCGCACCGGCGATCTTGGATTCATCGACGGCGGGGAGTTATTCATCACGGGACGATTGAAAGACCTGATCATCATTCGCGGATTGAATCATTATCCTCAGGACATTGAGATCACAGTGCAGCGTCTTCACCCGGCTTTCCGTCCAAACTGCGGCGCCGCGTTCGGCGTGTCGATCGGAACCGAGGAACGGCTCGTCGTCGTTCAAGGAATCGACCGCAAAATAGCTCTCGACCGCGAGGCCGCTATTGACGATATACGAGAGGCGATTGCCTATCATCATGGTATCGACGTGTATGGCGTAGTCCTGACTAATCCCGCCGGCATACCTCGGACCTCGAGCGGAAAGATTCGCCGATCCGAATGCCGCTCCATGTTCCTCGCGGGCCAACTCGGCGCAATAGCTCGATGGGTTCAGCGGGACGTCACAATCGCGGAGCCATCTCCCGTATCGAAAGCCGCGGCGCCTCGAAGCCCGGAAGAAGTCGCAACCTGGCTTGCGATCGAATTCGCCCGAGTATTTCGATTGGAGCCGTCGGCGATCGACCCGGAAGATTCGATAAGCCGCTATGGTTTGGATTCACTGAAGGCGATGGAGATCGCGCATAGCATAGAACTCAATCTGGGCGTCGTCGCGCCGATATCGACTTTGTTGGAAGCGCCGTCGTTATCGGAATTGGCCGCCAATATCGGGGCAAAGCTTATCGACGGACTCGGCGGCGAATCAGACGGCCGTTTTATCGCCGCTGACAGGAAGGTCGAGTATCCGCTCTCGTTCGGCCAGCAGTCGATCTGGTACATCAACCAGGTCTCGCCCGAAAGCGCCGCTTACAATATTCCCGCGGCGTTTCGAGTAAGAGGAAATTTCGACGCCGGAAGAATGCGGCGCGCGCTTGAAACTCTATTGCAGCGACATCCGGCGCTGCGAACGACTTTTTCCGCGCCGGTCGATGGGCCGGTTCAAAGAGTGCGCAACTGGAATGAATCCATTCTCGGCGTCGAGGACGCGCGGGATTGGACCGAGGCGGCGCTAATGCAGCGTATGACCGAAGAAGCCCGCCGCCCCTTCGACCTGGAACAAGGACCGCTGGTCAAAATGAAGTATTACCTCGGGACGAAGCAAGAGGGGTTCCTTCTTTTCGTAGCCCACCATATTGTTACTGATCTGTGGTCGCTCGTAATTATTCTTCAGGAACTGCGGGAGCTATATTCCGCTTACGGGGAATCCCGCGCGCCAAGGCTGGCGGCGGTCTCTCTCGAATACCAGGATTACGTCGCGTGGCAACGAAGAATGTTGGAAGGCTCCGAGGGCCAGCGGCTCCGCGCGTATTGGGAAGACAATATGAAAGGGGAGTTGCCCGTTTCGAGCCTCCTCACCGATAGGCCCCGGCCCCCGGTTCAGACTTATCGAGGGAACTCTTGCGGCTTGTACATCGGCGGGGGACTGGCCGCGGATCTTGAAGCGCTGGCTAAGGCAAGACACGCGACGACGCACGTCCTATTGCTAGCCGCCTTTCATGCGCTTCTCCACCGCTACACCAATCAAGAAAATATTCTGGTAGGCGTTCCGACGTCGGGCAGGACTCATCAGGAGCTGCGTAATCTCGTCGGCTTCTTCGTCAACCCAGTGGCGATCAGGACGAGCGTGCAGCCCGGCGTTTCGTTCGCCGGCTTCCTCGAACACGTCAGGAAGAATTTCCTGGGGGCGATGGATCATCAGGAGTATCCATTCTCGCTGCTGGTGGAGCATCTCAGTCCGGGCCGCGACGCGAGCCGCTCACCTGTCTTTCAAGTAATGCTGGCTTTCCAAAGGGCGCAGGCGCCTGATCTCGAGGGGATTTCCTCGGTTGCGATAGGAACGTCGGGGACTCGGCTTTCTCTTGGCGAACTCGATCTTGAAACCGTAGCAATCGAAATGGAGCAGTCACAGTTCGATCTCACGCTCAAGATCGCCGAAGTCGATGGAGGCTTATCGGCGTCTTTTGAATACAACGCCGATCTGTTCGATCAAACTACGATCAGCCGAATGCTTGGCCATCTTGAAGTCATGCTCCAGGCCGTCGCCGCCAACGCCGACGAGCGCGTATCTTGCCTGGCTTTGTTAACCGAGCGAGAACGTAGTCAAATAGTTGGCGAGTGGAACCGAACGTATTGGGACTACGGTCCGCGGGAGTGTTTGCATGAGCGCGTCGAGCTCCAGTCCGAACGTACGCCCGACGCAATCGCGGTTGTCTTCGAAGACGAACGAATCAGCTTTGGTGAATTGAATCATCGCGCCAACCAGCTTGCGAGACATTTGCGGCGGTTGGGAGTTGGCCCTGAAAAGCCGGTAGGCGTCCTTATGGAACGAAGCGCCGAGACGCCGGTCGGTTTGCTTGGCGTCCTCAAAGCAGGCGCGCCCTATCTGCCTCTGGACCCGGAATATCCTCAGGAGCGGCTCGATTTCATGATCGAGGACGCCGCGCCTTCCATCGTGCTTTGCTCGGAAAGCGTCAAGCATAAAGCACACGGATTTTCCAAGATCATCTGCCTTGATTCGGAATTCGACTCCTTCGCCTCGCAGTCATCGACAAACTTTGACAGCGGCGTGACGGAAGAAGACCTGGCCTATGTGATCTACACTTCAGGGTCTACCGGCAAGCCCAAGGGCGCGATGAATACGCATCGCGGAATTTGCAACCGGCTGCTTTGGATGCAAGAAGAGTATCGGTTGACTCCCGGCGACGCGGTTCTGCAGAAGACGCCGTTCAGCTTCGATGTATCCGTTTGGGAAATCTTCTGGCCGCTGATGACCGGCGCTCCATTGGTATTGGCGCGTCCGGGCGGACACCAGGACCCCGCGTATCTAATCGAGACGATCGAGGAACAGCGCATAACCACGCTGCACTTCGTGCCTTCCATGCTGGAAGTGTTTTTGGAGGAGCCCGACGCATCGGCCTGCGATTCACTGCGCAGGGTAATCTGCAGCGGTGAAGCGCTAGCCGCCGATCTCCAGGAGCGGTTCTTCGGTCGAATGAGCGCCGGCTTGCACAATCTCTATGGTCCGACGGAAGCGGCGGTGGACGTGACGTACTGGGCCTGCGATAGGGCCACTCACCGGCGCTCGGTTCCGATCGGACGGCCGATTGCAAACATACAGTGTTACGTTCTCGACGAGACCGCCGAGTTGGCGCCGATGGGCGTCGCGGGCGAGCTTCACCTGAGTGGCGTGGGTCTTGCGCGCGGTTACCTGAACCGGGCCGCCTTGACCGCGGAGAAGTTTGTCCCCGATCCGTTCGGCAGTGAGCCGGGATCGCGCCTCTACAGGACGGGCGACCTGGCGCGCTGGATGGGCGAGGGAGAGATTGAATATCTCGGCCGCCTCGACAATCAGGTCAAGCTTCGGGGCTTTCGCATCGAGCTGGGCGAAATCGAATCCGTGCTGCGCGCGGAAGACTCCGTGCGAGAGGCCGTGGTTGTTGTCCGCCGCGAGGAAGGTCGGGCCGAATGGATCGTGGCGTATGTTGTTCGGCAAAAGGAAGCCGGCGTGACCGGGGGCGAGTTGCGCGACGCGCTGAAGAAGAGCCTTCCCGATTACATGATTCCGGCCGCCTTTGTCTTTCTGGACCGCTTGCCGCTTACGCCAAATGGCAAGGTGGATCGGCGCGCGCTGCCCGAACCTGAAATCAGCGGCCAGAGCCAATCACGGTATGTCGCTCCGGTAACTTCAACCGAGAGAAGTCTCGCTCGCATCTGGGCGGAGATGCTTCGAATCGAAGAGGTCGGAGCTGCCGATGATTTCTTCGATCTGGGAGGTCATTCGCTCCTGGCCACTCAGGTCGCATCCAGAGTGCGGCGCGAATTCAATATTGCGATACCGCTCGGAGCGTTGTTTACCGGCTTGTCGACCTTGGCCGCAGTGGCCGCCGCAATTGACCTTTATCAGATCAGACAATTCGCCGCTTCCGATTTGGCTGAAGCATTGAGAGTACTGGAAGAGATATCGGACGATGAAGTAAAGGAGCTTCTCTCCGCCGAGAGCAATTTGGTTATGGAAGCGGGCGATTAGAGTCGTCCCGTTCCGCGCTCGGTAGAGCGTCTCGAGTTTGCCATTTTCTTCCGCCCCTCCGTTAGGCGGGTCATGTTTATAGCAACGATCGGCCGCAACATCCGCCCTCCGTTAGGAGGGCCATGTTTATAGCAAGGATCGGCCGCAACATCCGCCCTCCGTTAGGAGGGCCATGTTTATAGCAAGGATCGGCCGCAACATCCGCC
>JAHFUG010000182.1:1869-13409 GCA_023265195.1 Blastocatellia bacterium | reverse complement strand
CGCTGATCGCTGACCGCTGATCGCTGACCGCTGATCGCTGACCGCTGATCGCTGACCGCTGACCGCTGACCGCTGACCGCTGACCGCTGATCGCTGACCGCTGACCGCTGATCGCTGACCGCTGACCGCTGACCGCTGATCGCTGATCGCTGATCGCTGACCGCTGACTTCGAACATGCATAGCGCCAACGAGCTAGTTACCTCGGATCGCGACGCCAAGCAGTCTCCCACAACTCTCATTCAGGTCACCCTCACTATTTTGGCGGGAGCAGCCGTCTACGGGCTGTTCTTCAACCGAGGAGTGTGGCTCTCGGTCATTGCTTACAGCATTGCGCCTGCTGAAAGAGTACTTCACGGCGAAGTTCCGTACCGCGACTTCCTATTCAACTACACCCCCGGAATTCTGTGGCTGAACGCTCTGCTGATGAAATTCTTCGGCGTCGGCTTGATGCCGGTTCACATCGGGCTATTGCTCTTTAAGGTTCTCACGCTGGTGACGCTATCGTTTCTCTCTGGAAAGCTGATCCGCGGGTGGTTGTCGTTGGCTCCAGTGGCGCTGACCCTGTCGTGGCTTGGCCATCGATACATCTTCAACGTTCACCCTACTCAATACTCAATGCTCTTCGTTCTTCTCGGACTGGTTTTCATGCTCAAGTACGAAGAGGCAGGCTCGAAGCGCTGGCTGTTCCTGTGCGGGCTTGCGATAGGAGCAGTGTTTGTTTTCAAGTACAACGTAGGACTTGCGCTATTGGGACTCGGATCGGGCGCGCTCCTCTTGAGGGAATGGATCAAGTCGAATTCAAATGACTCGCCGGCGCGAGCCGTTTCAATGCCGGTTCGAAGATTGATGATCATGTTGACCGGCTTCGGCGTGATTGCAGCCGCGATGCTTGTTCACCTTGCATCGAAGGGCGCGCTGATCCCGATGATCGCGCACTTTTTGCATCACGCGGCGGACTACAGCGAAGAGAGAGCTGTGGGATTGCCGTCGATCAGGTTGGCGCTGCCGTGCCTGGTTGCGTCCGCGGTTGCAGTCGGCGCCGCGATTGTTCTGGCCAGGAAGGCGCCTGCTTTGGCCGGGGTTTTCGTGATTGCTGTCGTAGCTCTGGGCGCAACGATCATTCTCATCCCGGGGCGGGGTCTGTTGTTCAAAGACTCCGCCTCCGCCGCGGTTGCTTACTTGCCGCCGGCGCTCTTCAGCGTGATCGCGATATGGCTAATTTGGAGCGCGAAGAGCTCATTTCGAAGCCGCGAGCTGCTGAAGGAGTGGTGGTCCAGGAACGGTTCGTTGATAGTTGTCCTTGTGTTTGCTCTGGGAGCTTATTCGGAGGTCTATCCGCGGGCGGATTACTATCACCTCGTTCGAGTGCTTCCCCCTGTCTTTCTGCTCGGCGCGCTGGCTGCTCATCGAATAGGCGCTGAGTTTGCGTCAAGGCTTGGAGCAGCGTCTCGATCGACGCAGGCAGCGTGGCTTTGCTCCGCGGCGCCTTTGATCGTGCTTGCGGCGGTGGGAATTGACGCGACCTGGCGCCCTCAGTTCGAAGGCGGCTTCAATTTGATCGATCGCACGCCCATTGCGGTAGATCGCGCTGAGGGAGTTCGAACAAATCCGCGCGACGCTGAAATGATCGAAGAGATGACGAGACTGATAACCAGCAACAGCGCGGAGGGGGATTCGATGTTTTCATTCGCAAGGCGGGGTGGCGGGTTCTACTTTCTCGCCAACCGCAAGAATCCAACGAAGCTCTTGTGGTGGGATTCAGTCGGTATCGGCGATGAGGATCGTGGAGAGCCGCCGCGGATGATGGCCGAAGGAAGATTGAAGCTTGTTCTAATACCAGACAATCTGAGCGAGCAGGGAGTGTTCAGGCGCATTTTGGATGCTGACTATCACTCGATCGGAAGGATCGCCGGCATCGAGGTCTACAGCCGCAATGACTGACATAGCATTCGCCTGAATGGCTAACTAACTAGCCAAGGGCTCCGCCCTTGATATCCCGAGTGCGGAGTGCGGAGTTCGGAGTTCGGAATGCCGGATCACGCGGTGGTCCTCGGGAGAAACGCGAACAAAATTCTCGTAACGATCGGCATAAGCGACCAACGGAGGCGTAAGAGAACAACTCCGCGTTTTGAGTAATGCGGCGGCGCGAGATGAGGCCCGCCGGTGAAGTTAGGAGTTCACCGCGGAGGCGCGGAGATCGCTGAGAGAGCCGCGGAGAGTAAGCTCGCTCTGCGTCCCTCTCCGCGTTCTCTGCGCCTCCGCGGTGCACTCCTTCAAAAAGGAAACTTATCTGTTTTACTCCTCCTAAGCGGGACAACCGTGACTGATCTCAAGAAAGAAGTAATCAAGGAAGCGGCAGCCGGGCTGGTTGTTCTTGTAGTGACCGCCGCGGTCTACGGCTCGCTCTTCAACCGGGAGACCACGCTCTCATATTCAATAGGCTACAACCTGTACGGCGCCGAGCGAGTGCTGGCGGGCGAGACTCCATACCTGGATTTTCATACGCTCTACCCGCCTGGAACGGTGTATCTCAACGCCGCGTTGTTCAAGCTGTCAGGCGTTTCATTGTATTCGGCTCTCTTCGGAGTCTTGATCTTCAAGCTCGCCGCTTCGCTGATCACGTATGCGGGCGCAAGGATCGCGATGCCTCGAATATGGGCGGTCGCGGCGGGTCTTTCATCAATAGTGTGGTTGAGGCCAAACGGGCCGTTCAAAGCCGTGCCGATGCACTACGGCGCTCTGTTCCTGGCGATCGCGCTATTCTGCGTGCTGCGATCCCACAGGCGGAAGAACGTCTTCCTGGTCTTTGCCGCCGGGTTGTCGATTGGGTTACTCGCACTGTTCAAGCACAACATAGGCGCGTACACGTTGTTTGGCGTTCTCGCCCTTGAATTGATTCCGAACGGCGTGGCGCGCCTGCGAGGCGACCACTACGAGCGCTATCTCAAGAGACCTGGCTTGTTGATAGCCGGCTTTTTAGCGCCCGTTGTTCCCGTGATTGTTTACCTGTGGGTGAAGGGCGCTTTGCCGGCGATGATTAAGAGCCTCTTGTTCGGGCCAGGAGAATTCCTGGTGGCCAGGCTGGCGGCGGCTCCTTCGCCTGCCGCGCCGTTGCTCTTTTTGGTAGCGCTGCTGTCGGCCGCGTGGGGGGCAACTCGATTAGAGGCGTTAAGAGGCTCTCGTTCGAGATATGAGCAGGTCTTCGATGAATCAATGTACGGGCGGCCCTCCGTGGCCGCCCCTCCTGAAGAATCGCCCTCCTTAGCCAAGAACGCGACCGTCAAGAAGTCGTCTCTCGCGCTTGCATTGGCCTCCGGCGCTAAATCGAAAGTGATTGGTTCGACCCTGATAACAGCAGCGCCCGCCATTTATTGGGCGGCATTTATGGTCTTAGCGATCACGTTCGCGCTGTTCGCGGGCCAGTCGTCGATCGATCAACTCATCTTCTATGGCCCCGTGCTGGTGATCATCTCGGCGGTGGCCGCGTGCGCTATTGCGGGCCGAATCAGTCCGGATCAAAGAAGGACATTGGGAATCTTCTCGATCATCGCTCTCGCATCTTTTCTCGAGGCGTTTCCCCGCTTCGCGCGAGAGCAAGCCATTGCGTCGATGCCTTTCGCCGTACCCGCGTTATTCTATCTGCTCTTTGTTGGAAAGCCCGTATTCGAACGACGGTTTGGACGTGTGTGGCCCGCGAAGCTTGCAGTTGCAATTCTGCCGTTGGCGTTCTTCGCCATTGGATCGCGAGTTTTCTTCGCCAGCTTCTTGAATCGCGGGCTGACGTTCAAGAGCGACACTCGATTGACGTCGGCGCGAGGCGGCGGCGTCTACTTTCCCGAGAAGACCGCCAAAGAGATCGATGACGTCGTGGCCTTCATTCAAGAGCGAGTCCCGCCTGGAGGTTTCTTTTTTGCCGAGTCATACGCCGGCTCTTCGTTTCTTTTTCTTTCGGCAAGGAACAATCCATCGGGCGCTCAGTTCTGGGGCGGCGTCGGCGTGACCCAGGCCGAGCGAGAGAGGACTCTAACGGCGCTGCGGAACAAAGCGATAAGCCTGATTGTGACAAGCGATAGGGAGCGAGCGTCGGAGAGGTATGATCCGATGCGAGAGTACATTGAAAACAACTTCAAAGAAACAAGACGCTTCGACGAGGTGGTGGTCCTCGAGCGGACATCCGAGAATTCGCATTGACGGTCAGTTTTCGGTTTGTGTCTGTAGCATGAATCGGACGTAGCGTTCGCCCTCCGTTAGGGGGGCGATCTGGATTTTGGCCATTTCTTCCGCCCCTCCGTAGGAGGGTCATGTTTATAGTAAGTGTGGTGGGACGCTCCGCCCTCCGTTAGGAGGGCACTGGATTTTGGCCATTTCTTCCGCCCCTCCGTAGGAAAGTCATGGTTATAGTAGGTGTGGCGGGACGCTCCGCCCTCCGTAGGAGGGCCATGTGTTCTCTGAAATGGAGGCAGTCTTATTGTTCGCTTGAAACACAGATGGGAACATGGCGCTCCTACGGAGGGGGGATGTTGGCGCCGATCCTTGCTATAAACATTGCCCTCCTAACGGAGGGCGCGGGAATGGAATTGCCCAGACTCCAGACCGCGATGAATCGAGGTTGGGCCCTCCGTTTGGGGGGGCGATGTTTGGAGTAGGAATCGGACATAGCATTCGCCCTCCTACTGAGGGGCGCCAAAGCGGCGACAAGTCGCCGCACTCCAAGGTGGCTACCGCTCCTCCGCTTAGGGTGGATGTCTAGTCATGCCTACCTTGCTTTTACCTGTCCAATCCTCTTTCCGCTATACCTCTTTAAAACCGTTAGACAACCAAGAAAACTGACAACTTGATCATCACGTCATTCGGACGGTAGAATGACCGGCCTGTCACTTTTCACTTCATGGAACTAACATCTCGCGAGATCAAAGCGCCGCGTCCGATCGGAGTTACCAGATCGACAAGACCCTCCGGCCGTTCTCCTAGCTCGATTCAGAGAAAAAGCACGATGAGAGCAATAGTCATTCTGATCGGCTTAGCGGTATTCGCTGCGTCCGGCTGCTCTTCTCTGCGGCGGACGAAGAACAACCAACCGCTGGCCGGGTGCATGCACGATCTGAACGCCATTGCCGAATTGCGCGAACTCATAAAAGCAAAAGGTAGGGGAGAGTCGGAAGCCGATCGCGCGCTCGAAGGTCTCGAGGTCGCGCTGACGATC
The DNA here is from genome assembly GCA_023265195.1 of Blastocatellia bacterium. Classification (GTDB taxonomy): domain Bacteria; phylum Acidobacteriota; class Blastocatellia; order UBA7656; family UBA7656; genus QHVH01. The sequence goes on along the minus strand of JAHFUG010000182.1, from coordinate 8,205 downwards.
AATGGAATGGTCCGCTCGAGCAGCGGCCAGCCGGACGAAGAGGATTACTGGTGCAGGGAAGAGAACAACGTCGAGAACTTTCACAAGATCGTCAGCGCTTTGAAGGCGAATGACATCCCTTCAACGGTGGACTTCGTGGCCGGCAAGTGGATCGACCCCGTTCTTCAGGAACAATGGCTGAAGGCCGGCAATCAACTTGGAAGCCTGACATTCGAGCGGCGCAAGGCCCGCAGTTTCAGCCAGGATGAATTCGTCGAAGACCTCAGGCGAAGCGAGCGGGTTTTGGCGCCCTTGATGGCGGACGCGGGACAACGCCGAAAATACTTTCGCTTTCCAAGGCTGAAGAGTCTGAACGCCGGCGACCGGTCCTACGTTAACGCATATTTGAGTAAGAACGGCTATGCCGACGTACCAGCCACCATCGACAGTTGTGACTGGAAGTTCAGCGAGCTGTTTTGCAAGGCGCGTTCGCGAGGCGACCAGAACTGCGCGAATTTGATCAAGAGCTATTTCACTCCGCTACTGGTCGACTCCGCGTGGCGGGCGAGACTCCTCGCTAAGGAGCTGACCGGCCGCGACGTCAAACACATCATGATGATCGAGGCGACTCAGTTCACCTGCGACAACCTGGATGAGATACTCGAGTTCTGTAAGCGAATGGGCGTCCGGTTTATCCCGCTGGACGAGGCGCTTGCGGATCCCTTCTACAAGAGGATCACGCCGAGCGGGGAATCCGAAGCCGTTGATGTCTTGCGGCGCGTCCAGCGCAGGCAGGCCGGCGAGTCCGATGAGTAGCCTTGAGAGTTATTAGTGATGAGCAGCCAAAGTATCAGCGTGTTCTTTCCCGCATATAACGACGCCGGGACGATAGCAAGTCTTGTCGTGCTGGCCGATCGAACCTGCCGAAAGCTTACCGGCGATTACGAGATAATAGTCGTCAACGATGGAAGCGGCGACCATACGGCGCAAGTTCTGTCGGAACTCGAGACGCTCTATCCGCGCTTTCGGGTCGTCAACCATCCAACGAATATGGGTTACGGAGCGGCGCTGCGGACGGGGTTCGCCAGCGCGACAAAGGACCTTGTCTTTTACACCGACGGCGACGCGCAATATGACGTGCGCGAGCTCGAGGATCTCGCGAAGCTCATGACGAGCGGCGTCGACGTGGTCAACGGATACAAGATCAGCCGTTCGGATCCGCTCCATCGGGTTTGGATCGGCAAGCTGTATTGCGAGGCGGTCAGGTTCGCATTTGGAATAAAGATATCGGACGTTGACTGTGACTTTCGTTTGGTGCGCCGGGCCTGCTACAACCGAGTGCGCCTGTCTTCGACGAGCGGAACTATTTGCGTGGAGATGATCAAGTGCTTTCAGGACGCGGGCCTTCGGTTCGCCGAAGCTCCGGTTCATCACTTTCACCGGGCCTATGGCAAGTCCCAATTCTTTAATTTCAAACGGCTGTTCAAGACATTCACCGATTTGAGCCGGCTCTGGTGGAGGCTGGTCGTCAAGCGCCAGGCCCAACTTGAGTTCCCGGAGCAGGACCCTCCGGCCGCGGCCCGCGCTTCGACAAAACAAGACGACAAGCGCTGAATCTGCTTTGATCCCGCCGTCCAATTTCTCGCGATGCGAATCGAAGAATACAGTGCGATGTTCGAGTTGGAGGATCGCCTTTGGTGGTTTCAGGGCATGCGAGGAATCACCGCTTCGATTCTCGACGCCGAGTTGATGGGTCGAAGCAATTTTCGATTTCTAGACGTCGGGTGTGGCACGGGTTACTCGCTTGCGTGGCTTAGGGGCCGGTATCGTCCAACGCAAGCTTACGGTGTCGATGTTTCCGCGCACGCGGCCGCCTTTTGGAAAATGCGCGGAGTCGACACGGTCGCCGTCGCGTCGGCCGACGCGCTTCCTTTTGGTAGAAGCGAATTCGACTTCGTCTCGTGTTTTGACGTGATCTATCAGTTGGACGACGACCGAGCGGCTAAAGCAGTATCCGAAATCCATCGGGTGCTCAAACCGGGTGGAGTCTTCTTTATTCGAGAGCCGGCTTATGAGTGGATGCGGGGTTCGCACGACATCGCGGTGGCTACGCGCCACCGCTACACGCGGCAGGAATTGAAGGGCCTGCTGTCGCGGAACGGCTTCGACATCAAGAGGGCCACCTACGCGAATACGTTTCTTTTCGGGCTTGCCGCCTTGCATAGGATTCTCTCTCGTCTCAAGCGAAGTGAAGAATCCGACGTCAGGCCGGTAGCCGGCTGGATGAACAACGTGTTCACGAGGGTGCTCGGAATGGAGGCGCTCGCGCTAAGGTGGTTTGCGCTGCCATTCGGACTCTCAACGATCGTTCTCGCGACGAAAGGCACGAGGGGAATTGATGATTGCAAATTGATGATTGATGAGGGGGAATTGATGAATGATGATTGATGAAGGGGAATTGATGATTGATGATTGATGATTGATGATTGATGAACGAGGGAGGGAATTGATGATTGATAAATGTAGCATCAATCCGCAATCCGCAATCCGCAATCCACAATCCGCAATCCGCAATCCGCAATCCGCAATTCCCCTCCCTCGTTCATCAATCATCAATCATCAATTCCCCTCAATTCCCCTTCATCATTCATCAATTCCTTCTTATGACCTTTTCAATGAAAACACTCGCCGGTTTCCTGATTCTTGCCGCTTTGGTCGGCGGCTTCATTCTGGCCGCGGCTCAGCGGCTTGGCGAGGTTCCCGTCTATGAGACCGATGAGTCTTACACGCTCCAAGTGTCTTATGAGATGCTCAACCGCGGTAAGCTTGCTCTACCCATGTACCGCTATCTGGGCGGCAACATTGAAAACGTCTGGCACAGCTTGACTCCGCTCTACTTCGCGGCGCTATCGGGCTTCTTGAAAGTGTTTGGCTTTGGAGTTCCGCAAGGCCGCGCGTTCAATCTCATAACGTTTGTCGCCGCTCTCTTGATGGTCTTTCTGATCGGAAGAAGACTGTTCGACATCCGGGCAGGCTTGATCGCGGTGACCCTGATAATCTCCGATCAAACGGTCTTTGAGCGTGCGAGGCTGCTGCGCAACGACTACGCGGCCGAAGCGCTCGCGCTGACGGCTTTCCTGTTATATGAAGCGGCTGAGCGACGCAAGAGCGGGAAGCTTTTCATCGCGGCCGGCCTCGCGGCAGGCGCTGGGGTGATGTGTCATTCCAGCATCTGCTATATGATTGGCGCAATATGCCTGTTGATGCTCGTGAGGCGCGGCCTTGCCGTTTTCAAACAAAGAAGTCTCTACCAGTTTCTTGCCGGCGCGTTCGCGGTAATGGCTTACGAATTGATCTACATCGCGGTTGACTTCAAGAACTTTCGGCTCCAATACCGCGACGACAATCTGCACTTCTCGGTGTTTTCACCGTTAGGATGGTGGTACAACCTGCTCGATGAGCCTCGGCGCTATATTCGCTGGTGCAACGCGTATGATGTTACGTTCCCGAATGTGCCTCGTACTTTGCTTCATCTGTTCCAGTTTCTCGCCGTGGCGGGCTTTGTTTATCTCGCGATTCGTTGCGCTACAAGGCTATGGAGCCGGCGAAGCATCTCGGACCCCAGTCAGCCTTGCCGAATCGACGATCCTCGTTCGAGACTCTTCCTCGTCGCCATTTGCTCGGCGATGTTCTTCGCCGTGATCGCGCACAAGGCAGGTTATTACAACGCGCATCTCGTGACGTGGTACTCACTCTGCGGCTCAGTCCTGCTTTGCGACGCGTGGGACTGGAGCGGTCGCGGGCTTGCCACGCGGCTGTGCGATGTTCGGCTGGTCCGATTGATGAAGACGGCTGTTCTGATTTTGATTGGCTTGGCGTACGGCGGGCTGTTAGTGCGGCAGTACGTTAGATACAGCCGGGAAGCGCGGAACCCGGATCTTGCTTCCTTCGCGGACGTGCAAAGCGTCTTAAGAAACATTGTTCCAAACGGCGTATGCCCCGTGGCGGTGAAGGCGCCGGTTCTTTGGCTCGCGTTTCCAGAGAAGGACGAGTGCTTCGCCACCATCGAGCGGAGGATGGCCGAAGCGGTCGATATAGACGGCAAGGAGTTCGCTTTGATCGTGCGCCCGAAGAGCCCTGACTACTGGGCGCGCGATCTGGATCAGAGTTTCCATTTGGTCGGCTCGGTCGAAGATACTCCTTACGGGAACTTTCAGATTTACTACACGGGAACGGATCCGAGTTATCGCGCTCTGCAGCCGAAGAACTACTACTTCTTTCAAAGATGGCGCGGGTATGTTTCGCGGGAACAAATCGCCGATGCCCGAACGATATGGGACGCAGGTCCGGAAGGACTGACCGCAATGCCCGGCGCCGGTTCTCTGGGATTCCGATCAGTGGATGTACAGGCGGGAACGGCTTATCAGTTGAGCTTCGACGTTGCTCGATTGGATCAAGACGTTGAGCTTGTCGTCAGCGCCCAAAAGACCGGAATGTGGCTCAAGCAATCGCGCATCAAGGCTTCAACCGAGATGCAACACATGGAAATGATCTTCAGAACGCTCGATTCCGATCGGGTGAATCTTTTCATCAACGCTGTCGAGAAGAACCCGTCCGGCGCCATTCACTTCGAGAAGCTGGTTATCCGCGAAATCGCTCGGCTGTGAGGAGTCGTCTTTGGCTGAAGCAAGCTCAACCTCTCGAGCAGGCCGCTGGATCGATGGCCAGTGGAATCATTGGGTTCAATCTCGGCCGGCCTGGCTAATTGCGCTTGCGGTGTTTCTGTTCGCGATTCTCTTGATGCAGGCGTATCGCCCTTTTACTCAGAGCGAGGGCGGCGATGAAGCTATCTGGGATTATGTGGCGCAGAGCATCGTTCGCGGTCAGATTCCCTATCGCGACGTGGTCGAGATCAAAACGCCAGGCGCCGCTTACCTCAGCGTGCTTGGTATTCTGTGTGGAAGATTGATTGGCGTTCGCGATGTGCTGGCTATTCGAGCCTTGGAGGTACTGCTGGTCGGCGGATTGACGTCGGTGGTTTTTCTCGTCGCGGAGCCTTGTCTCCGCAATCGAGCCGCCGCGCTCGTAGCCTGCGCCATTCCTCTGATGTCCGATCATTTCTGCGAGTGGATGGCGGGCGGTACGGAACCCAAGCTGGCGATGATCCTCTTCGGAATGCTGTCGCTTCTTTTCGTCATTCGAGCGAGACCTTTCTTGGCCGGATTCTGCTCGATGTTGTCCTTCCTGTGCTGGCAGCCGGGATTGTTGTTCGCCGGAGTTTGTCTTTTGGTTTTTTCGAAATACTTGACGAAGTGGACTGACGGGCGCGCCGCGAAGGCGCTGGCCGGCGGCGCTATTCCACTGCTTGCGCTCGTCGTTTATTTCTACTGGCGAGGCGCGCTCGGCGATCTCTGGCGATGGACTATTGTTTTCAACTACAGCGTGTATGCGCCAAGAACCGCGAGGAGTCTTGGTGACGCGGCGGTCCATCTTTGGAGAATCGGCCTGCGAGTGTTCGGTTGGGACATGATTCTTGTGGCGGCCGGCATGATCGGCTTTGCGGGCTTCTTCATAAAACGTTTCAGGTCACGGCCGCCCGGCGAAGCGAAGGAGAGCGAGCATCTGCATGAAGCAATGCTGATCGCGCCGCTCGTCTATCTGATCTTCTGCCTCATTAATTTCCAATCGGGCCCTGATTTGATTCCGTTGTTCCCGTTCATCGGCGTCTTTGCCGGCGCGTTTCTTGTGTTGGCAACAGGGCGTGTGAAAAATAACGAAATGATAGGCCGCTTGGCGCTCGTATTAATCGTCGTGATCGCCCTCGGGCGCGGGTTGGTGTACAGAGCGTACTTCGGACCATCCGTTCAGACGCAGATTCAAAATGTCTCGCGGATATCAGATCTCTTAGGCCCGGGCGAGCACATCTATGTGCACGGCGCGACTGAGATACTTGTTTTGCTCAACATTCCAAACGCGAGTCCTTACATATTCTTCGATTGGGGCAAGGACGAATACATCGCCGCTTCAAAGGGAGCGGGGTTTGAGTCGGTGCTCGCGGAGATCGAGTCTCAAGCGCCGAAGGTGGTGGTCTTATCGCGGCTCCAGAAGGTACAGCATCGAGAAGAGATCGAGCGATGGGTGAGGGAGCACTACGATAAACTAGACGTGGCTGGCTATCCAGGAGCATTTCTTCGAAAGCCGAGGTGATGGTGTGAGCTTTTGGCCGATGACGACTATCACCTTCCCTCATATTCGGGATTCGCCTCTTTGATCAAACGGATCCTTAGGCTCCTGTCATTCTCACCCGGCTTTAGCAGGGTCTGGAGTTTGGCCATTTTCTTCCGCCCTCCGTAGGAG
>JAHFUG010000182.1:0-1769 GCA_023265195.1 Blastocatellia bacterium | reverse complement strand
TCACCTTCCCTCATATTCGGGATTCGCCTCTTTGATCAAACGGATCCTTAGGCTCCTGTCATTCTCACCCGGCTTTAGCAGGGTCTGGAGTTTGGCCATTTTCTTCCGCCCTCCGTAGGAGTGTCATGTTTATAGCAGGAGTGGTGGACGTTCCGCCCTCCGTAGGAGGGCCATGTTTATAGCAGGAGTGGTGGGATGTTCCGCCCTCCGTAGGAGGGCCATGTGTATGGCAGGTGTGGTGGTACGTTCCGCCCTCCGTAGGAGGGCCATGTGTTCCTTAAGATGGAGCCAGCCATTATTGTTCGCGTGAAAATACAGATCGACATGGCCCTCCTAACGGAGGGCGAATCCTACTGCCGATTCTTGCTATAAACATGGCCCTCCTAACGGAGGGCGAATGCCACTGCCGATTCCTCTATAAACATTGCCCTCCTAACGGAGGGCCGGCCCTCCTAACGGAGGGCGGGGCCGGCCCTCCTAACGGAGGGCGGGGCCGGAATTCCTACGGAGGGCCTGAGAGGATCACTCCGATCCGCTCTTACCCCTGAGCAAGGGCAAGCGCTTGTACGACTCGATCACCACCTTCAGAAGTCCTTCTTCTGAAATGCGGTCATCGTTGCGTAATTGCATTGCGCCGACGATGCCGATTGCCAGCAACGCGGCAATCATAACAACGGAAGTCATGACTCCAGCGGTGACCGAAACCCATTTGCTAATCGCTACTGCCGCGGCGACGATGGCGGCGAGCAGAAAAACGAAGGCGAAGACAAACGACATTAGCGAACCAACAGGGTTATTCTTCACCTGAGGGAGGGGGTGGGGTGAGGGGCGTTGAACCTCATCTTCACGCACGCGTTCGGGGAATCTTCTTTCCTCAAAGTCCCGTTCGCGCCGTTGCATCCGAGTGCTCAACTCTTCCACTCCGTCGAGCAGTTCTCTGACTGAAACCTTCTTCCGCAATTCTGGGATGACGATCTCCGGTTCGTTCATCTCTTCGTGGACGAGCAACTCCTTGTACGAGACCAGTACTTGCGGAAAGCCAGGCACGGGAATCATCTGCCTGATCTCGATTTTGAAGTTGCGGTTGATCTCCTCGAACGCCGAGCGGATCACCGCGAGAAACGCGCGGCGGCTGTGCTCTTTCCCGATGATCGTGATGAATATCCTGCGGTCCACCAGATCGGCTTTGATCTTAGCCCGATTCTCGCCGTCGCGCAGGAAGACGCCGTTCTTCCAGTAATACTGCCGTTCGATGTACTGATTCATCCGAACGATGAAGCGCGAAATAATGCTGTCTGGCAGAGTCTCGACAAAATGATATTGAAACTTCAGCGCATCGGCGTCGTCCCACGGGATGTCCAATTCGTTGTCGTGCAGGTGCCGAGGGATCAGGTAATGGCCTTCGCGGTTGGTAAACTCGAAGCACAGCTCGAAATGTTTCATCACCTTGATCAACCGTTCGTGGGTGTATTGCGGGTAGCGGGTCTTCGCATCCGGCAAGCTCGCGAGGATATTGGCCATGTCGTTCAGATCGAACCGGCCTTGCGCTTTGACAAGCTCCGCTGAAGTCAGCAAGCCGTACACTCCCTGCGTCACCCAGCGCGGATTGAGCACCTGTGTATCGCCGGGAAAGCGTATGACTACACCCAGATCGTGCAGCAGATCGAGCAAAGACTCCCGAATGTCCGCATCGCTCAAGTTCTCTTCGCCGCAGATTTTGTAATAGGTTTCAACCGGTATGTAATCGGCCTCCTCGTCCTTGAGCCTTC
>JAHFUG010000021.1:20600-31256 GCA_023265195.1 Blastocatellia bacterium | reverse complement strand
GCATTCGTCCCACGGTCGCGGTAATGAACAACGGCCCGAAGAAAGGCGGGCACCCGGATGCGATCAAGTGGCTGAAGGAGACCCCTTCGCTCAAAGCGCTCTACCAGCTTCACCGCAATGTAGCCGCGACGGCGGAGCAGAACGCGCCCGTGGAATTCATCGCAAACCTGGATGAAGAGCCGGATGCGGCGTATATGATCGCGGTGTCGGCCGACGCGGCAAAAAAGGCTTTCACGGTAACCAATGGGCGAACGAAGGAAAGCAAGAGCTATCAATTCAAATAGCTCCGTCTGATATTGAGGCAATGGCAGTCTCTAGAGACGTGGAACTATAGAGGAAATCAGCGGCGCACACCGGACTCTACAAGCTGTGAGGCTGATTTTAGGGAGCGTAAGAAATAAGTTCCCATTTTGAGTTATTGCGCCAGCTCGAGATGCGGACCGCCGGGGAAGTCAGGACTTCACGTCAGAGGCAGAGATCGCTGAGAGAATCGCACAGAGTAAGCCCCCGGCCAATATGCGCGATGGTTCAACGCGAAGCATGGCAAGGAAGTTGACTATCATGTTTGGCTCAAGATGCACCTAATGTGTGGTGTCTAGACGAACGTGGTCACCGCCGTTGAGATAACAGACCGCAACGCGAATGACTCGCCTTAACTTCCTGGCCTTGTTGAGAAGACCGCAGCCAACTTTGACATTAAGGAAATATCAGCGGACAAGGCGTATTCGGGAACGGAAAATCACGAAGCGGTTGCCAAGACGGGCGCCACGCCCCTCATAGCCTTCAAGTCGAATGCGACTGGGGCCGCCGGGGGAGTGTTCGAAAAGATGTTTCACATATTTTCGATGAATCGCGGAGAGTTCTAGCGAAGTATCACAAGCGGTCAAACGTGGAGTCTACCTTTGGAATGATCAAAGCGAAATTCGGCGGGAGACTGAGAAGAAAAGGCGAGCCTGCGCAGATCAATGACGCTTTATGTAAGGTTCTCTGCCATATGTTGCCTGATTCAATCAATGTTTGAGTTTGGGATTGAGCCGAAGTTCTCAGAAAGTCGTTACTATCAAATATGATTTTTCAGACAGGGGTGATAGATGCCTCTGTCTTTTTTTGTTGAGATCAATCAGTTGGAACAGGCCGCTTTTCCATCATCCCCCTACTTGTAACGTTCATGATAGAATGAGCCGCCTTATGCCTGCTACGCAATATAAAATCTGGGCAGTTGGTGGCCCTGTCGGAGTCGGTGCTACTCATTCATTGCATGTGGGCATTGCTGGAATTGCCAAGGCGGCATCGGCTGATTTGCCGTATGTCGTGGCGAACGAATTGCTCTGTAGTCTTCTTGCACGCAGCATCCTCCTTCCCGGCCCACCGGGATTCATCATAGAACATAATGCGCGCTCTCATTATGTATCGCTGAATTTCTTGTTGGCTGGTGAAGACCTTCCTCCGTCCGACACGGAAGCACTGGTTGCGGCTCATCCTACTATTGCCTCTGCGATTGTGCTTTTCGATATTTGGATTGTTAACGATGATCGTCATGCAAGCAATATCGCCTTCGACGTAGATTCTAATCGTATCCATGTATTCGATCACAGCCATGCGTTTTTCGCAGACGGTCCCAACCGCCTGACCGCTGTTACCAATAACCTTGGAATTGGCGATCATTGTCTTGCTAGCCGCTTGCCGTCTATTGATGGAATGTTAGAATGGAATGAACGGATTCGTCAGGTTCCAGAGTTCTTTATTCGGGAATGCGTACAAGCGGCCTCCGAAGTCGGTCTTCCGGCGGACCAGGTTGAGTTCTGTTCCACTTTCCTATTAGAGCGGCGTCGGAGACTAATGCAGCTTGTTTATGATCACAGGACATCTTTCCCCTTAGTGGATGCAGGAGCCTGGGGCCAACTGAATACGGCAGGAGAACCATCATGAGCGCGCGATACTGGGTAGCACAGCATATAACTGATCTATTTCGCAATGAGCCGCGCAATATTGGGATATTGGTTGAGGCTGCCGGGGGAACCGCGGCGCGGTTTTTTGGCGAACTTGATAGCGGCGAAATAGATGGGAGGCGACTAAGGCCATTCCCCTATCCGAGCGTATACAAGCAATGGGTTGCCTTTTGGCGAAAGGAAATGCGGAAGACAAATCTGTCCGAAGTAGCCCAAAAGAGCGGTTCACACTATCGAGTCGTACCAGGGGGAGAAGTGGACGATGTAGGGGAAGGTACAATTCATGAAGTCGTCGATTATCTCTATGCATTGGTGGTGTCAGAGGGCGGGTTCCCTCAAGCCATAGGAGTTGCCGATGACGCGGAACAATCCGTTGCCGCACTTATTGATGACGTAGCGGCCTCTTTAGAAGATAGAGGGTTACTCGCAACCAATGAGATTCTGGTTCCCCACCCAATTCGGCGTAATATCTTCATACGGGGCACAGCGGCTCTGCAACACAGGCCGGCGTTTGTCCAACAGAATGGACATTTGGTTGTAATGGAAACCGTTGATTTCACGATCACGCAAAAACGACGTGCACGCGATCATGCTGGCTGGGCAGCCTATATGTTCGCCGATATTGCCAATGCACAGCAAGGTACTGAATCTGTTGCGATTGTGCGTCTAACGGAACAAGATCGACAGAATGAAGAAGTCGCCAATGGACTCGCATTACTAAATAACGAGAGCATGATCGTGAATTGGTTATTGCCGGACGACCGCACGGCATTTCTTGAACAGCGGAGTCGGCTGGCATTTTGACAAGTCGTTCCTATTAGGCAACGGTTTCGGTCCGGTCTATCTTACTTTCTTGTGCAGAATCCCCGCCCGCCCAAAAAGTAGGGTCAAACCTGGTTTTTTGTGCAAAGGCCCCCTTACGGATAGTCGGTTAGTTTTTCCAGCGGCAATCCGCATGGATAGAATAGATTGAAGATCGGCTGATCTATCACCTCGGCGAACGATAGCAAAAGCGGCGCATAGAGTTCCAGCGGAGTGCTCCCGTTCTCCACGGACTCCATCTCTGAGGATGATATCCCCAGTTTCTCTGCTAGATCCTTTTGCGCGACGCCTCGCTTTTCACGATGCGTCTTGATCAATTTTCCGCACTGACCTTCGAACTGCCTCGCTTGAGCGGATTTGCCGGTCTCGGATATGAACCTCGAGGTAGGCGTCTTCAACTCGATCGCTATTAGCGCCAATCTGGGCCCCCACTCCTCGGCGGGCGAGTCACCCGCCTCCATTTGCTCGTACTGCTCCACTGAAATCCCCAGACGCGCCGACGTATCGGCGGCGGTCAGCTTCTTACGCTCTCTCTCCTTCTTAAGAACGTCCCCGAGTTTCATCTAGTCCTCCGAACCACGCGCGCCTCAGTTAGCCGGCCACTCATCTGATGGTGACGACAACGTTCCAGCCGGCGGCGATCAGCCGTTACTCTCGTTCGGAACGATCAGGTCCAAATCGTCCGGCACTTTGAATCCCAATGAGCTCGCGCAAAACTCTTTCCACTCGCCGCCGACCTGATTGAATATGACGTTCTCATTGTGGTACACGCCGTCGGTCACGGTGAAGTCCTGGTGAATGAAAACGATCTTATCATCGGCGAACGCGGCCGACTCGGCGTCACCGTCGGTCTTCTCTTTATTGGCGTCCTTGCTTTCCTTCCAGTTGATCCGGCTCTCGCTCCACGAGGAGAACTTTCGCAGGTCGGCAAGATGATAAGCTTTACAGTATTTCTGTTCCGGACGAGCCGGCTTCTCCCCCGGATAGTCCTTCTCGATTTCTCTCAAGTATTTCACGACCGATACTCGGCCGGCCGCGAGCGCGATCATGTAAGGCGTGCGTTGGTCGCGGCCCACTTTGAATATATCGGCGCCGCCGTCGACCAGCAGCTTGACCATTGCAAGATCGCCCCGGCCCGAAGCAAAGTTCAAGGGCGTCCAGCCTTGTTCATCTTGTTGATTGACATCATTCCCACTCTTGATCAACTTCTCGGCTTCGGCGTGATTGCCGCTCTTCGCCGCTTCAAGCAAACCCAGGTCGCTCATCTTTAACCTCGTTAAGATTTCAAAAATACTAGAAGCCCAACCACAAACTCCCAGCAACTCCACGCGCCGCAAACCTCGGTCTTCGAGGTCCTCAGCCCGGAGTTAAATCGCGATTCAACTCGGCTCTAAGCGGTCTCTTCCACCTTTACCAGGTGACCCGTGCCTTCGAGCGTCTTCAGGTCTATGTCGGCTACGCATCTGACCTTCACATAATCGAGGGTCAACCCACCTTCCACGTGAACGGAGCCAGTGGCGTTTTCAAAATCCGCTTTGCTGAAATCGCAGACGTCGCGGTCCAGCCTGACTCCCAGTTCCGTGCCGCCTTTGGTCGCCGTGAACTTCACATGAACGTAGTTTCGGTCTATAGCCTCTTTGAACAGCTTCACCGTTTTTTCAGGACGCAGTCCGGCTTCCACCGGATGTTCGCCTTCGCACAGTCTGTCCACGAGGCTCTTCTCTCGAGGCCTGTTCGGATCCGGCGGCGGAGGTGGCGGCGGCGGATTCTTCGCCATCTCCTCCATCTTCTTTCTTAAGCTGAGGGGCCTCATGTCCGTCCACACTTCCTTTATGTGGGCGAGGCACTCGGCTTTCGGCCCCACCTTTCCAACATCTTTCCATCCCAACGGGTTCTCTTTGTACTCGGGCCATATCGAGTACTGCTCCTCGTGGTTTACAACTACCTTATAGATTGTCGTATCTTCCTTGTCAGGATCATTCCAACTCATTGTTAGCGCCTCCTATTGAAATTCTACCGAGACTGCCTGCAACCAAAATAAAATGAAGTATGACCAGCGAAGCGACGCCGAACAGTTGAATCATCATCAAAACGCGTTCGAACCGGCGTGGGGCGGGCCGCTTCAACTCGATGAAACCTCCTTGCACCGGTTTCGTCCCGGCTAATCCGGCCAGCGTTCAAAACGCGCACCAACTCTTGTTCGACATTGAGCCCGCCCATAGACGCTGAATCACCCGGACGGCTCAATTACATTCCGAATGAAAACGTCTTCACCTCACTCAAAACAATCTTCATTGTTTTTGCGAACAAGAAACAGGACGTCCGCGATCCCCCTCGCTTAGACGACAACTCGATCCTCTCTTAAGAGCAAACAACACGAGTTAAGGCATAATTGCAATAAGACACCAACCTCGGGACGTCACTGACAACCTACCGCAAACCCCAATCGGCCGATCCTCAAATATACAAACGTTCAAGATTATTCTAATTATGCCGATGCGACTATGCACGCCGCTGTCACTGCTAATGGTCGTGTTCATACCACTAAGCGGGGTGTTTTATATCACCCAAAAAAAATCAAGTCAAGGGCTTTTTGGCGCACAAAGTTGCAGCCAAACACAGGAATCTTACTCTCGTGATAGAATCGCGACATGGCGCCGGACAAAAGCAACATAGGTGAAAGTGAAACAATCGAACGGCGAGAGCCGCCGAGATTCCTCGATACTGAGCCCTTCCTTCATTCGAAGTATTATGCCGATAAGTATGGCTGCGATCTGGCTGTGCCGGGCGAAATCGGCATCGGCAGCCTCGTTTGCTACACCCGATTGGTCGAGTCGTTCGCGCTGCGAATCGGGCGGCCTCTCCGTTTGTTGACTTCTCCGTTGGACTATTCGGAGCGGGGACGAATCGAAGGAGACGCCGAGTACCCCCTGTGGGAAAACAATCCGTATATCGAAGAGATCGTGAACGCCGATGAACTGGATCCTGAAATCGCGGCGAAAGTCGCCGCTGAGATGGATAACTTCTGCCAGTCCGGCCATGAAATTGAAAACATCTGCGCGCCATACGGCTTGCGCCCGCGCAAACTCCACGGTTCGCTCTTCCTTACAACGGACGAGATGCAGTGGGGCTTGCGGGCTCTCTCCCACCTGAAGCGGCCCGTAGTCTGTTTATGCCCTTACGGCAGATCGTCAAGCGCCCCCGAATCTCCCTGGTATCTGGATCGATGGCTCGAATTAATTGAAGTATTGGGCAACCGCGTGTGCTTCTTTCAACTCGGCAACAACGCATTCGAGCAAAAAGATCTCCCGGTCTTCAGTCCTGAAACGACGATCAGGCAAGTCATGTCTCTGCTCTGGGCAAGCGACGCGTACGTTGGCTTCGACACTGGGCCTAGCCATATGGCGGCCGCATTGGAAAAGCCGTCGCTGGTTTTGTGGGACGCCGTAATGAAATCGCCGCTCGAGGAAGCGAAACAGGCGGGGTTCAGCATGGCGACTATGGGACGATGGGCCTATCCGCGGAACAAGAACATGGTTATTCTCGGTGAAAAACATCGAGAAGTGCTCGAAGGCTGCATTGAGTTCATTCTTGACGTCGCGGGCAAGCTCGTCACACCACGACTACCGGCGTCAGTTCTTCATGGGTTGGCGGATACGTGAAGTTATAGCCGCGCATGCCGAAGAACTTCCCGTTCAGAAAACCCATCCTAAGCGATGAAAGCCTCTCGGTTATGGTTCCATCGGCTGAAATGCACGGAATGACGCCGGGCGGAAAATATTGCTGGACGACATAGCGCTCTCGTTGAGTATCGAATATCGGCTTGATCCTCTCCATTGAAGGCCGTATCGCCACACCCTGCACGTGGTAGCCGTCCAGCGGCTTCAACACGAGGTTGCGCTCACCTCCGAAGCATTCGACAACTTCCTCGGCGCTCGAAAAGTCAGAGAGCAGATGAGTCTTCAACGAAGCCCTCTGAATGCGCTCAACGTCGTCAACCGGTAAACCATAATCTTGACGCGCAAGGTTGTGGCATTCAGCCAGGAAGCGCTTCGTGCCGAGCTTCCACCCCAGAGGATTGAGAAAGAACATCTCGGGATGGCGCTCATAGACCCGCCGGTATTGCTCGAATAAGTCCTGGTTGTCTTCCCAGGTCTTGACGATCAGCAGATTGAACACTCGCTCGTATCGCTCGCCGCGCCACACGGGATAGCCTTCACGATCGGCCTGAACGTCACGAGCGTAGAGAACCGTCGCCGTCACGCCACGCCGGCCGAACATCTCTTCGAAGTATTTGTAATGAGCGTAATAGGGCTGGCTCGCCGGCAGGTGACTGACGCCGACCGCCACTTTCCTGAATCTGTAGTGATCCGTCACCGCTTCCACGAGGGCCTCCTCAAAGCCTTCGTTGACTCGCTGCGCTACGGCGAGATCAAAGGCGTCAAGAAACTGTTGCTCCAGGATTTCCAACAGACCCACATGCCCTGGAGGGTTGAAGTTGATCTCGATGATCTTTTCTTCCTCGGCGCCGGCGTGGAACTCTACATCGCCGAAATAATCAGACGGCCGCATGCGGTTTTGCGGCAGGAACCAGGGGCTTTCGGTGACTTTTTCATGATAACGAGGCGATTGGAGCAGCTTGACGACCGAATCCGTGATTTCGACCAATCGCTGAAAACGCAGTTTGGTGAGGATCAGCGGAGTAGTGCTCAGCCTATAGTTGCTCCCGATCAATCGCCCCAAGCCTTGCGCGAACTTATCGTAGCGCTCGGGGGTGAATTGCCGGTAGTAACGTTCGTAGTGCTCATTCATTGCTGATCCGCGGCGAACAACCTCTCGATCTCCAGCCGCTTGATCTTGCCCAGTTCGGTCCTTGGAATTTCATCCAGAAAGACGAACTTCTTCGGCACCTTGAACGCTTCCAGACTCCGGCTGCAATGCTCTTGCAGCAGCTCGATCAGCGTCTCCCGGCGGTCCGTCGACGTAGTGACGATGGCGGCGCCAACCGTTTGATAAGTACGTTCGTCGGGGATTCCCACGACCGCCGAATCTCTGACCACCGCGTGACTGTTCAGCACCTCCTCCAGTTCCAACGGCTGGCACTTCATTCCGTCGACGCTGATCTGCTCCTTAACTCGCCCTTTGACCGTTATGAATCCGTCCTCATCCATAACGCCGAGATCGCCCGAGTGAAACCAGCCATCGTCATCGATGCCTGCCTTCGTTTCATCGCCCCAATAACCCAACATAACGTTCGGACCTTTTATGCAGATTTCGCCCTCACCGGTAATGAGGTTTGGATTATCGATTCTGAGGGCGACGCCGCGAGTCGCGCGCCCGGTGCAGCCAACTTTCTCGATATTCTCGTTGTAGAAGTTGTAGGCGCTCCGGCTCGCCTCGGTCAAACCGTAATACATGTAGATCCGGGTATTCGGCAGCAGTCCCATCAGCCGTCTGGTCAACGGCGCGGGCATCGGAGTGCAGTTGATAACGATGTAGCTGAGACCCCCGCCCTTGGCCGCGAATTCGTCCCCGTATTCTTCCACCAGCACCTTGATCATACCCGGGGACGCGAGAAATCCAGTGACGCCGTCCGTCTCGATCGCGTGGAGAATGGCGGGCGTATCACGCATCGACTGAAAGAGCCGCGCCTGTCCGCCAAGGATCAACTGAGCGTGAATATGGCCCAGACCGAATGTGAACGACAGCGGCAAGCAGATCAACTCGCGTTCGCCGCCGGTCAACCGCGCAAAGTCGATAATGGTGTTTGCGGTGAATAGCGTGTTCGACTGCGAAGTCATCACCGCCTTGGGCCGCCCAGTCGTGCCGCTCGTGTACATCATGTAAGCGATCTCGGAGCGATCATCAGTCCAGTGCTCGGGATGGCCCTGCTCAAGCGCCGGGAATGGCCGAATCGGACATGGAAAATCAAGCCAGCCTTCCGCGTAGTTTTGCGTGACCACCAGTTTCGCGCCCGTGTTTTGCGCCGCGAACTCGACGAACGCGCGCGGCCGCTGGTTGTGCAGGTGAATCGGAATCGCGCCGACGGCCATTGAGGCGAAATAAGCGATAAGGTGGTCAATCCGGCCCTCGATCAGGAGGATTACACGGTCGCCTTTTTCGACCCCGTTCGCGCAAAGAAAATAGGCCATTCTCTTGACCAGCGAGAACATCTCCTCGAACGACGGCGAGCGGTCGTTTTCGGCCAGAAACGGCCGGCGGCCTCCGTCGTGCGAGTGTTTCTCGAGATAGTCGACGATCGAGTGCATTGCACTGTCCTCCTCAACCGGCGGACGTTCAGCCTGATTGAGCCCCTTGCATCTCGCGCTTCATGGTGAGTCTCAGCGCCTCCATAATGCAGCCAAGGCGCGCGAGGTATTCCTTGAAAAGATTCCTGGCCCTTCCGTAGTCAGTCGCGCCGCCTATCGCTTCGTTGTATCGTTCGAATGCTTCGACCACGACACGGAAGTGATCCACTTCCGTATCGCCATCGACGTGAACGCTGATATAGCCGAGCGCCTGGCTCTTTTGATCCGCGCTGAAGTCATAGTGCCGGTCAACAAGCTCGGAAAACGCCGCTAACGCCAGTGAATACTCGGCGTGGTTGTATATCTCGGAAAAAATGTTGGTAAGCAGTCCCACGCCGATATCGTCGACGACCATATTGCGGTAGATCCATTGTCTGAAGCCGCGCGCGTCCGGCAGGCAGTACTGTTCGAGGCGCCACGCTGAACCGCTGACGAAGGCGGCGGCGAAACGATCATAGAGCTCGGCGTGCGTCTTGCCGCCGGCATCGAGACCAAGGTCTTCATAGCTAGTCTCGCCGTTTCGCGCGGCGGCAATAAAGAGCTGCTCGCGCCGGCGGCCATCCGAGGCGAGCGCCAGGCGCTGCAAGCGGCAAGATAGGCCATAGATAGCGAGCATTTTAAGATGACTGGCTTTCCAGGAATTGAAGAAGCCCGAAAGAACTTCTTCCGGCCAACGCTTCGCCGGCAGGTTAGAAAAACACTGCTCGATCTTCGTTACTGATTCGCTTGACTCGATAAAGCTCTCATAAAGTACTTGCTTCAATGTTTCATCAGCAACATGGTCTAAGACGGGACGGATAATATCCAGTAGGCTCACATTTAGAATCATGTTTTCGTGTCCCTGTTCATATTCCGGAGATTTACTAGGGAAAACAGGCAAAGCTCAGGTGAAGAATCTAAATTGACGGGATTAGGATGTCAAGCTACCGCGCCCGGAAGGGGAGGCTCATCGACTTGTTTTGTTCGCTTTGTTCGCGGACGAAGTAAAACTCGCGGGCCGCGCCGCGGCTTACTTCTATAGCAACGCACGAAGAGCCAAGCTTCCTGCATCCGGCGGCTATGTCAGTCGGGTCCAAGTATGGCCATCCGGTTTGCGTTGCGTTGACTAACGCTGTCGATCGGTAAATAGCCGCTGTGTGGTTGGGCTTTGCTTTTTGTGCTACGCCCCACTCTTGGTTAGTAAGTCTTGGCTGCGTTTGTCTAATTTGATTAATTAAGGGGGCGTAAAAAAATAAGTTCCCTTTTTCGATGGAGTTCACCGTAGAGCCGCAGAGACCGCGGAGAGGGACGCAGAGGCCGCTTACTCTCTGCGGCTATCTCAGCGATCTCTGCGCCGCTGCGGTGAAGTCCTCACTTCACGGGCGGTCCTAATCTCGTGCTGCCGCATAACTCAAAACGGAAAGTCAATTTTTTCTCCTCCTTAGTCTTACTGGCTCGCGATTTGAGGTTTATCTCCGATGAAATGTATGAGCAAACGGCCCACCGAGTCGTCGAGGTCAAACGCATGCTTACCGGACTGATCCAAAAGCTTCGTCGCCCGGCAGAGTCTGAGTGATACCCGCTAACCGATAGCTGAT
>JAHFUG010000021.1:4511-20500 GCA_023265195.1 Blastocatellia bacterium | reverse complement strand
GATAGCTGATCGCGCTTTTTCGCAGACTGCGCGGGAGAATTGGTTGCCCGAAGGGCCATTTTTTCGCAGCGCAGTCTGCGAAAAAACCTAGTCGTTTATGCCGATCGTTACGAGAATTCTGTTCGCGTTTCCCCCCGGGGGACCACCGCGTGATCAGGCATTCCGAACTCCGCACTCCGAACTCCGAACTCCGCACTCCGAACTCCGAACTCCGCACTCCGCACTCGGGACATCAAGGGCGGAGCCCTTGGCTGGTTGTTGAGTTAGTCTCATTTGAGATTATGCCCTTCCTCCCCGGCCCGGCATTTGAGATCGTGGCAACACAGCAAACCTCGCGAGGCGCGACGCAAAACTGTCCAACAACCGTGAAGACTTTTCCCACAGCCGTGCGGGAAACCGCCCAACGACGACCCCACAAACTCACGAATATCGGCCCATTTGCTGAACTTAGCTCCAGGAGCTTCGAGATTCGAACGGCATATCCGTTGCACTCAGATAACGGAATGTGTCCATTCAGGACACTTCGCGAAACCGTTTCGTGTCAAAGGAAATTCAGATTAAGCCGCGCCTTAGCCCAAAAAAGAGGTGAGGACTTGGAGACGCCGTTATGGGTTCAACCAGTTCAAAGAGCAATTCAAGAATGATGAGGATATTCATCGGCTACGATGGCTCCTCTTGCGCGGATTCGGCGTTGGACGATTTGCAACGGGCGGGGCTTCCGCGCGAAGCTGACGCCTTTGTTCTAACCGTGTCCGAGGTATGGTTGCCCCCTCCACCGCGAGTCGAGCGCGTTCAGTCACATTCAGGGGCCGCGGCGGCGGCCGTCCTCGAGAGGGCGCCCTCGGTCAGTTTCTTGCCGGATGAGGTGTTAGAGGCGTCTCGTGAATTGGCGCTCAAGGGCGCCGCCAGGTTAAGGTCATACTTCGCCGATTGGCGCGTGCAAGCTGAAGCCGTTGCCGGTTCGCCTGCCCGCGAGGTTCTCAAGAAAGCTAATGAATGGGATTCGGATCTGATTGTTGTCGGGTGTCAAGGGTGTTCGGGGCTCGGCAGATTCTTACTCGGCAGCGTTTCACAGAAAGTTGTGAGCGAGGCGCCCTGCTCTGTTCGTGTCGCGCGCGGTACGGTCTGGAAACAGGGCTCCCCTGTGCGCATGGTGATCGGCCTTGACGGCTCACTCGCATCGCAGGCCGCGGTGACAACCGTGGCGTCGCGAACTTGGCCAATGGGTAGCGAGGTGAGAATCGTCGCGGTTGAAGACAAGCTCGGCCTGCTTGGCCGAATCGCCCCACACGCCGCGCAACGCATCGAGAATCACCATATCGAAGCGAGGGCTTGGCTCGAGGGGCTGGCAAAGGCCGCGGCGGCGCGGTTGCGCGCGGCCGATCTCACCGTGTCGTCAAAGATCGAAATCGGCGATCCAAAGCGGATTCTGGTCAGTGACGCCGAGGAGTGGGGAGCCGAGTGCATATTTCTAGGATCGTCAGGGTCGCGCAATCACGTCAACAGTCTCCTGCTCGGCAGTGTTGCTACGGCCGTAGTGGCAAGGGCTCACTGCTCCGTTGAAATTTTGCGGGCCCGGCAATCAATTGAGCGGGGATAGGCGGGCCGGAGTCTCTTCCGCATCCCAGAGGCATGCGACGCTTATTGACTCGGCGTATTCTGGGTCATCGAGTTGCAATGTTTGATACACGTTTCGTTGCGCTTTTGGCAGGAAGAAATTGGCTTAGTTCGCCAAATATCAAAAAATCACAGGTCGGGAAGAGGGATTTCTCCCCGCTCCCCGCCTTGCTGCAAGTGAGTGAATCGTAAGCAGTGAGGAGCGGGGATAAATCCCTCTTCCCGACCTGTGATTTACCTGAAGTCGAACGCGGCATTTGCGTTTGGCTTTCCCTAAAACGGCCAAACCCCAGACGCCTCTCTGGCGCGTGGACGGGCGACGGACGCCGAGGCTATAAACATCGCACCCCTCCGGGGTGACGGATCGCGCGGGGCGTTTTCATAATCATCGCGCCGCTCGGTTGTGTTTGAATCGCGCCCGGCGGCTTCCATGAACATTGCATCCCTTCTGGTGTATAACATTGATCTTCAGGCTCAAGCCGGCCCCCTCGTTCATTTCATTAAAAGGAAATTCGGAACATGGCTAGGCGCTTCAAAATGGCGGCTCATTCAAACGGCAACCTGGAGGAAGAGCCGGTTCGCGAAGAACTGTTCAGCATTGAGCGCCTTGAAGAGTATGCGGAATGGCTGGCCGGACGGCACAGAGTCGTGGCGTCTCGGAAGCCCAAACTGTTGCTTCCGCGCCTGGAGGAGAACGCGGCGCGACTCGTCCAGTCTTACCGTGCGCTCTCCCAGTCCATAAAGGAAGAGCGCGTCGTTTCGCCGGCCGCCGACTGGCTGGTCGACAATTTCCACATAGTCGAAGAGCAACTCCGCGAAATACGCCACGACCTCCCCCGCGGCTACTACAAGGAGCTGCCCATGCTGGCTGACGGCGATCTCGCCGGATTTCCGCGCATCTACGGAGTTTCGCTGGCGCTGATCGCGCACACCGACAGCCACCTCGATTTGGATCACTTGAAGCGATTCATACTCGCTTATCAGCGCAAGACGATCCTGTCGATCGGCGAGTTGTGGGCTGTCGCAATCACGTTGCGGCTCGCGCTGGTCGAAAACCTCCGCCGCCTCTCGACTCGGGTCATAAGCGCGCGCGATGAGCGGCGCCGGGCGGATGAACTTGCGGATGCGGTGATTCGCGCCGCCCTCGGGCAAGCGACCGGCGTTATCTCGCTCCTCACCGGACGGCTTGGCAAGCGGCGGAAGCTGTCAGCTACCTTCGTCGCTCAATTTACGCAACGCTTGCGCGATCAGGATCCCGGGGTGGGCTCCGCCATCGACTGGCTCAACACCCGGCTCGGGCGCGAAGGGAAAAGCGCGGAGGAACTAGTTCGGACCGAACATCAGAGGCAGGCTGCGTCACAAGTCACCGTCGCCAACGTGGTCACGAGCATGCGCTTGCTTTCGACTATCGACTGGCGTGACTTCTTTGAAAGCGTCAGCCTGATCGAGCCGGTGCTGAAGGAGGATCCGGCCGGCGCCTACAGGCGGATGGACTTTGAGACGCGCGACCGCTATCGCCACGTGATAGAGCGAATAGGAAAGCGAACCGCGGCCGTCGAAATCGACGTTGCGCGCAGGGTCCTGCAATTAGCGCAACGGACGCCGGAAACCGGCCCGCGCGATCATCGCCACGAGCACGTTGGCTGGTATCTGATCGATGAAGGCCGCGTTGAACTGGAGCGGGCGTTCGGTTACAAACCGGCCGTCGCCGAACGAACGGCCCGTCTGATACGCGGGCGCTCAACGTTCGCCTATCTGGGCGCGCTTTCACTCGGAACGATTCTATTGTTAGTAATCCCTCTGTTGTTCGCGTGGCGCCTTGGCGCGGGAGCGATCGTGTTAACCGTGCTCGGGCTCCTGACCGCAGTGCCCGCCGGCGATATGGCGCTGAGCCTTCTCAATTGGCTGGTCACCTCCGTTAGCCTGCCTCGGAAGCTGCCGAAGATCGACCTCTCTTCCGGAATACCCGAAGCAGCGCGAACGATGGTCGTCGTGCCTACGCTGCTGTCGGACGCACAAGTGGTTCAGGAGCTTTTCGAACGTCTCGAGGTTTGTTATCTGGCCAACCAGGATCCACACCTGCACTTCGCTCT
Source organism: Blastocatellia bacterium (assembly GCA_023265195.1). Classification (GTDB taxonomy): domain Bacteria; phylum Acidobacteriota; class Blastocatellia; order UBA7656; family UBA7656; genus QHVH01. The sequence goes on along the minus strand of JAHFUG010000021.1, from coordinate 16,790 downwards.
TCTGAGCGACTTCCCGGACGCCGCCCAAGAGAAGATGCCCGACGATGACGCGATCCTGGAAGCGGCCAAGGAGCGAGTAGCGAAATTGAACGCGGCTCATTGCCGCGAGGGTGAAACAGCGCGCTTCTATATGTTCCACCGAAGCCGAAAGTGGAATCCCGCCGAGCAAAAGTGGATGGGATGGGAACGCAAGCGGGGTAAGCTTCACGAATTCAATCTATTGCTGCGAGGCGCGAAAGACACAAGCTTCGTCATCTCAACGTGCGAACCAGGCGCGTTGCCTCAAATTCGCTACGTGATAACACTGGATTCCGACACGCAGTTGCCCCGCGACGCGGCGCGCCGCCTAATCGGGACGATTCTGCACCCGCTGAATCAAGCCCGGATCGATCCAGCGGGCGGCTTTGTAAGGCAAGGCTACGGAATCCTGCAGCCGCGCGTGAGCATCTCGCTTGAAAGCGCCGCGCGTTCGCGGTTTTCCCGCATCGTCTCGGGAAACACCGGCGTCGATCCTTACACGACCGCGGTCTCCGACGTCTATCAGGATCTGTTTGGCGAAGGTATCTACACAGGCAAGGGCGTCTACGATCTAGACGCATTCGACGCGGCGCTGGCGGGGCGGGTTCCCGAAAACTCGCTGTTGAGTCACGACCTGTTTGAGGGGTTGTTTGCGCGCACAGCCCTCGTAACCGACATCGAGGTTTTCGACGAGTATCCCGCGCGGTACGACTCCTATGCGAAGAGGCAGCACCGGTGGGCGCGTGGCGACTGGCAGATCGCCGGTTGGATATTCCCGCGCGCGCCCGGCTCGAGCGGGCGGAGAGTCCGCAATGCGCTTCCTCTGATCTCGCGCTGGAAGATATTCGACAATCTGCGGCGGAGCCTTGTGGCGCCGTCCGCTTTCTTGTGGCTCATCTTTGCGTGGACGATCCTGCCGGGGCCGGGGTGGTTGTGGGCGGTGCTGATCCTGCTCATGCTGGCGTTCCCGGTCCTTGCCCACGTTACTACCGGGATGCTCGTTCACCCGCATGGGATTCCGTGGACAAGCCACTTCTGGAGCATATGGGGCGACGCCGGAGCCAACGTCTTGCGCGTCGCGCTTACGATTACTTTCTTGCCCCATCAGGCTTATCTGATGACCGACGCGATATTGCGCACGTTATATCGAATGATTATCTCGCGGCGGAACCTGCTGGAATGGGTCACGGCCGCTGAGGCGCAAGGGGCCAGTCCAAACGGATGGTCCGCGCTCTTATGGTTTATGTGGCCGGCGGTGGCCGGCGGCTTCGCTGCGCTAGCTTTGATAATGGCGTTCAAGCCCGATTCGCTGCCGGTAGCCGCGCCGTTCTTGCTGTTGTGGGTCTGCTCGCCACTGGTGGCGCATTGGATGAGCCTCGACGTTCCTAAACAGGTCTCACATCTTGAAGAAAGGGACGTGCGCGACGTTAGGCTGATCGCGCGCCGCACCTGGCGGTATTTCGAAGTCTTCGTCGGCGAATTGCACCACTGGCTGCCCCCCGACAACTATCAGGAGGATCCCAATCCGATCGTGGCGCATCGCACGTCGCCCACCAACGTCGGGTTGCTGCTTCTCTCCACCGCGGCCTCGCGTGACTTCGGATACGTAGGGTTGCTCGAGATGGCGGAGCGAATGGAGATGACGTTTGCGACTTTCGAAAAGCTCCAGCGATTCCACGGCCATTTTTTCAACTGGTATGACACCCATACCCTCGAGCCGCTGAGGCCGCGGTATGTTTCAACCGTGGACAGCGGCAATCTAGCCGGCCACATGCTCGCGGTCAAACAGACTTGCATTGGCGCGGCGAATCAGCCGCTGTTCGATGCGCGCGTGCAGGCGGGACTTGCGGATACGGCCGCGCTGCTGAGAGAGGAGGCGTTGCGCCTGACGTCAATTCAGCGGCAGGCGCCGGGTCTGACCGCAAAGCACCTGCACGATGAGATAGAAGCGTACGCCAGTCTGGTGACGGTCGAGCCGCCGTCAAAGGTGAGCGAGTGGGCCGCGCTGTTCGATTCGTTAACGGCGCGCGTCGAGGCGATCGACGACATCGTCGATGCGCTCGCGCACGAGCACGGCGACAAACACTTTGAAGAGCTGCGCTTCTGGATCGCCGCGCTGGCGCACGAGACCGGGGCGCACAGCCGGGATTTGGAGACGCTGACGCCGGGGATAGAAACCTCGGCCAAAGAGCTTCGCGTTCGGCTCAAAGACTACCCCGCGCCAATACTCGAGCAATGGCTCGCCATCGAGACCGGCGCCGGCCGCGTTACTTCGCTTTCCGGCGCCCGTTGCCAATGCGACGCGGCGCTTGTCAGCCTGGCCGCGTTGCGGAGTCAGATCGAGAGGCAAATGAATCGTGATAATCGGCGCGTGCTGGAGGAGTTGGACGCCGTCTCGCGTATAGCCGCAAGAACGTTGGAGGCGTCCGAGAGTTTCCTGGCGCGTCTCGATAGCATCGCTCGGCTGTGCGACCGCTTCATTGGCGAGATGGACTTTCGTTTCCTTTTCGACGAGGAGCGAAAGGTCCTGACAATCGGATACAACGTTACGGACGGTTTGCGCGACGACTCTTTTTACGATCTCCTTGCGTCCGAGGCCAGGCTCACAAGCTTCATCGCAATTGCAACCGGCGATGTTCCGCAAGAACACTGGTTCCGCCTCGGCCGTCAACTGACTTCAGTGAATGGAAAGCGCGCTCTCATTTCGTGGTCGGCGACGATGTTTGAATACCTGATGCCGCTGCTGGTGATGCGTTCTTACGAGGGCACGTTGCTCGATCAAACGCATCGAGCGGCCGTCGACGGGCAGATCAAGTACGGCGAAGAGCGAGGAATACCCTGGGGAGTATCGGAATCGGCTTACAACGCGCGCGATCTGCAGCTCAACTATCAGTACGGGCCTTTTGGAGTTCCGGGCATGGGCCTGAAGCGCGGGTTGAGCGAAGATCTGGTAGTGGCGCCCTACGCTACTTTTCTCGCCGCAATGATCAAGCCAAACGCCGCGATCTCGAACCTGCGGCGGCTGGAGAAGATCGGCATGCTCAGCCGCTACGGGTTATACGAGGCGATAGACTACACGCCCGAACGTCTGCCCAAAAATCAAAAGCAACAGATCATCCGCGCCTATATGACCCATCATCAGGGCATGACTCTTGTCGCGCTCGACAATCTTCTGCACGAGAACGTGATGCAGAGGCGCTTTCACGGCGACCCGCTCGTGCAATCGACGGAGTTGCTGTTGCAGGAACGCGTTCCCCGCGCTACTCCGGTTACGCATCCCCGCAACGAAGAGACGAGGTTGCACCGGCTGGCCGAGCCGCCGCTCGCTCCATCGGCCCGGCGCTACAATTCGCCGGACGTTCCGACGCCGCGCACTCAACTGCTTTCCAACGGCTCTTATTCGGTGATGATAACGACGGCGGGAGCGGGCTACTCGATGTGCGGCTCGCTGGCGGTAACGCGATGGCGCGAGGATGCGACGCGCGACCATTGGGGCGCCTTCTGCTATCTGAGGGACGTCAGGAGCGGGGCGATATGGTCCGCCGGATATCAACCGGTTTGCCGGGCCGCCCTCACATACGAGGTTGCTCTCGCGGAACATAAGGTAGACATCCGCCGCAAAGACGCCGGCGTCGCCACTCATACCGAAATCGTCGTCTCACCCGAGGATAACGCGGAGATTCGAAGAGTCTCGATCACGAACCAGTCCTCTCGCGAACGAGAGATCGAGGTGACCAGTTACCAGGAAGTCGTGCTGGCTCCGCCGGCCGCCGACGTCGCGCACCCGGCGTTTAGCAATTTGTCCGTTGAGACGGAGTTCATCGCAAAAGACAACGCGCTGCTGGCCCATCGCCGAGGGAGGCCGGACAAGGAGCGCCAGGTCTGGGGCGTCCACACGATTGCGATCGAAGGCGGCGCGGTTGGCGACGTGCAGTATGAAACTAATCGCGCTCGCTTTTTGGGGCGCGGCCATACGCCTCGCGAGCCGGCCGCGATAATGGAGGACCGTCCGTTGTCGAATACGGCCGGAGCGGTGCTTGATCCGATATTCAGCCTGCGCGCGCGCATCCGGCTCCAACCGAACGAAACGGCTCGGGTCTCATTCGCGACCGGCGTGGCGCATTCGCGTGATGATGCGCTGCGGCTCGCGGACAAGTATCGCGAAGCCGCCATCTTCGACCGCGCCGAGGAATTAGCCTGGACGCGGTCGCAGGTCGAGATGCGCCACTTCGGCATCGACGCCAACGAAGCCAGCCTGTTCCAACGCCTCGCGAGCCGGCTTCTCTATTTGGATCCCACGCTCCGGCCGCGGCCGCACGTTCTTGCGCTCAATACAAAGACGCAGGAGAACCTCTGGCCGTTCGGGATCGGAGGCGACCTGCCGATTCTGCTTGTTCGCATCAATCAGGCTCGCGATCTCGAACGAGTGCGCCGAATACTGAGCGGCCACGAATATCTTCGGATGAAGGGCCTCTCGGTTGATCTGGTTATATTGAACGATTATCCGCCCAGCTACTCTCTGGCGCTCCAGGATGAGCTGCAGGCGCTGATTCGCAAGAGCGGCGCTATGCCGCTGATGGATAAACCTGGCGGCGTTCACGTTCGGCGCACCGACATAATGCCGGAGGCGGATCGCATTCTGCTTCATACCGCGGCCCGCGCCGGCCTCGTCACCGAGCGCGGCTCGCTTGAAGAACACTTGTCACTGGCGCCGCTCGAATTGGAGTTGCCGGGGCCGTTCGTCCCGCGAAAGCCTCCGCGCGTCTATCCGGCCCCGCCGATTGCAACTCCCGAGCTGGCGTTCTTCAACGGACTGGGCGGCTTCCGGCAGGACGGACGCGAGTACCTCATCCTGCTCGGAGAAGACCAGTGGACGCCCGCGCCGTGGTTGAATGTGATCGCTAACGAGCTGGACTTCGGGTTTCAAGTCTCCGAGACCGGCTCCGGCTATACGTGGTCGGTAAACAGCGGGGAGAACCGCTTGTCGCCCTGGGCCAACGATCCGGTGAGCGATCCCCCCGGCGAAGTCATCTACGTGCGAGACGAAGACACCGGCGCGATATGGACGCCAACGCCGCTCCCCATTCGTGAGTCGTCGCCTTATCTGATCGGACACGGACACGGCTATACGAAATTCGAACACGCCAGCCACGGCGTCAATCAGGAGCTCTCCGTGTTCGCGCCCCTGGACGCCCGCGTCAAGATATCGCTTCTGAGATTGGAGAATACAACCGGGCAGAGACGATCCCTGTCGGTGACCAGCTATAACGAGCTGGTGCTCGGCAAACAGCGCGAACGCGCCGCGCCTTTCACCATAACCGATATACACGAGCAGGCTGGGACAATACTGGCGCGCAACCCGTACAACAATGAGTTCGCGCATCGGATCGCGTTCGCGGCCATGAATTTGTCCGGCTCCACGAGGGAAAACGCGATCGGCATGACCTGCGACCGCAAAGAGTTCATCGGCCGCAACGGCTCGCTCGCGCGGCCCGCCGCGCTGAATCGAACGAAACTGTCCGGACGCTCCGGCGCCGGTTTCGATCCATGCGCTGCTCTTCAATGCGTCGTTGAGCTTGGGCCGGGTGAATCGCGCGAAATCGTCGTCTTATTCGGAGAGGGCGAGTCGGTTGAAGAAGCAACATCTACTATTTCACTTTATCGAGAGGCCCCGGCGGCGAAGAAAGCGTTCGAAGCGGTCGCCGCGTACTGGGACGAGCTGCTGACTAGAGTAGAGATTCACACTCCTGACGCCGCCGCGGATATGATATCGAATCGCTGGCTGCTCTATCAGACGCTTGCGTGCCGGATGTGGGCGCGATCGGCCCTCTACCAATCCTCGGGTGCGTACGGCTTCCGCGATCAGGTGCAGGATTCCATGGCGCTCGTATACGCCGAGCCCGGCCTGGCGCGCCAACAGATCCTGAGAGCAGCCTCACGCCAGTTCAAAGACGGCGACGTTCAACATTGGTGGCACCCACCGACGGGGCGAGGCGTGAGAACCCGCTCCTCCGACGACCTGTTGTGGTTGCCTTACGCCGCCGCCTTTTACATCGACCGAACCGGCGACGCATCTCTGCTTGACGAAGAAACGCCGTTCATCGATGCGCCGCCTCTTGCCAAGGGCGCCGTTGAGTACTACTTACAACCGACTGTGTCCGCCGAGATGGCGACCGTCTACGAACATTGCGCGCGCGCGCTGGATCACAGCCTGGCGGTTGGAAGTCACGGGTTGCCGTTGATGGGCTCGGGGGACTGGAATGACGCCATGAATCGAGTGGGCCGCGAAGGCAAAGGGGAGAGCGTGTGGCTTGGCTGGTTTCTCTACGCCACGCTAAAAGCATTCTTACCCTTCTGCGGCGCGCGAAGAGATGAAGAGCGAACCGCGGTGTACCGGAATCATATGACGAATCTAACAAGAGCCCTGGAGCAATATGGTTGGGACGGAGGCTGGTATCGCCGCGCTTACTTCGATGACGGCGCGCCGATCGGTTCGGCGGACGACGATGAGTGCCGGATCGATTCGATCGCGCAGTCCTGGGCGGTGATTTCAGGGGCGGCGGATCCGAAACGCGCCGCGATAGCGATGGCCGCCGCCGAGCAGCACCTGGTCAAGCGCGCTGACAAGATGGTTCTGCTGTTCACTCCGCCCTTCGATAAGAGCGACAGGGATCCGGGCTACGTCAAGGAATACCTGCCGGGCGTCCGCGAAAACGGAGGCCAGTACAGCCATGCGGCGCTGTGGCAGCTAATCGCGAATACTATGCTGGGCGACGGCGATCGGGCGGGCGAGCTATTCGCGATCTTGAATCCCATTAATCACGCTTCAACGCGCGCGGGAATGCACAGATACAAAGTCGAGCCATACGTGGTGGCTGGCGACGTCTACTCCACGCCGTCGCAAATCGGACGAGGAGGATGGACGTGGTACACGGGTTCGGCCGGCTGGATGTACCGCGCGATTTTGGAATCCATCCTCGGGTTTCAACTTCTCGGCGGCCGATTCGTGGTGAGCCCGTGCATCCCGCGAAGCTGGCGCGAATATAAGATCACTTATCGAGCCGGCTCCACCAGCTATCGCATCCAGGTTGAAAACCCCGGCGGCGTAAGTTGCGGCGTGGCGCGCGTGGAAGAAGACGGTGAACCGAGGGACTCGGCTGAGATCATCATCTCGGACGACGGAAAGACCCACTTCATTCGCATAATCCTTGGGGAGCCGCCGCTGCCGGGAACCGATCTCGCGCTTGAGACTACCGAACACCCGACGCCGGTCTCGCTTCCGTGAGCTATTAGAGTCCGCGAGACGAAGGGTCGGTCCTTCGTGTTGCCGCGATCAATGTAGCCGCCATCAATGCGCTCACCATTTGAGGATACCGGCGCGACTCCCGTTGAAGAGAGAATCCGCATCCGCAGCACGCTTCCGTTTCGCACTGAGCAGCGGCCATTCTATCGCCGCTAGCAAATCCATCTTCGCCAAAAACGTAGGCAGTCCACACTCCCGCGGTTTGGGATTTCCACCCGCTACCTTCGCGAAGACGGGAAGCACGCAGCAAGACGCATCAGCTTTCGCTGAGGGTAATTTCGCCGTAAGATTCAATCTCTACTACGTAAAAGAGGACGACGACATGTCTAACTAACCGCACTCCAGACTTCATCGTAAGAACCGCCGACGGCGTAATCTCGATCATGGAGACCAAGGGCCATGAGGAACTAGACCTGGCCGGAAGACGGTGCGGCTTAGACGGTGGCGGGCCGATGCGACCGCCGCTGAGAAGAACGGCCAACGATACGATTTCGTCTTCGTGGGTCAAGATGGCTTTGAAAAACAAACGCCGAAGATTCGTGCGGCTCTGGCCGCATGCTTAACCTGATATATATGATATATAAAGGATGACAATGAGCGAAACCACCCCCAATCCTGAAACGCGCATAGCCTTGTTCCAACGCAAGGAAGTCCGACGAACCATTCATGAAAACGAATGGTGGTTTGTCATTACGGACGTTGTGGCCGTGCTGACGGATTCCGTCAATCCATCTGATTACCTCAAAAAGCTTCGCCAACGCGACCCTAATCTTTCCGAGGCTTTCAAAGGGGGGGGACAATTTGTCCCCCCCCTTGGCCTTCAATTTGACTCGCCTGGCGGAAGGCAATTGTTTCAGTGCTGGAACACTGAAGGCCTTTTTCGTCTTATCCAGTCAATCCCCAGCGCTAAGGCCGAACCCTTCAAACGCTGGCTCGCCAAGGTCGGTTACGAGCGCATTCAGGAGATCGAGGATCCCGAACTGGGAACCAGGCGCGCCCGCGCCCTCTACAAAGCCAAAGGCTACCCCGATGACTGGATCGAAAAGCGGATGCGCTCCATTGCAATTCGTGAGGAGTTGACTAACGAGTGGAAGAATCGCGGTGTGGGCGAGCAGCGCGAATACGCCATCCTCACCGCCGAAATTTCAAAGGCCGCCTTTGGCCTCACCCCGTCTGAGTACTCCGAGTTAAAGGGCCTCAAGCGCGAAAATCTCCGGGACCACATGAACGATCTTGAACTCATCTTCTCGATGTTGGGTGAAGCTTCGACCACTGAAATCACCCGGACAAGAGACGCACGGGGTTTTCAACGGAACAAACGGGCGGCGCGTGATGGAGGCGCGGTGGCCGGCAACGCCCGCCGCGAACTCGAGAGAAAAAGCGGCCGCAAGGTCGTAACCGGCGGAAACTTTCTGGAGCTAACACAGTCAAGCAAGAAGGCTGAGAAACTGGCCGGCAAAACCGCGGCCAATCGATCGAAGAGGCGCTGAATTTGTGATCTGGACACGTTACCCCGGGTCCACCGCGAAAATGGACTCGTTGTCATCCCTCCTCGAATGAAAGCTGCATGAAAAGACGGTTGTGGTTGAGTTTGAGCTCGGTGGTTCCGCGCGGCCACTGATAGAGAATCGGATGAAGATAACAAACCCATTTGGCCGGAGGACACACTCGCCTCCTTGAAGATTCTCACTGAGATGGCGGAAGGGAATGCAATCACCTTGATTCCAATTCACGCGGAACTCACTATCCAAGAAGCCACTGATGTCTTGAGTGTCTCTTGAACGAAGGAAGACATTCTCGATTGGAGAGATTGCGAACGAAGTCGAGACCGTTGTGTTGGGCCGACCGCGGGCTGCCGTGGGTTAGGCTGCTTTACGCCCGAGGCATTCAACTAAGAGCGGCTTCGCCTGGTGTTAGCCTGGCGGGAAACTGTTCCCTGCTCGAGCCAATCCGATCTTCCGGAGCCGTCTCGAAACAGTTCTGTGACCAGATAGCGACTCCCTTCGTACCAGCATCAGGTGCTCTAAGCTTTCCTGAACACCAATCAAAAAACCAAAGAGTCTCGTTGAAAGGGGTTGCCCTATGAATCGGTTACTACTTCGCACAAAGCAGTTAGCTCTCTGGATAGTGTCGTTTGCTCTGCTGGCCAACGGGTTTGCCTTTGCTCAAGCCGGAGCAACCGGCCCGCCCCCGGGTCCGGCGGTAAATCAATCGGACGATCCGATCTTGAAGCAATTTCATTGGCGGCCCATCGGACCGGCCAGTATGGGAGGCCGCATTGACGACATCGCGGCGGTCGAAAGCAATCCGTCGGTCATCTATGTCGGGGCCGCAACGGGCGGCGCATGGAAGACGACCAACAACGGGACTACATGGACGCCGATCTTTGATTCGTATCCCGTTTGCTCCGTTGGAGACATTGCCGTCAGCCAGTCCGATCCCAACATCGTTTGGGTCGGGACGGGCGAACCAAACAACAGGCAAAGCTCGACGTGGGGGGACGGCATCTATAAATCAACCGACGCGGGTAAGACCTTCACGAACGTGGGCCTGAAGGAAACTCAGACGATTGCTCGCATTGTAATCGACCCGAAAGATAACAACACCGTATACGTGGCCGTTCTCGGACGGCTATTCAGCTCAAACAAAGAGCGGGGCGTCTTCAAGACAACGGACGGGGGAAAGACCTGGGCGAATGTGAAATTCGTTGACGAAGACACGGGATTTACCGATCTCGCGATCGATCCCGTGGACGCCAAGGTTGTTTACGCCGCCTCGTATCAACGGCGCCGCACCCCCTGGGGATTCAATGGCGGCGGCCCCGGCAGCGCATTGTGGAAGACCAGCGACGCCGGCAAGAACTGGACGAAGCTGGAAGGCTCGGAGCTGCCCGCGGATATCTACGGCCGCATAGGTCTCGATGTATCGCGATCGAATCCAAACGTGATCGTAGCTCAGATCGAGGTTGGAGCCAGCGCCGGCGCCGGTGGTGGTGAAGAACAAACCGCGGGTGAGCCCGGCGCAGCCGGCGCACAACCTGGCGGTCAACCCGGCGCACAACCCGCCGGCCAACCTGGCGCTCAAACCGGTGGGCCGGGAGGTCCAGGAGGCCGCGGCGGACCGCAGGGACCGCCCGACCCCAAGAAGAGCGGCGTCTGGCGTTCAGAGGACAAGGGCAAGACCTGGAAGTTCATGAGCAACAACAACAATCGCCCTATGTACTATAGCCAGATACGGATCGATCCTAAGAACGACAAGATTCTCTACACGGGCGGCTTGAACGTCAGCAAATCAACCGATGGTGGCAAAACGTTTCAGGTCTTGCAGGGAGTAGCTCACAGCGATCATCACGCGATCTGGGTCGATGCGCAGAACAACAATCATGTGATCATCGGCAACGACGGCGGATTGGATGTGACTTACGATCAGGGCGCGACGTGGGAATTCGTGAACACGATCGCACTGGCGCAGGCTTATGCGATCGCGGTCGATATGCGCAAGCCTTACTTCGTCTATTGCGGCCTTCAAGACAACGGAACATGGGGAGGGCCGAGCGCGACCAGAAGCAACGCGGGCATCAGTAACGCGGACTGGTATCGAGTCGGCGGAGGCGATGGATTTTACGTTCAGGTCGATCCGACTGATTACAACACCGTCTACGTCGAATCCCAGGGCGGCAATATGCAGCGCTTGGACATGAGAACGGGCCGAAGCGTCAACATAAGGCCGCGCGCCGCCGCCCGTCCACGCGAGGGCCGTCCAAGAGGCCAAGGGGCGGGAGCCCCGCCTCAAACGACTCCTCCACCCGCTGGACAAACGCCGCCCGCCGCTGACGCACCGCAGCCCGCGGCGCAAGGCCAAGGCGGATTCGGCCGTCCGGCTACGAGCAACATCGTGCCCGCTCCGCCGGCCGGCGAGGAATACCGATTCAACTGGAGCACGCCGATCCAGATTTCGCCGCATAACCCGCGAACCATCTACACTGGGGCCAATAAGTTCTTCAAGTCCGTGGATCGGGGAGAAACATGGACGGCGAGCGGCGATTTGACCAAGGCCATCGACCGCAACAAGCTCCCAATAATGGGCATCCCGGGTAATAAGCCCATGGCGTCGAAGCACGACGGAACCGGGAACTATGGCGACATAACCACGCTGGCTGAGTCGCCCGTTCTTCCCGGAGTGCTGTGGGTGGGAACGGACGACGGCAACGTCCAGTTGAGTCGCGACGGAGGCTCGACATGGTCGAACGTGGCGAAGAACATTCCCGGCGTCCCCGATAACCATCAGGTCTCGAGAGTGGAGCCCTCGCACTTCGACGCGGGCACTTGCTACGTCGCGATCGATGGGCACCGCAACGACGACCTCAAGGCGTATCTTTTCGTGACCTCAGATTACGGCGCGACTTGGAAACCGCTGGCGGGGAATTTTCCGCCGGGCAACGTCAATGTAATTCGTGAAGACCCTAAGAACAAGAACCTGCTCTACGCCGGAACGGAATTTGGTTTGTACGTATCGCTCAACGGGGGCCGGGAGTGGAAGCGATTCATGTCCGGCCTGCCTACCGTCCGCATAGACGACATCCTCGTTCACCCGCGCGACCACGATCTCGTGGTCGGCACTCACGGCCGTGGAGTCTACATCAGCGACGACATTACGCCTCTGCAGCAGTTGTCTGACAAGGTAACCGAGGAAGATCTTCACTTATTCGACCCGCGCCCGGGAGCTGCGTTACTCAATGACGTCACGTTGAGCCGTTCGGCGGGCGGGGCAAAGAACTTCCGCGGAACCAATCCACAACAGGGGACCGCCATCAGCTACTACTTGAAGTCCGCGGCTTCCGGAGACGTGAAGATCACGATCAGCGATGTGACCGGAAAGGTCATTCGGAACTTAAACGGATCGAAAGACGCGGGCTTGAATCGGGTGCAGTGGAACTTACGCGGCGACGCTCCCGCGCG
>JAHFUG010000021.1:0-4411 GCA_023265195.1 Blastocatellia bacterium | reverse complement strand
CGGCGTCTATCTCGTCAAGCTGTCGGTCGGCGGAAAGGACTACACCACTAAAATAACTGTCGAGTCGGATACCTGGAAGAATCAGTAAGGTTTCGAAGTCAGTAAGGTTTTCTAAGGATGTTGCGTTCCGACAGGGGAGTTGATTTCCCGAATGGAACGAATTACGGGCGGCCCTCAACGGCCGCCCCGCTTGTTTAGGCAGAGATGTGTCTGACGAGTCTCCGATCAGTAATCGGCCGAGTCTGGGAACAACATCTCCGTCATTTGAGAATGGATCGAACGGAGCGGCGAGCAAGCGGCAAACCGGGCCCTAAGATCGTCGTAACACGTGAATGCTTCGAAGACCGACACGCCATTGACCGAGTGCGCTATTGACCGTGTCTAATGATCCCGCAAGAATGTACGCTGTATCCATCCCCGCCGCTTGCCCTACCGCGTGTGGCTACTACTTGCGTTGAACAACAGAGCGTTCAAGTCTTTCCGTCAGTCTCGGCGCTCGTCATGATCGCGTTTGTCGCTATGATCGCGTTTGTCACGGACGATTGTAATGAGCCCGTGCGCCGCGTTCGTCTTGGATGAGAATGCATGTAGAGCCTCAGAAAAAGCTAAAGGCAAGAAGGGTGAAAATATGGACAAAACAGTCAATTGACTATAATCTGGGGTACACGCTAACAGGTGCTCAATGTCAAAGCTCAAGTTTAGAAACAGCCGCGGCAGCTTGATCAATATTCCAAGCGTCGCCGCCACCAAGGTCAAGAACGAATTTGGCGCTATCCTGGACCGGGCGGCTCACGGCGGCGCTGTCGCGATTACGCGCCACGACACGCTGAAAGCCGTGCTGCTGTCCTACGATGAGTTCAAGTCGCTGGTCCAATTGCGCTCCAACACGCTCGACGATCCGGGCACGGAGTTCGACGCGCTCCTGACCCGCATGCAGACGCCCAAAGCCAGGAAAGGCATGAGGACCGCGTTCAACGCCTCTTCGACCCAACTCGGACGCGCCGCGGTCAAGGCCGCAAGAAAGGCTCGCTAGAAACTGCTCATAGGCATCGAGTGAGCCTGTACCTCGCGCTCGGAAATGAGTTCACGGCCGCCACGCATTTACGTTCTCGCAGGTGTTAACGGCGCGGGCAAGAGCAGCATTGGCGGCGCTGCCTTTCGCCAATTCGGGAGCGACTACTACAACCCCGACGAAGCTGCGCGCGCGTTATTGGCCGCGAACCCGGCTCTGACCCAAGCTGCCGCCAACAGCGCGGCGTGGCGTAGCGGCGTGAGACTTCTTGAACGAGCTATCGACGAGCGCCTCGATTTTGCATTCGAGACTACGCTCGGCGCCAACACGATTCCGCGATTACTCGCACAGGCCGCCTCCCGAAGCATCGAGATTCATGTCTGGTACGTGGGCCTTTCGACTCCCGAACTCCATATCGAGCGGGTGCTAGGGCGCGTGCAACAAGGCGGCCATGACATCCCCGAGTCCGATATTCGCAGACGCTACGATCACAGCCGCTTGAATCTAATCGCGCTGCTGCCACATCTCGCGGCCTTGCGGGTTTACGATAATAGCGTTCACGCAGACCCCGCGGCAGGGAAAACCCCGTCGCTCAAACTGGTGCTGCACCTGGAGCGAGGAGAGATCATAAGCCCACGAGACCTCGCGCAGGCGCCGGACTGGGCGAAGCCGATTGTGGCGGCCGCGCTCAAGCTGAGATTCGGCTGAATCGGTCGAGCAATTGTCACGGGTACCGCGGAATATGTTTTGAGGTCGGCGAAAGCAGACGACAGTGCCGACACTGTCAACAGAATCGCGTCCCGAAAGAGCGCAGGACTCCACGAGAGACGTCAGTGTAGCCCGTGCTTTGTCTTAGCTAGTTGCGCCGATCACTGCGCTCGAAGCTCAAGCGGCAGCCAACCTCTTCTTGCGCGATAACCAACCTGGGGGATCGCTTTCTGGCAAACAGTTCCACGCTCGATGCGGCCGACAATGTGTGGCGCGCGCCGGTGTTGCTCGCCTATCCCTCCATCGGCCCCGTCGGTCAGACCGGTGAGATTTTAGTGAGCGCCACGTCGGAGGAATTCGTCTCGTACGCTCCGCTGAAAGAAGATGAAAGCCACCGCTCGCGGCCTCTTCGAAATAATCGCGACGCCATCGAAGGCCCGTTCCATAAGCAGGAAACTCGCTACTCGTGCGTGCCGACTATATGCTATCCTGCAAACTGAAAATTCAGTTCAAGCGAGAAGGGCATGTCACTCGTCAGAGTCAAACAAAACGGCCAAGTCACCCTCCCGGCCTCTTTGCGCGAACGCGCAAAGTTGAATGTGGGCGATTTGCTCGAAGCTAAACTAGAGAAGGGAAAAATAACGCTGACGCCCGCCAGTCTCATTGACCATCACATCGCCGAAAGCCAGGAGCAGATAACGCATGGGCAGGTCTATGGACCATTCGACACCGCGGAGGAGATGATTGAATCGCTGCACCGACACAGTCGAAGACCCGGGCAGCCAGTCAAACGCTCCGCTCGAAAATGAAGCTCCTCTTCTCACCACGTTTCTTGAAGCAATATCGCGACGCGCCGTTGCAGGTGCGGAAAGCATTCGACAAGCAGGCAAAGCTCCTCGTTCAAGACCCGAGGCATCCCAGTCTGCGCGCCAAGAAGTACGATGAAGCACGAGACATCTGGCAGGCCAGGGTAACTCGCGACTGGCGGTTCTACTTTTACCATTGACGGGGATACGTACCACCTCCACACCATCATCGCGCACCCGAAATGAACAACAATGACCGTGTTGCTCGTTTATCCCTTCATCGGCCCAGTCGGTCGGACCCTCGGCCATTGTCAGCGAAAACGTGGGAGCAGACTATCAAGGTGTTAACGGTCATGTATTATGTTCTGCAGACCATAATTCATGATCGTTGACAGTCTTAGCGGCTAGGGGCCTTTGGTCCCGGCGGAGTGCTCTTACTGTCAGATGAAGCAAGCGCTCGAATACCGGTGCATGACGTCCTTTATCCGATCTGATAGAAACCCACTGCCGAGGAAATGCTAAAAGGGTATGATGCGAAGGAATCGTACTGCGGCAATGGGGCCTCAATTCATGAATGTTACCGTTCACATTCCCGACAATGCCGCAGCCGACCTTCCTGGCGCCGACGAGGATCTATCTACGAAGCTCTTAGAGGACTATGCTATTGAGCACTACAGATCAGGAGAGCTTACCGCCCACCAGGTCAAGGGACTAATGGGCTTTGATACCGATCTCGAGGTTGACGGACTTCTCAAGGCCCACGGCATATCTTCGGATTTCACACTTGAAGACCTACAGAGGGAGCAAGCCGCGCTCGACGCTCTTCTTGGCGAATGATTATTGTCTCGGATACGTCGCCGCTAAATTACCTTGTGCTGATAGGCTGCGTTGACGTTCTCGAAAGGCTCTTCGGGCGCGTCATCATTCCTGAAGCCGTACTTAACGAATTGCGGCACGAGAAGACACCCCCCGCAAGTGAAAGCGTGGATTAACGCCGATCCAGCATGGCTTGAAGTAAAACACGGTGATTTCTCTTGGTTCACCCCGAGCAAGAAAATCGGAAACGGTGAACGCGAAGCCATCGCATTAGCAAAGGAACTAAAAGCAACGGAGATCCGAGATGGTTCGCCCACATGCTTCGTTGTATAATCGGCATCGAACTCGCTGCAAGAGAGGTCTCGGATGCGAAAGAACACACAGGCAAAACTGTTGGGCCGGTACATAGTCGCCGACCAGAAGGTCTGTCATGGCAAGCCCACCTTTCGAGGTACGCGCATAATGGTCTGGCAAGTGCTGGAGATGCTGGCCGACGGGATGGCTTGGGAGACGATCATCGAGCAATGTCACGACAGCATTACAAAAGACGCGATCGCCGAGGCGGTCAAGCTGTCGGGAGAAGCCTTCCTAAAGCACGCGGACGAGTTCGTGCTGGAGCCGACCGCCGCATGAACATTCTGGATGAGAATGTCCTCGAGGACCAACGCCGGTTGCTGCGCAACTGGCGCGTGCCGTTTCGTCAGATTGGTTACGAAGCGGGGTGGAAGGGAATGCAGGACGATGAGATCATCTCCTTTTTGCCCGGCCTGCGTCAGCCGACGCTATTTACGCTTGACCGCGATTTTTATAAACGCGATCTGTGTCACGCTCGCTACAGTTTGGTTTATTTGGACGTCAAGCAATTGGAGGGAGCCATGTTCGTGCGCCGAGTACTCGGCCATCGCGCCCTGGACACAAAAGCCAAGCGGATGGGGACCGTCGTTCGCGCCTCGCACACGCGGCTTGTGGTTTGGCGGCTTCACGCTGAGCAAGAGATCCATCTCGGCTGGGATGACTGAGGGCATTGCAAGGCTATGAATATGGTGAGAGTCAGAAGCGTCAATCTCAT
>JAHFUG010000181.1:11330-13449 GCA_023265195.1 Blastocatellia bacterium | reverse complement strand
CGTACGATCGAACGCTCTTCGTTCCGGCGGTCACGATTTCGGTCCGCACCTCGTTTTCCCAGATGTACGGCGTAGCCCAGTTGGTGCCTTCGGCGCGTTCAATGCGCCAGACCTGCTCGCCGGTCTTCTTGTTCAACGCGATCATGAATGATTTGTCGTCGTTATCGTTTACAAGGTAGATATTGTCTTTGTAGAGAACCGGCGACGCCGCGGTGCCCCAGCCAAACCGGGTCTTGAACGGTCCCCACTTCTGAGACCAGAGCTGCTTGCCTTTCATATCGAAACAGAACACGCCGAGGTTGCCGAAGTAGGCATAGACGCGTTCGCCGTCCGTGACCGGAGTCTCGGACGCGAAAGTATTTTTTAGATGGCGCGACGCCGGCGGCACGCCCCGGTTGACCTCTCGCTCCCACTTGATCTTGCCGGTCTTGAAATCCACGGCGTAGACCATCCATCTATGTTCGTCGGCGGGCGGCTTTCTTTCACCGCCGAAATAGAGACCCTTCTTCGGCTTCTCGCCGTCGACCGAACTGATCACCGACGTTAAAAAAATCGAGTCTCCCCAAACGACCGGCGAGCTCCATCCACTGCCCGGAATATCGGTTTTCCAGGCCACGTTCTCGGTAGGGCTCCACGTGTCGGGAAGACTGGGGTCCTCAGCGACTGGAAGCGACTGTGGGCCTCGAAACTGCGGCCACTTCTCATCCGCGAGAACGAAGGAAGCAAGGAGCAGTAAGATTGAAGCTGAAGCAATTGGTCTTCGCATTATTTTCCCCGTTATTCCGTGAAGCCTAAGTTGATCGTTTCCCGATGCAATACAGGTGCTGGGCGGTTCGAATGAAAATCTGACCGTCCGACACCGCCGGAGAACTCAGGCAGTAGTCGTTCAGATTGTTTTGAGAAAGCACCTCGAAGGCCGGTCCCGCTTTGACCACCGTCGTCAGCCCGTCTTCGCTCGTAATGTATATCTTGCCGTCCGCTAGAACGGGCGATGAACTGTAGGTCGCGGGCTGTATCCGCTGGGGCCCCCAGATCGACTGGCCCGTTTTCGCGTCCAAACACCACATCACCCCGCGGTCGTCGACGCTGTAGAAGTACTTGCCGTCCGTCACGGGCGTGGGCACATCGGGACCGTTTTGAAACGACCATAGCCGGTGTGTCTCGGTGATGTTGCCGCGCCCGCCGGCCTTGATAGCCAGCAGCGGCTTCACGCGTGTTGGCGCATAAACAACGCCGTCCGCGATGACCGGAGAAGCTACGATGCGATTATTCGGATTGTTATCGGGATTCAATCCGTCACATCGCCACAGTTCCTTGCCCGTAGCCGGATCGTGACCCGTCACGCAGTCCCCGCCGGTCACTACTATTTCGACGGCGGAGCCGTAGCGAAGCAGCGCAGGCGTCGTGTAAGAATCGGGCGATTCACGGATGGCCTTCGTCGGACGCTCGACTCGCCAGAGCGACTTGCCGGTCTTCTTGTCGATTCGCAGGACGTACGACGGATCGGTGGTGCGCATGCCATGCAAGACCTGCACGTAGAGCGAGTCTTCGAACAACAACGGCGAAGACGCATAACCCCAATTGAGTCCGAAGCGGCCGTAGTCCTTCTGAATGTCCCTGGCCCACATCTCATTGCCGGCGAAGTCGAAGCCTCTCAAGGCTCCTTGTCCGGTCATGACGTACACGCTCTTGCCGTCGGTCGCCGGCGACGGAGAAGACATGTTTTGTTTTCGCATCTTGACGTTGCCGCTTCCTAATTTCTTCTTCCAAAGAACGTCGCCCTTTTTTCGATCCACCGCCCACAAGAAGAGATCGTCGCCTTCCGCCACGTTAAGGAAGATCACGTTATTCCAGATGATCGGCGTCGATCCGCTCCAGCTCGGCAGTGCGAGCTTCCACGTTACGTTCTCTTCGGTGGTCCATCGGATCGGCAGGTTCTTTTCGTCGCTGATTCCGTTAAGGTGAGGGCCGCGCCACTGAGGCCAGTTGTCGGCGAAAACAAACTGAATTGAAAGCAAGGTTGCAACTAAGGTGGAGACAATTCTGATGCGCACGTCAATTCCTCCTGGTCAAGGTGCGGTTATACTAGATCATCCCGCGGAGTTTGTCATCAGCGCCG
>JAHFUG010000181.1:0-11230 GCA_023265195.1 Blastocatellia bacterium | reverse complement strand
TAAAGAAGCAGCTTGTCTCGCCGGTGTGGCACGCAGGCCCGCGCGGCTCGACTCGCACAAGCAACGTGTCGCCATCGCAATCAACCGAGATGGACAGCACGCGCTGAGTGTTGCCGCTTGTCGCGCCCTTATGCCAGAGTTCGCTGCGCGACCGGCTCCAGAACCACGTCTCTCCGCTCTCGACCGTTTTAGCAAGCGCCTCTTCATTCATGTAAGCCAACATGAGGACCTGATGCGTAACCGCGTCCTGAACCACCGCGGGCACGAGCCCTCGCTCATCGAATTTTACGAGGTTGTCATTTGTCATTTGTCACTGGTCATTTGTTTGTCATTTGTCACTGGTCACTGGTCATTTGTCACTGGTCACTGGTCATTTGTCACTGGTCATTTGTCACTGGTCATTTGTCACTGGTCATTTGTCACTGGTCACTGGTCACTGGTCACTGGCATTCGTCAGTCGCATGGGGAGGCCTCGCCCGCGGAGAAACTCCTTTGCTTGGGCTATCGTAAATTCGCCGAAATGGAAAATCGAGGCCGCAAGCACAGCGGAAGCCTTACCCTCATCAAGCGCCTCGGCGAGGTGAACCAGGGTCCCCGCGCCGCCAGAAGCAATGACAGGAATTGAAACTGCCTCAGACACGGCCCGAGTGAGCGCCAGATCGTACCCGTCACGCGTTCCGTCACAATCCATGCTCGTGAGCAGAATCTCTCCCGCTCCCAACTTTTCTGCCCGGGCCGCCCATTCCACAACGTCAATACCCGTAGGAGTACGTCCCCCGTGAACATAGACTTCCCACGAGAGGGGAGAGGTTACAGGGGACAGGTGACAGGGGACAGGGGACAGGGCAGAGAGAACAGGGGACAGGTGACAGGGAACAGGGGAGGAACCGGACGTCTTCTGCTCGCCTTCGTCCAACATCTGCTCCGCGTTCCCTGTTTCCTCTTCCATTTCCCCAGTCCTCTGTCCCCAGTCCTCTGGCTCTCCTCTCTCCCCTGTTCCCAGTAACCTGCCCCCTGTCGCCCCTCCCTCCCCTGTTCCCTGTTCCCTGTGACCTGTCACCTGTTCCCTGTATCTCCTCGCGTCTATGGCGACGACGATCGCCTGGGAACCGAAGGCTTCGGCTCCGGCTGTGATGAGCGAAGGGTTGTTGATGGCCGCGGTGTTTATCGATATCTTGTCGGCGCCTGAAGCAAGAATCTCTCTCACATCCTCGATCGTCCGGATACCGCCGCCGACAGTGAATGGTATGAAGACCGAGTCGGCTACTCGTCTCACCATATCGCGAACGATCCCGCGGCTGTCGGACGACGCCGTGATATCGAGAAAGACCAGTTCGTCGGCGCCCTCGCGGTCGTAGCGGCGCGCTTGCTCGACCGGGTCGCCTGCGTCCTTGAAGTCGACGAACTTGATGCCTTTAACCACTCGGCCCCGGTCGACATCAAGACATGGAATGATTCGCTTCGCCAGCATAGAGACTGTCCGATGCACCGCGAGACTTCAGCCTGTCCCCTGAAGCACCGCGCAATGTTCGCTACAACGCAGACTTCTTTTTGCCGCCTGCTGTTGGCGCCCCGCATAACTCAGGTTGTGCGCCTCTGACTTATACAGACCAAAATCCGCCTGGGAGTTTGGCCATTCTCGGAAAGAACAAAATCAAATTCCATGTTCATTCAGTCTCAAAGAATCACAGGCCGGGAAGAGGGATTTATCCCCGCTCCTCCGGTTACGCTTCACATATTCTGGCGTCAAGGAGAGGAGCGGGGAAAAATCCCTCTTCCCGACCTGTGATTCCTGGATGTTTGACGATTTCCTTCATCTGGCGCACCACAAGAGTGGAACCAAAACGGCCAAACTCGAGACAGACTAAAGTCCGCGGAACATGCTACGCACGCTCCGCGACGGTCAACGCTTCCTCCAACGTAAATCGGCCTTCGTATAGAGCCTTGCCTACGATGACGGAGTCAACTCCGTCTCCTTCAAGTTCGCTGAGCCGCCTGATGTCTTCGAGCGACGACACCCCGCCGGAGGCCGTCACTCTAGCGCCCGAGGCGCGAGCGATCTCTCGGGTCAACTCGACGTTCGGCCCTTCAAGGCGTCCGTCGCGAGCGATGTCGGTGTAAATAATCCGAGTCACTCCTAATTCGGTCACCCGGCGGGCCAATTCCATCGCGTCAACTTTGCTTGCCTGGGTCCATCCCCGCGTTGCCACTTCGCGTCCTCGGGCGTCGATGCCGACGATGACGGAATCACCAAAAGCCTTAACCGCCGCCGCCAGTATGTCCGTCCTTTCAACCGCGATCGTGCCAATGATGACGTTGCTCACGCCGACGGTCCCGAGCAAATGTTCGATGTCCGCCATCGACCGAACGCCGCCGCCGGTCTCGATCCGGGCGCTGCACGACTCAACCACGCGTTTTATGATCTTTTGATTAGGCGATGCGGCGCCGAGAAACGCGCCGTCCAGGTCGACGATATGAACAATGCCCGCGCCCGCTTCCTGGTAGCTTATGGCGACATCCACGGGATCGGCGGCGTAGACCGTCTCGCTATCTTCGCGGCCTTCGACAAGCCGGACGCAGCGGCCGCTCTTCAAATCGATGGCTGGAATTACGATCATCTTTCAGCACTCGAGAACAGGAACACCGTTATCAAACCGCCTCCGCGCCAGAGAGAATATACAGGCGCCAAGCCGTCAGTGTCAGGCGTCAGGAAGCAGTATCAACACGCCGACGCCATATGACTAAAATCCCCGGCCTTGTGATTCTCTTGA
This sequence comes from Blastocatellia bacterium, assembly GCA_023265195.1. Lineage (GTDB taxonomy): Bacteria > Acidobacteriota > Blastocatellia > UBA7656 > UBA7656 > QHVH01. The sequence goes on along the minus strand of JAHFUG010000181.1, from coordinate 8,459 downwards.
GCTTGAAGGTGGAAGTTGGAGCGCGGACGCCGGCTAGGGGTGCGTGGCGGAAGTTTCATGGCCACAAAAAGGCGCAGAAGTCACAGAGATGAGAAACAGACACAATATCCCGGTTGGCTTTTCTTTCGATGCTCGCGCCTCCGCAGTTCCCGTCCATCTTGCGAGTTTTGTGCATCTTTGTGGCTGGTGGTTTATTCCCGCCGAACACAACTTGGTGTCAACATCAAACCCGACCCTTTGCGCGTAAGGCGGCGCTTAACCGGTCGTGGTGCGCGCCCGATGGTTGCGCAGCTTCTTGAATACCTCAAACCACAGAATGCTGAGCGCTCCGGCCGCCAGGCTGACCGCGAGATCTATCGGATGGAGCGCTCCAAAGCGAAACAGCTCGCGCAAGAACGGGACGTAGAGCGCCAGAGCCAGGAAGAGCAACGCGCCTCCGACTACCCACCACAACGCGCGATTAGGCGACCGCAACGTGCCCGCCACCGTGCTGGACCAAGACCGGTTTATTAGAATCAAACCAAGGTTCGCGACTATCAGCGTTGTGAACGCGAGAGCCCGAGCCTCGTTCTCAACCTGGTCCCGGCGCAACGCCAGGGTGTAGACGAGAAGAAGAATCACCAGCACGCCCAAACCTTGAAGCGAGCTTACGCTCAGGAGCCGCGCGCTGAACAAGCGCTCGCCGGGGTTCCGCGGCGGCCGCAGCATCACGTTTTCTTCTTCGGGCTCCGCCTCGAAAACGACCGAGCAGGCCGGATCGATGATCATGTGAAGGAACGCGATGTGAATCGGCAGAAGCACCAGCGGCCATTTGAAAAAAACCGGTATCAACGACATTCCGGCGATAGGCGCGTGAACCGCCAGTATGTAAGCCATCGCCTTCTTGAGGTTGTCGAATATCCTGCGGCCCAGCCTCACCGCTTCGACAATCGAAGAAAAATCGTCGTCCAGCAGAACGAGCGACGCCGCCTCGCGCGCCACATCCGTGCCTCGCGCGCCCATTGCGATGCCTATGTGCGCCGCTTTCAGCGCCGGCGCGTCATTAACTCCGTCGCCCGTCATTGCGACAATTTCACCATTGGCCTTGAGCGCGTTGACAAGACGCAGCTTCTGCTCTGGAACCACGCGGGCGAAGATATTCACCGAGTCTATTCGCCGCCGCAACTCCGAATCGTCCATGGCGTCAAGCTCCGGTCCGGAAATGATCTGGTCATCGGGAGTGAGTCCGATCTGGCGGGCGACGTTCCGGGCCGTGCCTGGGTAGTCCCCGGTTATCATCACGACACGTATCCCCGCCTTGTAGCACTCCGTAATTGATTGCGGCACGGCGGGCCGAACGGGATCGGCCAATCCGACCAAACCAAGGAACTCGAACACGAAGTCGTGCTGTTGCGAAGGCAGGCCGCTCTGTTTGAACCTGGAGCGAGCGGTTCCAATCACCCTGAGCCCCTCATCCGCCAGTGCGGTAACGGCCTTGGAGAGTTCCTGAATCCGGAATTCATCGAAGTGACAGAGGTCGGCTATGGCTTCAGGAGCCCCTTTCGCCGCGATCACGTAGTCTTCGCCGTCGCGCGATTTCCAAACACGCGAGAGCGCCAGCAGTTTTTGCGAGAGCGGGTATTCGCGAACCAGCGCCCAATCGTCGTGGAGATGCTCGGCCTCGACGCGATCTCCGAGCCGGTTCAACGCCTTCTCCATCGCGTCAAAAGGGTCGCGCTGGCTCGCCAGTATGCTGAACTCGATCAGTAAGTGAAAATCTTCAGGCGCCTGTTCCTCGCCGAGCTCTCGAAGGTCGCAGACCTTGCCGTCAGCGAATAGCCGCCTGACCGACATCTGGTTCAACGTAAGCGTTCCGGTCTTGTCGACGCACAAAACGGTCGCCGAACCAAGCGTCTCGATCGCGGAGACTCGCCGCGTCAGCACCTGCTTCTTCGAAATGCGCCACGCTCCCAAGGCCATGAAGATCGACAACACGACCGGGAACTCGTTCGGCAAAATGGCCATAGCCAGCGTGAGGCCCGCCAGAATCCCGTTCAGCCAATCATCGCGCGTCAACGCATACGAAATTACGATCACAACACAAAGCGATACGCCGGCTATCGCGAGATTGCGCACCACGCGGCCGGTTTCAGTTTGCAGCGATGTTCGCTCTGATTTGAGGGACTCGAGCGCTCTACCTATTTTCCCTATCTCGGTATTCGGACCGGTGGCGTGAACCCGAGCGTATCCGAGGCCCTGCACTATTAGCGTGCCCGAGTACACGAAAGGCAGGTCGTCGCCCCCTGGCCTGGCGACCTCCGCTGGAGCGCGCGCCGCGGTCTTTCGGACAGCGGCAGGCTCGCCGGTTAGCACCGACTCATCCGCCGAGAGGCTAGTACACTCTAGAAGAACAGCGTCGGCGGGAACGCGATCACCCTCAGCCAGAACCAGGATGTCTCCGCGAGCAGTCTCGCGCCCGGCGATCCGTTTTTGGCGACCGTCTCTAATAACCAGCGCCCGGGGACTCGAAAGGTCGCGCAGCGCTTCGAGAGTTCGCTCCGTCTTGCGCTCTTGATAGAGCGTGATCCCCATCATGAAGAAGACAAAGCCGAGCAGTATGACGGCTTCCTGGCCATCGCCTAACGCGAAGTAGATAGAGCCGCAGGCGACAAGAAGGAGGAACATCGGTTCGCGCACAAGCTCGTGGGCGATAGCAAAGACGCCGCGCTTCTTCGCCGAGGGAAGCTCGTTGTATCCCTCCTCCTCGAGCCTGTGCGCTGCTTCGGCCTCTGAAAGGCCGGTTATCGTGTTGAGATCGAATTCACCCGACAATGCTGGCTCCCATTCGTCAGCGCAATACGACTCGAGCGCCGTCCACCAACTGGTTCGCCGGATGCAGGATCACCTGATCGCCTTCCTTGACGCCCGACAGAACCTCCGCTTCAAGCTGGCTTCGATGGCCCGCTTTGATATCGCGCTTCCGAGCGCGCCCTGCCTCGATGACGAAGACTGCCCAGCCGCCGCCCTGGCGAAACAGCGCGCTGGTTGGAACCTTTAGCACTCTATCGGATTCCCAGATCACTATGCGCGCTTCGGCGCGATAGCCGTCGCCAAGAGCACCGGGCGAATCGACGAAATCCGCGACTATATTGACTCGCTGCTCCTCGACTCCCAAAGCCGAGACCTTCGTAAACGCCGACGCCTCGACGGTTCGAACTCGCGCCTGAATTACGCGGTCTCCACCCCAACTATCCAGCAAGACCGGCGCGCCGGGCGTTACTTTCACGGCGTCGGCCGACAGAACGTCGACAACGATTTCCAAACGCGCGGGATCGCCAATGGTGATAAGGGGCATGCCGGATGTCACGACTCGTTCGCTCTTCTCGATGATTCGAAGGACGCGGCCGGTGGCCGGGGCTCGCAACGCGACGACGCGCTCGCCTGCCCGCTCGGCGTCAATAGCCATCAGTGCGGCTTTGGCGCCTTGAACGCCGGCGGCCGCGGCCTGGGCTCGCGAGCGCGCGGCTTCTAGCTCGTTTGCGCTGGTCTCCTCGACGTTCTTCGCCTGCTCGAACGATTGCGCCGAAACCAGGCCGTCTTTCGCCAGCCGTTCGGCACGTTGCCGTTCGCGGCGGGCCTGCTCGAGGTCGGCGCGTGCGTGCGCGACCCTCTCTTCCGCCTCCCGCTTGAGGGCTTCCGCCGACTGCAGCCGCGCGCGCAGTTCAGCGGCCTCCTTGGGATCGAGAGGAAGCGGATGGATGCGCGCCACAACGGCGCCCTTTCGCACCTCGTCGCCGTCATGGAGTTCGACTCGCTCCAATTGGCCGGCGACCGGCGCGGAGACAACGAACCTGTCGTGCGCGCGCGACTCTCCGTCTTCGTCTATGGTGACGCGCAAGGGGCCCGTCTCGACGCGGCCGGCCTCCACTCTCAAGGGCGTGGGCAACAACCCAACGATCACGATAGCCGCGGCGCCAAGCACGACGACGACAATGATTACGCGGCTTAGCTTCATGTCTTACTCCCTTGTCTTCAATACCGCGACCAGATCCAGATTGTAGAGCCGGCCGAGGACCAGAAGGCCCGAAAGAAACGCAGCCGCCGCCACCACCGCGAACGAAAACGAGTAAGTCGCTCCGCTGACTACCAGCGGCAACCGGTAAAGCTCCGAGCTCGTCAGCTTGACCAGCAAACCGCATATGCCGAATCCGATTGCAAAGCCGGCGGGAATCGCGGCGATCGTCAGAATAGATTGCTCACCCAGCAACATAACCGCGATCTCACGCCGGGTGAAGCCGAGAACACGGAGGCTGGCCAGCTCGTGGCCGCGCTCGGATAACGCTATGCGCGCCCCGTTGTAGACGACTCCAAACGCTATTATGCATGCGAACCCGATCAGCACCGTTGTCGAGATGGTCAAACTCCGCGCGATCGTTTCGAGGAACGACGCAAGCATCATTTCGCGAATTGCAACCCCGCTCACCGCGGGCGTCTGCTTGAGCAGAGAGTAGAGACGGGGCGCCGCATTCGGGTCAACCGAAAGATAAGCTCCGGAGATTGTGTCTGCTTCCCGCATCAGCCGATTGAGCGCCCGATCGTTCATGTACGCGGACAGCCCGATCAACTCATCGGCCAGACCGGCTACAACGGCGGTGCGTTCGGGGCGCGCGCCTTCCAGTACTTCAATGGTAAGCGCATCTCCGCGCGTTACTCCAAGCACCTCGGCCAGTTTGGTTGTAAGGACGAGGCCATCGGGCGGCAACTCGACTTTCCGGAGGCTGCTATCCAGCAGGCTTCTTAACTGAGAATCGGGATTGATTCCTAGCAGCGCAACGCGCTTCCGGCGATGCTCGAACCGCAGCCTGGCGGGCACGACTCGAAACGTCTCCGAAGCGAGAACGCCCGGCAAGCGCATCAGTTCGTGACGTACCCGCGCCGAACGCGGCTCGCGAAACGTGAGCGTGACGTCCTCGCGTTGCGCCATTCGAAAGTGGACGGCGATCATGTAATCGAGAGCGTCGAACGAAAAGCGGCCCACCAGCAAAATCGCAACCGCAAGCGATATGACGGCCACCGATAGCAATGCTTTCCAGGGCCTGCGCTCCAGATTGCGAAATATCATACGCACGCTCGGGGAAAAGAAGCGCTGCAGACCGGCGCGGTCGATCAATCCCTTCCTGAAGCGAGCGGGCGGCTCCGGCCGCATCGCCTCAGCCGGAGGAAGACTCGCCACGCGGCGAACCGCGGTGACGGCGCCAATAAACGCAGCGGCCGCACTGATGCAGATTGCAAGACCGGCGGTTTCAATCCCAACCGAAAAGCGCAATGCCGGAAAGCGAAAGAATTCTCCGTACAACGCCGCGAGCGCCGAGCCCCACCAGAGGCCGAGACCCATTCCCGCCGCGGCGCCCGAAAGCACCGCCACCAGCGCGAATTTCAAGTAGTGGAATCCGACCGCGACGTTGTCATAGCCAAACGCCTTGAGCACCGCGATCTGGCTTCGCTCGGCGCTGACAAGCCGCGCCAGCACCATATGGATCAGGAACGCGGCGACTCCCAAAAAGATTGAAGGTATGAAGACGCCCGTGATTCGGTCCTGACTGATTTCATCCGAGACAAATCTGTGCGATTCCTGATCGGCCCGGCCATAAGCTCCAAGGCAGCCATAGCGGGCAAGGAGCATATCCATACGGCTGATCACCTCGGGTTCGCTGGCTCCTGGCGCCAGGGTGACCGCGGCGTCATTGAAGGCTCCGTCCATATTGAAGGCTGGTCCGAGCGATTGGCGGCTCATCCACAAAACGCCAAACCGGCGCCGGTCCGGAAAGACGTCAGCCGCTTTGATTTCGTGAACGTATTCGGGCGACAGCGCTACTCCAACTATGTTGAGCCGCTCCCAGCGTCCGTTGATCACCGCGCCGAGCGTTTGGCCAACGTCGAGATTATTCGCCGCCGAAAATGCTTCGCTGACCAGCGCTTCATTTCTTCTTCCGGGTTCGACGTACCGGCCCCTTCGAAGAACGAGGTCGTTCAGCATCGGCTCCCGGCGTTCCGGGATCGAGACAAGGCGTCCGGTCGCGGGCTCATCAAGTCCAGGCACGTCCAGGGTCACTTCGACAACGATCCTCGTTTGAATCGCCGCGACTCCGGGTATCGCGGCGATCTCGGCCGCTATGGGCTCGGGCGCGCGCTTGACATGGGCGAAGACGTCGGCGAAGCGGTAATCCGCGTAGTAGTTCCTCTGGGTCTCGAGAAGCGAATTGTAAGAGCCGCTCATAGTCACGTAGGTGGCTATTCCGCACGCGACGACCAGGGCGACGGCTATCACCTGTCCCCGGAGACGAACCAGATCGCGGAGCAGTTTTCGATCGAGCGCCGTCATCGCTTGTTCACCAGATGAGGCCGGAGGGCGGCGCCTTTTCCTCATTGCGGTGAATATCGACTATCTCACCGCTGCTGATTCGGATGACCCGGTCGGCCATCGCGGCGATTGCCGAGTTGTGAGTGATTATCGCGACGGTCGTTCCCATTTCGCGATTGACGCGAGCGAGCGCCTCGAGCACGACCTTTCCCGTCGCGTAATCCAGAGAGCCGGTCGGCTCGTCGCACATCAGCACGTCCGGATGTTTCGCTATGGCGCGCGCTATCGCGACCCGCTGCTGCTCTCCGCCCGACAATTGAGATGGAAAATGGTTGAGCCGCGCGCCCAGATCGACAAGCATCAGAGCTTCCTTCGGGTCCATCGGATTCTCGGCGATCTCCGTGACCAGCGCCACGTTCTCGAGCGCGGTAAGACTTGGAATCAGGTTAAAGAACTGGAAAACGAAGCCGACGTGCTCGCGCCGAAACCGCGTCAACTCCCGGTCGCCAGCCCCTGAAAGCGTGTGATCGAGAAAGACCACTTCGCCGCTGGTGGGAGTGTCGAGCCCGCCCAGAACATTGAGAAGCGTCGACTTGCCGCCGCCGGAAGGACCGAGAATAACAACGAACTCGCCGCGGTAGAGATCCAGATCGACCGAGCGAAGCGCGCGCACTTCCACGTCGCCCATTCGATATGTCTTAGAAACGCCGTGAACGTGAAAAACCACATCGGGCGAGCGTGTGGTTCCGCCGTGTGAAGTTTGATCAAGCACTTAGTTCGATCCGATTCTGCAGAAGGCCGAGCAGATCGGCTCGCGAGATGAACCCCTCCACGTTGCCGCCCGACACAACCGGAAGCTGGTTCAAGTCGTCGCGAGCCATGACCTCAAGCGCTTCAATGACCGGAGCGTCAGGCGCGATCGTCCGCAGATGGTCGAAGGTTCTCATTACGTCGCTCACGAGAGTGAACGGCCGTTGAGCCTGTCTGACGTGTTTCACTTCGTTTGGCGTGATCAGGCCGGCAAGAGCGCCGTTCTCGACTACGGCGAAGCACCGCTTCCCGGTTTGAAATAGAAAGTCTTCCGTGAACGTTTGAAGGTTAAGCCGGCCCTCGACGGATGGGACGTCGCGCAGCATTACGTCCGCTACGCGCAATCCCCGCAGAAGCTCCGTCATGTCGGACTGCCGGCCCGTTGCGCCGGCTGCATCCAGGAGAAACCAGCCGATGAACGATATCCAGAGCGCGCCGAGGCCGCCGCCCGAGAAAAATCGAACTACTCCGAAAAGGATGAATGCAACGGCGAAGAACTTTCCTACCTTCACGGCGGCGTGAGTCGCCCGCCTGTCGCTGCCCGTAAACCACCAGAGAATGGCTCGCAGGACTCGTCCGCCGTCCATCGGAAAGCCGGGAATCAGGTTGAACACGGCGAGCGCAACGTTGATATAACCCAGCCACAACAATATCGCGGGAAGCGGAGTGGTGGGGGGCGCGGCGAGCGAGGAACCCATCAGCCTGGCGAGCGTGAGGAAGACGGCGCCGATTATGAAGCTGGTGAACGGGCCTACAATCGCGATCAGGAATTCAGTCTTGGCGTCCGACGCGTCCTTTTCTATCTGCGCAACGCCTCCCAAAGCGAAGAGCGTGATCGAACGGACGCCGATACCGCGCGACTTCGCGACAACCGAATGTGCCAACTCGTGAGCGACAACAGCCGCGAAGAACAGCACCCCCGTGACCAGCGCCGACGCCCAGATCACGCCGCCTCCCCAGTCCGGGTTCATTTCCTGGAAATGGGCCCTCAGCGAGAAGACGATCAAGAACGCAATCAGCAGCCAACTATAATGGAGCCGTATATCGATCCCCAAGACGCGCCCGACTCTTATCGAATTAGTCATAATCAAATCCTAGGCTTCTGTTTATGGCGACGTGCAACCCCTATGCCGACATGACCAGGCAATGACCGCTCACATCAGATGCATTATAGGCGCAAAACGTCCCTTCAGCCTCACGGCGCGGCGGTTTTACACTAATCAGTGAGGAAGTTTGCTCAGTTAAGGCGGCGTAGACGGTTTGGTCGTTTCCGACGAAACCGGCGCTGGGCGGAGGGGCAAGTTAGCCG
>JAHFUG010000180.1 GCA_023265195.1 Blastocatellia bacterium | reverse complement strand
TTGATTCTTTCCGCCTGCGGAGATTCAGGCGGTGAAAGAGCGGAGAGTCTCAAGATCGGCGGACGGGCGCCGCACTTCTCCCTGAAGTCGCTTGATGGCGGCACGGTGACTAACAGCAGTTTCGAAGGCAATCCGGTGGTCTTGAACTTCTGGGCTACGTGGTGTGGTCCCTGCATGAAAGAGATACCCGACCTCAAGCAGTTTGCCGCCGACTCAAAGGCCAAGGTCCTGGGCATAGCGCTGGACGAAGACGGGGCGAAGGCCGTCAGGTCGTTTGTCGAACGCAACGGAATCAACTACCAGATAGCTCTGGGCAATCAGGAAGTCTTCAAGCAATTCAGCGGCTACGGCATCCCCTACACGCTTGTTCTCGACCGGTCGCAGCGGATCGCGAACATATACCGGGGGCCGGTGACCAAGGAGTCTCTTCAACAGGACCTGAAGAAGATCGAGCAAGGCGCATAGCACGGCTTGGACGTCCGAATCGCCGGAGCTTCGAGAAATACGCTTATGACCGAGCGGGCGGAAAAGAGAATAGACCGGGCGGCCGTCAGGAGGCGGCGCGATGAAGTAATACAGCGCCTCGCCGAGTTCGGATTGGCGCGTGGCCCGCGGCGTCTTTCGCCGAACTCGAGGGGCGAGGCGTCTCATTTCCGCGGACTCGCCGCGGCGCTCGCGAGTCTTGGCCCCGTGTTCTCATTGTTCGGAATCTATCTGGCGTCGCGAGCCGACCTGTTCAAGCCCAAAGATTGCCTCGAGCTTGCCGCGATACCGGACCAAGCCGAACCGTCGCGGGGCGCGGCCATCCATGAACTGTTTGTCCGAGAAACAGGCGGTTCGATCGATGAAAATTATTCGATATTCGAAGAAGACCCATTCGAGTCTCGATTGTTGTATCAGACGCATCGCGCGCGGCTGAAGAACGCAACGGAGGTCACGGTCAGGATAGCGCATCCGGAATTGGAAGAGCGGCTGCCGGGCGACGCCGAATTGCTTCCACTATTGGAAGGCGCGTTTGCGGCCGAGGTGATCGCCGATTTCGATCTGGAGCGAGCGATAACCGGCTTCCGCCGAGCGCTCGCACGGGAGATGGACTTTGTTCACCAGGTGGATGCAATCGATTTACTCGCCGGCGACGCGAGAGATTTCGATATGTTGGCGGCGCCGGCCGTGCATCGGAGCCTGAGTTCTTCAAGGGTGCTCACCGCGGAATGGCCGTCCGGACCAAGCGTGGCCGATGTGATCGCGGGCGTTCACAAATGGGAAATCCGGCGGGCCGGCGGCGCGAGAACGTTCGACGTCGATCCGAACGATCTTGCCCGCCGCCTGTGCCGAGTCTGGTTGAGACAGGCTTTGCTGGGCGCCGCTTTTCCAGTTGATCCGCGTCCTGAGAGCGTGATTGTCGTCTCCGAAAAACGGATCGCGTTCGCGGCCGGGAGCTTTGCGAGCTTTTCGTCAGGCGCCAGGACCAACCTTCGGAATTATCTGCTGGCCGCCGCGTCCGAAGAACCCGACAAAGCGTGTTCATACCTTCTGAAGGAGATGGAGGAAGGTCAATCGAAGGCCGGTCAGGAAGACCTCGAGCGCAAGTTCAGGCAGGTAGCTCCGTTTCGCGACGGCGGCTGGGGCGGCAACAGCGGAGGCGACAGTCTCGCCGAGCAATTGTTCGTTCAATGGCGGATTACAAATGCGTCAGGCTGCCGGCCCTCGTTTCACCTGCTGTCTTTTTATAGAGGACTGTTTCTAATCGCCGCTGCCGCCGAGCAGCTTGCGCCGCGGCGCGACTCGCTGGCGGCGGGATTAGACGACGTTCGCCTGATGGAAGTACTGGGACAGTTTCAAGAGATGGCCGGCGTGCGTGGGTTGGGCGATGGTCTGGACAAGTACGCCAGGATGATGGTGGAGATGCCCGGGAAGCTCGATGAAGTGCTCTCGCTCGCGGCCGAGGGGAATGCGCGGTTGAAGCTTCGAATCGTAGAAGCGGCCGGTCATAAGAGGCAAAAGAACTCCCTGGCGGCGGCGGCGTCGCTGCTGCTTCTACTGGCGGCGGTTGTTCTGCTCTCGCATCATCTCGCGAAACAGGATGGCGAGGGAGCATGGGCCGAGAAGATCGGCGCGGTCCTTTGCGTGCTGATCGGAACGATGGCGCTTGTTGCGGCGAGCCGCACGCGATGAATCGCGGCAAGAGCGGAACCTTCGTTCCCGGGTGAAAGGTATCCGATAAGAGACAGGCGGCGGCGAGTAAGCCGGCGTCGAAATTATTCGCGGAGTTAATACCGGCGACATGATGCGCATATTGGCTGAGATGTTGAAACTGCCCCTGACCGCCTTTGTCTATGGCATGGAGATGCTGGTCAAGACGGTGGAAGGGCTGCGGACAATAGCGGACCAGGGTATTGACACCGTGATCACCGGGGTCGCTCGAACTTCGGGTAACGAGCCCGAAGCCGCGGGTGATCCGATACGCACTGAAAATATCTCCGTGGGCGAAAGCGCCACGGTGGATAACAACGATCCAACGAAACAGGAGGAAACAAAAATGGGAGACATAGACGACAAGGATTTGAGTGGCGACGACTTAAAACTGGTTCGGTACAAAATCCTCTTCATCAAGCGGGATCACGAACACGCCTTCCCGGAACGGGAGGACCTCGTCTCCGCCGACATTGACGAATCCGGCTTCACGGCATGGAAAATCGCGGAGTTCATCCAGCGGCTGGACGAGACGCCGGTTCCGGAGAAGTGGCGCGGCAAGGCGTATCCGCCAGGCGCCGCGGGAGGACACATTCACAGGTTGCCCGAGGACGACAAGCAGTACCTTCGAGTCTTCTATCAGGTGCTGGATCGGTTCGCGAGAGAGGAAGCCACCTATGAAGCCGACCAGATCAGAGTGCTCGAACAGATTCGGGACGAGCTGGCGAGAAGACCCGCCGCCGCGGTCGAAGCCAGTCCGGCGGGCGAGCGCGGCGGCCGAAATAAATAGACGGCGGATGAAGCGCGATCCGAGCTGAAGAACGGTTCGAGCCAGACGTCTGGCCCCAGTTGTTGAGTCATGGCTACTCAGCCGGTGGACCCGGCCGGTGGCGCTTTCAACGGCCCGCTCAAAGGGTCCTGAGCGAATGATGCAGCACGGTTCGCTCAACTGGTAGTGAGCGGCTCAAACGAGGTCACGGCGCCGCCGTCCGCGCGGAGGCGCTTTTCCTGGAGGCTGGAATGAGCACAAACATCAAGCAGATTTCGAACTCAGCGGACGCCGGTGTGGGCGCTTCGGGAATCTACGCGCCCTCGCCGTCTTCGATGGCCGCGGCCGGTCCAGTCCTCGACCCGGAGACGTATCGCAGTGAAGAGGTGCAAGCTCTTTTGAAGAGCGCCGCATATTTCTCCATCTTTAACGCCCCCAACCCGGCTAATCCCAATCAGTCGGTCCTCTTGATACCGGGACTCCAAGTCCTAATGACCGCGGTGTATGTGAACGAGGAGTTGCATCGCTTTCAGTATTCAAACGCGGCGCCGACGGCGGCGTCCGGGTTTCGCACGGCGAAGACGGTTGGAGAACCGGTCGCCAACGTTCATATACGCTTTACGCCGATACCCTGGAACTTCGAGGCTGCTCCGGGGAAGTGTCCGCCGACTACCTTGCTGCTACCGTTCATTTCGCAGCGGGTAGCCATGCTCGAAGGCCAGTTGACCTTCAAGGACAAGTTGCAGAGCGGCTTTCATGCCTTCGGGACCGCACGGACGTTTCCCGTGAGGGTTCGGGGCAACACGCAATTACGCATCGGCGCGGCCATCGAGATTCTGGATGGGCTGGGAAGGTTCGAGGGGCTGACTGGTTCTTTCGTGATCAACGGCTACATTGCGCCTCCAAGCGATCTCGCGCTGAATCTTATGGTGCGGATCATCGATCCAAAAGGAAAACTTCAGGCGCGGATACCGCCTCCGTTCACGCCGATTCAGCCGATTCCGGATCCCGATCCGACGGCGGCCTTTCTGGTTTTTCTGGCCGAGCCCGATCCCGATCGCCCAATCACCCTGAACCGTGGGCCCGGCGGACGAATAGTGAGCGCGAACATTCACGAGCGTCTTCGCCTTGCGAACATCATGTTCGATCTCTCGACGTCCGAGGACTTGCGAAGCCAGACAACGGAGGGACCCGTCATTGGAACTCGAAGCAGCACGCTTTATTTCTATACCGACCCCGGGAATCCGGCGCCCGTGTCCCCGATGCAGGATACAAACGGCCTCTTCACTTTCTTCGATCCGCAAGGGAGGTTAATCGGAACTCTGTCGGCGAACATGGTTGAGGGCCGGGCTTTCGCGACCGATCTCAGCGAAGCGCCCAGGCCGATATTGCGCCAAACCGGTTTCGGCCCATTCATACGCGGCACGGGACAATTCGCGAAGGCGTCGGGAATGATGTCGATCAACGGCGTCTTGAGTTTCTTCCCGCGCGCGCTCTCGCGTTTGTACGTGCTCCGCATAGAGGACCCCGACGGGGTGTTCCAATCCACCGTGAACAACATTCGCTCTTGATTGGCGGCTAGGGGGCATATGTCCGGCAATACAACGATGAGCAATCAGGCGCCGTCGAGCAGTCGCACGGACCCGTGTGGCGCGTCGGTTCTGACCGATCAGGATATGGTAGTCATAAACGACGTGGAACGAGCGCTCGCCGACGGGTTGAAGCTCAAGCAGTGGTGGGAGCAGGTGGACGCGGCGGACGGCTATCAGAATCAGTTCGAGCTGGTGCGCACGCACAACAAGGCCGACCGGGGCATAGGCTTCATGGACGTGGCTCCGCTCAACGGGAAGCCTTTTCCGGTCATGGGCGTCATTCAAGAAATGCTTTTCGACAATCCCAAGCAAGTGGCGCCGGAAGCGGTGCAGGACGAGTTTCGCCAGTTCATCCTCCATTACTTCCTTCGAGTGTCTTCGTTCCAGACGCCGGATTTCTACGTCGGGCAAGGAGCGATACAGCACAGCGACGTCCGCCTGCTTTTTCAGCCGCTCAGTTTCTGCCCTGAAAACACCGATTCGCGCGTGGGCTTCGGCTATACCCAGCTCTATTACAAGCTGAAAGAGTCGGGCCGCATCGGCAAGTTCCCAAGGCAGGACGAGCATAGAATAATCGATCTTCGGCGGATAGGTCCGGAGTATCAGTGGATCGTCGTAAAGACCCACGTTTTCGATTTCACGATCTCATTCAGTCCGTTTGGACCAGGCGCGGTTACATTCAGCGTTCCGCTCAAGGAAGAGACGTATCTCGCCATCAGCGAGGACTTTGTTACGAACCGCGACAATCCGGCTCCCGATCTGCTCGGCCAGTATGGCGTCGGCTATGCGCTCCTGAAACCTGCTCCTCGCAAGAGCATTTTTGCTTACGGGCCCGGTTATTTCGACGCGGGGTTCCAGCTCATCGACTTTGACGTTTGCAAAAACGGCCAGACCCGCTCGCGGATGGTTTTCCTCGCCAATCGCCCTGAGCAAGTGCTCAGCATCGACATCGACCCGGTCAAATTGGGTTTCGGGGCCGCGGATTTGATGTCGTTCGGACTGGCGTCCCGGATGTTCGGGCCGGTGAAGAATATCCTCGAGAGATTCTCTCCGCGCATCACCGGCTTCGATCCGGTGGGCGCCTACATGAGAGCCGCGAATCTTTTGACCGCCAATCTTGCGTCCGAGCAATTGTGCTCCTCGCTGGAAACGCTCGAGGTGAATCCGATGTTGTTGACGCACTACATCGAGCACTATCGGCTGGTCGTCGGCGCCCTCACGACCTGGCGCGGAGTTCAAAACTGGCTCGAACGCGGCGACGTGCCGGACGAGATCATAAGAGGGATCAGCTCATGAAGGATAAGAGTGGCCGTGTCCACGCGCTGGTGCTGTCGGGCGGAGGCGCTAATGGAGCGTACGAGGTTGGCGTGCTCAAAGCCCTGCTATGCGGGGAAGCGCCGGTCGCCGGCAATGAACCGCTGGACCCCGACATCATTACCGGAACCTCGATCGGCGCGTACAACTCGGCGCTGCTGGCGGCGGAGATGGTGAATGGGCCCAAAGCGGCTCTCGACCGGCTTCAGGACGTGTGGATCAACATGATCCCGCGTGACGACTCGACGGGTCACAACCATGTATTCCGCTATCGCGCGAACCCTCTTGATTCGTTCAGTCCCGGCTACGTCGCCGCGCAGCCGGTCGACGTCTACAGGCAGTTCACGTCCGATTTAACTTTTCTAGCCACGGATTTTTACAGGAGAGGGCTCACGTTTTTTATGTCTCAAGGGGATCTCGAGCAGCGGTTGTTGAGGCTCGCCGACTTGAGCACCTTCATTTCCAATGAACCGGAATACCGATTGATAAAGAACACCATCAACTTCGAGAGACTTCGACAATCCGAGAAAGTGCTGAAGATCGCGGCGACCAACTGGCGAACCGGCGAGTTGGCCATATTCGAGAAGGCGGATATGACCGATGACAAAGGCCCGTACGCCATCATGGCTTCGACGGCCATTCCCGGAATATTCCCTCAGGTCGAAGTCGACGGAGAGTATTACGCCGACGGCGGCGTGGTGATGAATACGCCTCTTTCGCCGGCGATAAAAGCCGGGGCCGACGTGCTGCATATCGTCTACCTTGATCCCGACGTCAGGTCCATTGCTTTACAGCCGGTTCGAAACATCATCGACACTCTCAGCAGGTACGTGACGATAAGCTTCGCCTCGGCGGTGAGCGGCGATATAGAAACGGCCCGCCGCATCAACCTGGGCATCGAAGTGCTGGAAAGAGCAGCCAAAGGCGAGTCCCTTTCCAGGAGCGACTTCTCTCCGCTTGTTCTCGCGGCGGGAAGGCTCGAAGCCTTCGGGGGCGGCAAGACGCACAAGAAGCTGGTGGTTCATTGCTATCAACCTCGCGACACGCTTGGCGGAGTGCTGGGAATGTTGAGCTTCGGACGCGACCGAATAATCGATCTCATCGAGCGTGGATTCCAGGACACGATCAACCATGACTGTGAAGAGAACGGTTGCGTGGTGTGAAGCGGCGTGTCGGTGCGCCGGCGTTCAAGCCGGAGCGAAGACGTTCGGAAGGTTCTCGAGTTCGGTACGGCTAAGAAGGGCGGTTATTACCGCAAGGAGGTGGTAAGGGGATGACGGCGCTACGCGATCTTGTGAAGTCGGCAACCAGTTACTCCTGGCGTGCGTCGATGCTGGGCGCGGAGGAGTTCGCGAAAGCATTGACGGCCCCGGTTGCGAAAGCCTTGGACGGGACGGGCCGATTCAGCTCGATTACTTCGGCTGCGGAACAGCAGATCGAGGGCTTGTTTCAGACGGCGGTAAAGCTGGGCGACGAGACCCAGCGAAAGACCGTCGATCTCATGTTCGATATGCTCACCTTCAAGCCGGTGCTGGAGAGCCTGCGGGATAATACGAAGATATGCGACCGGCCCGGCGACGGCTATCAGAGCAGCCCGGAACTCGATTATCTGAACGCGCTGATGGACGCCGGACCCGCTACGAGCTCGACCATACTAATCGTCATGGCGATGCTGTATTCAAACTTGAACCGGCAGGTTGAAGGCATCGAACGATTCGAAGGATTCGTCGGGAAATACGGTTCTCAATTGCAGCCGGCCGAGAGGTCGGTTTATCTGAGCTGTCTTGCTTTGCTGCGGGCCGGCCGCGCGCAGCAGTTGTCCCTGTTGCGGCTGACGACGCAACTCGATTTGATCCGGGGGACGCTCGCCGACATTAATCAAGCCAGGGAATTGACGAACAACGAGCCGGACTTCACGCCGAACACGGAGAAGCTAATAGCGCGATGGGTCTCGGGACTGTTGCAGACCGGCCTTCCCTGGCCGTTCGGCAATCGTCAAATCGCTCTCGAAGACCTCACCTGGTGCGAACGAGTGATCACTGAAAGTCCCGAGCGAAAATCGGCGGCTTTTCAATTCTTGAGAGAGGTGTACTACAACCTCGCCATTCTCTACAGGGACTCCGGCCAGAACGAATTGGCTCGAAAATATCTCGAACTGAGCAGGTTCGAACGTTTTGATAAAACGATTCTCCTGGCTACTTTCTACGCGACTGATTCCTCGGGTTTGAGAATCAGCATCAAGCACATCACCGAGAGCGTTCCAAGGCGGGTGTTCACCGTCTCCGGCTTCGATATGTCGGAGTTCAACTTCATCATCTCGGACGACGGCGCGGAGATGATGGCGGTCGATGCGGGAAGCCGGCCTGATACGGTGGAAGGCGCCTATAGGTTTTTCGAGGAGTACTACAGGAACAAGTACGGCGATGAACCCGGTTTTTCGGGCCTGCCTAAACTGACCAAAGTGTTCGTGACCCACGTTCATTGGGATCATATCGGGGGCCACCAGTTCTTCGAACGGTTGAACCCGGCCGTCGAGTTTTACTCGCGCTACAACTACCTCGAGGAGAAGGAAATGGTGCGACACCAGCCGCCTCCTTTCAACTGGTATCTGGGCGTAACCTTCACGTCCGAGAACGTCATCTCGTATGAGCCGGCAAACCTGATCAAGGAAGACACCGAGTTAATGGTCGGCGGCACCAGAGTAAAGCTGATTCTGCCTCCTTATGGAGGAGGCGAAACGCCCGATGGAATGCTGATCTACTTGCCCGATCATCAGGTCTTGTACGGAGGCGACTTCATAGTGCCGTGGGTTGGAACGCCGTACACGGTCGAAGGAAACGTCGATTCGCTCCTCAATACGATGGAGATGATCGCCAATCTCGATCCGCCGCCGTTGTACATCCTGTACGGGCACGAGGCGCTCACGAAGTTCGTCGGCACGGTAGAGATTCTCATGAAATTGAAGCCGCATCTGAGATGGCTCCGAGATGAGACGTTGAAGCAGGTCTATGCTGAGAAGAATCGCCCCGGGATTCAGAAGATGAATTTGTTTCCGCCCGATATCGTCAAGCCGGCTGAAGCGGTCGTGCAGTTGCCGTTTCTCATCTGGCGGGAAACGTTCATCGATCGGGTTTATGTTCAGACTGTTGGCTACTGGGGTCCACAATTGCAGGGCGTCGACTGTCTTACCGATGGGAACATCGGGGCGGCGTTTACGCACTACTTGAGATTGTCGGAGGAAGACATAGCCGCGGCGGCCGAGAGGATGATGCTGGGCGGCGACCACGAGCTGGCCGGACAGGTGGTCGACTGGGCGCTCACGCGGTATCCGGGGAGTCCGGCGCTCACGCAAGCCAAGCAGAAGGCGTTTCTCAAGCTCAAGGAAAAGTGGCAGTTGATTATCCCGTTCAAGTTCGTGATGTATTCCGAGCACATCGACAATCCAACGCCGCAGATCAGATAGCCGGCTCGGCAACGCCGCGATGCAAGGCGAACGCGGCTTGCCGCTCGATTTGACGGGGTTTGTAAGGTGTTGGGCAGTGGTTCAGTTTGAGCCTGGCGAAAAAAGAAAAGGAGGTTGTGATATGAGGTACTCGAACAGCAGCTTTAGGGGCACTTATGGTTTTTCCGTAGTAGTGGGCGCCAACGTCGCGATTGGTTTGTCACTGGCGACCTTTGATGGGAAAGGAAATTTCAAAGGCACGCAGAAATTGAATGTCAGCGGACACATCGTTACTTCACCCATCTATGGCACGTATTCAATCAACGCGGATGGAACCGGCGCCGCCATCGTGACATTCACCGAACCTGACGGTAAGCCGACGCAATCAGGCATAGACCTGGTGATACTAGACGCGAAAACGTCCGGCTCCACGAAGATAGCGACGGAACTCCAAGGCGTGTTGAGCAATCCCGGCCCGGGAGGAGGACTAGGCTTGGCGCACTTCAAGCTGATTCCGTGATCGGGAAACTACAAGGAAGTCACAAGGAAAAAGGGGACACGCCGGAGGGGCGTCGCGTGTCGTACTCCGGCCGGCCGTGGAGCGGATTGTTCGCCGCGGCGAAGCGACGGCGCTTCGAGGTTGGGCGCTTATGACGGATGTTCAAATGGATTCAGGCGACGGCTGCGATTTGACGGACGAGGATCTCGCGATAATAAGCCAGGTCGACGGCGCTCTCGCGGCCGGGCTTCAGCTCAAGGAGTGGTGGGAGAGAACGAACGCGGCAGGCAGCTACGCATACCGATTTCCCACCGCGTTGACCCTCAATCGTCCGGACTTCAGCTTCGCATTTCTCGATCAAGCACCGGTCAATGGAGCGATGATGCCGGTGCTGGGCGATCTTCAAGATTTGTTTTACGACCGGATCAAAGCGCCCGAGGCCGCGGTCCCCGCCGCCGCCCGGTGGATGCGCGACCAGATTCGGGAGTTCGTTCTTCACTACTTCGCGCGCGTCAGCTCCTCCTATTTGCCAAAGGCGTTTGAACCTGGAGCGCCGTCGCCCCCCGCTTTTCTTAATCCCTTCGGCTTGTGCCCGGGAAAGGGTGTCGAAAAGGAGGGATTCGGACAGACCCAGCTTTACTACAAACTGCGCGGCAGCGGCCGAGTCGGCAAGTTTCCCGAGAAGGAGAGATTCGCCGTTGTTGATATGCGCGAGATCGGCGCGAAGTACGACTGGATCGTAGGAAACGCGCGAATGTTCGGTTTCAATGTGTCGTTCACGCCCCTCGGGCAGCAACTGCCTTACGCCGAAATCCCGTTCAAGGAGGCGCAACTCGGCGTGATAAGCAAAGAGTTGGTCGCCAACAACGACAATCCCGAACCCGGCGTATTGGGCGAGTATGGATATGGGCTGGCGACTCTGGTCACGCCCGTCAATAGAACGCTCGTGGATTACGGGCCGGGCTATTTCGACGCCGGTTTCATGACGTTTACCTGGCGGGTGCTCGAGAACGGCGAAGCGCGGGCGCGTCTGGTTTTCGTAGCCAATCAACCCGAGAGGATACTGAATCCGGCTCTCAATCCGCTCGATGTGAGTCTGAAACTGGCCAACGTGCTTTCGTGCGGACTGACCTCGAAGCTGCTTGCGCCGATAGAGAACGCGTTGGATCGACTGCCGCTGCCGGTGCGCAGCGCTCTTGTCGATCCAGTGTTCGGCTCGGTCGCATTGGCGAACTTGACGACCGGCGGATTGGCGGGCCGGGAACTCTGCATCTCGCGGACCGATCTCGAGAAGCTGTTTTTGTTTTACCACTTCACCGCGATCTACACGCTGATCGTAAATTCGGTGCTCACATGGAGGCAGATTCCCGACTGGCTGGACAGCGACGCTCTGCCAAAATGGGTGACAAAGAACTAGCTCCGCTCCGAGGGGGGAGTGCGGAGTGGGGAGTTCGGAGTTCGGAGTTCGGAGTGGGGAGTTCGGGGTTCGGAGTGGGGAGTTCGGAGTTCGGAGTGGGGAGTTCGGAGTTCGGAGTGGGGAGTTCGGAGTCGGAGTTCGGAGTGGGGAGTGCGGACTGCGGACTGGGGAGTTCGGAGTACGGGATAACGGATTAAGCGGTGGTCCTTGGGGGAAACGCGAACGGAACTTCTTGCCGACGGCAGGCCTGCGGTGAAAGCGGCGGCCGCTGACCGGTACGCTTGCCAGGCTGATCGAGGTTTAGTCCGGCGGCCATCGAGAATTGATAAGGGAGAATGGCGGATATGGTTGAGACCGATCACTATGACGTCGTGATAATCGGAGCAGGCTTGGCCGGGCTGGCTCTCTCGCGACAGCTCTTGCTCTATTCGGATAAGAAGATCCTGCTGCTGGATAAACGCACGGAGATTCCGCAGAAAAAACAGAAGGTCGGCGAGTCTACCGTGCAGGTCAGCGCTTACTACTATGCGAAAGTCCTCGATCTCGAAGAGCATCTCTCGATCGAGCACTTCATGAAGTACAACCTGCGCTACTACTGGAAGACCCCCGGCAAGGCGAACGACGCCTTCGAGCACTACAGCCATGCTTTCATACAGCGGTTCTCGAATATCTGTTGTTATCAGTTGGACCGCAACCGGTTCGAAGGCGAGATGTTCAGGCTCAATAGCCGGAACCCAAACTTCACCTTCATCGGCGGAGTCGGCGAATTGAGCGTGTCGCTTTCAAAAGACGGCCCGCACTCGATAGGTTTTAAGGCCGGCGGCGGCGAATACGCTTTGACGGCCACGTGGGTCGTGGACACGTCGGGCCGGGGAAAGCATCTCGCGCGACAGATGGATCTGGGCAAGGAGAATCCCATCCATCACGGCACTTCGTTCTACTGGGTGGAAGGTCTGGTCAACATCGACAAGCTGACGGAGCTATCGCCGAAAGAGATTCGAATGAAGAAGGACCGGGTCGAGACGGGTCATTCGCCCTTCTGGCTTGCGACGAATCACTTCATGGGCGAGGGCTTCTGGTTTTGGGTGATACCGCTTCATCACATCACGAGCCTGGGACTCGTTTATGATAACCGGATAGTCCCTCGTGACCGCGTCTCGACCGTGCCGAAACTTATTGAATGGATATGCGAAGAGTTTCCGCTTTTCGCGCGGGATCTACCCTATCGGAAAGTGCTCGATCAGAGCTCGATCAAGGACTTCTCTTATGACTGCAAGCAGACGATCAGCAGTGAGAGGTGGGCTCTTTCAGGCGAGGCCGGGCGATTCACGGATCCGCTTTATAGTCCCGGCAGCGATCTCATCTCTTTGCACAACACGCTGATCACGGATGCGATATTGACCGACGACGAAGACGAGTTGTCGGCGAAGTGCTGGTTGTACGAACAACTCGAAGAGGTGTTTTATCAAGGGACGGTTCCGGCTTACGCCGTCACTTATGACGCGCTGGGCGATCAGGAAGCGTTCGTGCTCAAATACGCGTGGGAGCTTTCGATCTACTTCGGCTTCTACGTTTTTCCGTTCATCAACGACTTCTTCACGGACCGCCGCTTCCTGCTTATGTATCTCGGCCGGTTCTCGCGGCTGGGTTTGATCAATACGAACCTGCAGGCTTTCATAAGCGGTTATTTCCAATGGAAGAAGAATCGGCCGGCGGCCGCGCGCGAACCCGTCTTCTATGATTTCACGAACATCGCCGCCCTGCGCGAGGCCGAGAAGTGCTTTTACAAAGTGGGCGTCTCCGTCGATGAAGCCCGGCTCGTGCTCGACGCTCAACTGGCGAATCTCGAAGAGACCGCCCGCTACTTCGCCGCTCATATTTATTCGATGGCGCTCGGCGAAAAGGGCGCGGTTCACAATCGGACGTTTATCGAAAGCATCGACCTCGGCAATCTGAACTTCGACGTGAACCAGATGCGCGAGTTCTATTCGAGACATGCGGAATCGATCGGGCGTTACGAGTGGTCATTTGACGCAACCGTGTTGGAGCGGTTTCGGACCGAAGCGGAGGCGGAAGTCATGGAGAGCGAAGTCGCAATGGCAAGTTCAGAGTTCAGCCTTTAGGCTGCGGCACGCTGAAGCGTGAACTCAAAACGACGCGGCTGCGGCACGCTAAAGCGTGAACTCAAAACGGCGCGGCCGCGGCACGCTAAAGCGTGAACTCAAAACGAC
>JAHFUG010000563.1 GCA_023265195.1 Blastocatellia bacterium | reverse complement strand
CCTTCTCTTATCTGGATCGCAAACACAACAACAAGGGTAAGACCCAAGGCGAGGCCAGGCGCAAGACGATGATACTGGACGCTGATGAATTCATTCGGCGCTTCTTGCTGCATGTCTTGCCCGACGGCTTCATGCGAATCCGCCACTTCGGGTTCCTTGCCAACCGCTCTAAGAAGAAGAACCTGCTCGCTGTCGCCAGTTGATGGACGTTGAGCTTGATACCGGCGAACGCCCGGCCAAGTCGGCTCGCGATCTCCTGCTCGAAGTGGCCGGAGTCGATATTTCGCTGTGTCCGGTCTGCAAGACAGGCCGGCTTGTAGTCGTCTCTCGCATGCTCCCGGAGCTTGCTGAAACGACCGGCGCCGCGAAGGCGGCCGGCTTGGATTCATCGTGATGACAACAAGCATGACTGATCGACGCTACAATTCAAACGAACTCGGCTCACCGTTATTGAGACGAGGGCGCCTTCCTCAAGCGCCGTTGCGTAGCTCTGGCGTGATAACGCACTTGGCCGCTCTCAGGGCAGTGTCGGGCGTCGAATTCGCGCCGTCAGAGCGAAGGTCGGCGGCATTTGAGCACAGGAATGTTCTAATGGCCCCCTCCTCCTCGGACAATCGCCGATTGAAAGAAGTCTGTCTTACTTTGACGATGCTAGATCGCAATACCACTCCGCTTTACAATCCCCATAGAACGCGATAAGTTGGCGCTTTGGATCCAGCGGTTCAGTTGGGATTGATTGATTGGGGGTCAGGCGTGCAAATTGCAATTTACTGTTGGCGGCCTCCATTGTATCCTAGCCTCCACGCGCAAACCAAGGCTGGAAATCTTAGGCGGGCTCCGCCACATCAGCACTCGCGGTGACAATCGTCGGGCGATGTTCGGGGCGATGAATGTAGTTTGGCCCGGCTGCTTGGACTGGACCCGTCGGTGAGTCGGCGGTATGAGCCCGGTAAAGTAAGGATGCCCCAATCTCAAGCGGCACGGCCGTTGATGAAACGACTCCAGGAGGAGTTGGGCGAAGCAGGTGATGAGAGTGGAAGTGCAAATTGCACGCCTGACCCCTTCTTGTTCCTTCTTGTTTGAAACGAATGGATTTACTGGAATGAACCGACGATTTTGCTTGTTGCGGCTTTGTTTCTGAGATTGAATCGATGGTGGGGTAACGCAACGGCTTTCGCCCTGACCGGCTATCTCATCGGTTCATTCGTTTATCTTCTCTCGCGGATTGACGATCCCGTAGCTGGCCTTCGTGGTGATCGGAGACTAATTCGAACGGACTACCCATATATTGTCGGCTCTTGGGACAGTCAATATGTTTTCGCGGTCATCATTTTTTGCTGTTCCGTCTTCTTTCTGACGGGGTCTATACTTCGTCGGAGCGCGTTACGTCGTTCGGCGGATAACAGTAGCATCCAGCGGAGGCCGCGAAGCGACTTTCACTTGGTTACTTGGAGTGTTACGCGCGGCCCCGCTGATGCCGCCGTTGGGCAGCGCGGAAAGGAGTTCGGACAATGCCTACAATATCGATGTTTTACGGCATACTGATAATGATGTACTTTTATGACAACAAGAAGCACAGCCTGCCGCACATCCACGCGGAATATGGAGATGATTCAGCCACGATCGCCATTGAAGATGGCGCGATTCTTGGCGGCTCATTGCCGACGGCAAAGATGAAGCTGGTGCAGGCATGGATGGGAGATTCACCGGGAGGATCTGATGGCTGATTGGAAACTGGCCGTTGCCGGCGATCCTGTCTTCAAGATCGATCCGTTACGCTAGGAGCATTTGTATGGATACCGTTATCAAAGCCATTCCATTGGATGACTACTTGATCAAGATCACCATGGGAAGTGGGCTGGAAGGGCTCTTCGATGTGAAGCCGTACCTTCATGGCTCCGCGTTCGAAGAACTGAAGGATACGGCCTATTTCAAAACCGTACGTCCCATTCGCCACGGAATTACCTGGCCACACGAACAGGATTTCAGCGCCGACACGATCGCCCATGACATCGTAGCTGCCCAACAAGGCGGTCCACCGGACGCCCTGACGGGCGACGGTGACCTTTAACGTTGGGCGTCTTTTCAATTGTAACCACACGATATTAATAACACTTTATAATCATTGTCTTGTTAAAAGACGACGTGTTGCGACCGATACCATCGGGCTTCAGCCGATGGCGGTTCAATCCGGAGGTGTAGCTATTCCGGCTTAGTTCAACAAGACTTGTCTGGCGGCTCAGGTGGCTCAGCTTTGACCTAACGTTTAAGACTTCGTGTGGCGCGGCGGCAGAGATGGATTGAGTGTCTGGCGAACTCAGTGTAGCGGATCAGGCTTCCAGGTTGAGAATGATCGAGCTATGACAGTCTTCAGACAAGCGCGCTAGCTGCTGCGCGTAGCGCTTAGTTCAACTCTGCGTGCACCGGAGCCGCGCGAGTCGCTTTCTTATGGCGCGGTGTTGTTTCCTTGATCCTTTCCGCATCCACGCGCGGCCCGGTGACGCTGGCGTTAGGCGGCAGGTTGTTGTTTCACAGTTATGCAGGGCGTTATGCGGCAAAGACAGAGCGTAGTACACTGTAGGCGCGATGAAGGTAAAGGAGTTTGCCCGCGCTGCATGAATCTGAAGGTTGGTTCCAGGTTCGCACAAAGGGCAGCCATCGGCAGTTTCATCACCGCACCAGACCCGGAACCCGTAACGGTGTCAGGAAAGCCTAGCGTTGACATTCCGCCGGGCACTCTCAACAGCGCTCTGAAACAGGCTGGTCTGAAGAAGCCGGAGTGATCCTATGCAATATCTTGTAGTTCTCGAAGAAGGGGCAAGGTCTTTTGGGGCGTACGTTCCCGACTTGCCTGGATGCATCGCGGCGGGAGAATCCAAGGACGAGGTCTTGACCCTCATTAGGCAAGCTATCGAGTTTCACATTGAAGGCCTCAAGGAGAACGGTCAGCCGATTACTCCGCCATCCTCATCGAGCGAAGTCGTCGATGTCGAAGCCGCCTAACTCCGCGTGCACCGGAGCCGCGCGAGGCTGTCCCCTATGAATCGGTCCCGTTGATCGAATGGCCGCTAACCGCGCGCCTCCCGGTGACGCTGACGTTAGACCAGCGCGACGGACGCGACGGCCCGCGACGGGGGCTTGGCTTCTGAGGGTCACATACCTACAATCTCACATGGAAAGGGGGACCATAATGTCACGTAGGCGAATCACAGTATCCGAGAACCCCGCAACGCTACTGTTACCACAAGAGATATTAGACAAAATGGGCGTGGTAGATGGGGATGAGGTGGATGTGTCCGTCGTAGATCGGACACTAATACTAATGCCCCTGGATGAAGTCGAGCGCGCTCAGAAACTTGGAACAGTAACCAAATCGGTGTTAGAGCGGCGCAAGAGGGCTTACCAAGAATTGGCTAGAGGGGCGGAATAAGGTTTGCCATTTCTGTTCCCACGAAAACATGAAATATTCGATATTCACGATCAACTCATAGAGGCGTTCGGTGGCGTTCCCGGCTTACGCGATGAGGCCGCGTTGGAGTCGGCGTTAGCTGTCGCCGAGAACCGGCAGTATTACGAGAGTGCTGATCTCGTTACGTGCGCCGCCACTTATGCGTACCATCTCACTCAGGCACACGCATTCATTGATGGAAACAAGCGCATAGCGGCGGGAGAATCCGAAATCTTTCTCGAACTCAATGGGGGACGACTGAACGCCACCAACGAACAGATAGTGACACTGTTTCTCGATATTGCCGCCGGTAAGCTATCGCGTGACGAAGTTGAAGAATTCTTCGACCAATGGGCCGGCCCTCCAACGGCAAGCGGATTCAAGTTCTGACCGTACCCGCCATTTGGTCTAACAGGCGGGTCGACCGGAGCGCGCGATTCTCGATTTCGCATGGCTGGCGGTTTCCCGTAGTTTGACTCAACGCGCGCTCGGTCACCCGCACGATTAGGCGGCCAACAAGTAGTCTGTGATTGTCAGAGAATGTTGAGGCGGCCAATCGCGACCCGACCCCAAAGTTCTGCCCTTGGCGGTGACGTGGTGGCGACCGTCGGCCTGTTATCGCTGTTTATCACCCGTATTCAACGAAGGCTGCCCTTCACCTGCA
>JAHFUG010000179.1 GCA_023265195.1 Blastocatellia bacterium | reverse complement strand
CGAGGGACAACTCGCTGATGAAAACAGACGCGCCCACCAGTATGAGGACGAACAGGATCAGGTTGTAGAGAACCCTGTCCCTAACCGATTCGCGAAACGCATTCAGCGCTATCGCGCGAATTATCTTAGCGCCGGTCGGCGGCGCGCCTATCAAGTCCGCCTCGGATTGTATGGCTCTAATTTCAGTGGTTTCCATGGAACACTCGTCTTTGTTGTCGAAGGGGGGCGCACACCAAAGGGTTCTTAGTCTTCTATCATGCGCGGTTCCGTCGATTCAAGAGTCTCACCGCGATTAAAAGTGGGACTTCGTTTTATTGCAGTCGCTCGACTGCGCAAAGGCCTTTCAGGGTGAAGCGTTGGCTCTCATTAACACCTCCACCTCAGTGAGGTCTGGAGTTTGGCCATTCTAATTCTCAACTCCGTAGGAGTGACCTGTCTGTAGCAACAAGAGCGCCTCATCGCGATGACGCCTCCGTAGGAGCGTTGCCCTCCTAACGGAGCGCGTAACACCTCACTTCAGCAAGGCGCGCCCTCCGTTAGGAGGGCCATGTGAGCGGGTAGAACGATGTAGATTCAATTGGTAGCCTTGGGATCAACAACCCGCGGCCAGCGATGCACAACTATGTTACTAAACATTTGATCCCTTGGAGGCGAGAAACATGTCCCTCCTGACTTAGGGCAACGCTCCTATGGGGGCGTCATCGTAATGAGGCGGGCTCGTTGCTACAGACAGGTCACTCCTACGGAGTTGAGAATTGGAACGGCCAAACCCAAATGCCGCGTTCGATTTCATGAAAATCACAGGTCGGGAAGAGGGATTTTCCCCGCTCCTCGTTCAGGGTTCATTCAAACTTGCAGCAAGAAGAAGAGCGGGGATAAATCCCTCTTCCCGACCTGTGATTTTTTCATTTTCGCGAAACTAACCAATTTCTTCCTGACAAAAGCGTAACCCCAAATGGCCAAACTCCAGACCTCACCTCAGTGAGGTATCAACACCCGCTTATTAGAACGAGTTGACCGCGTTAACGACCTGAAGCGCCTCATCATCGCTCAACTCCGGAAACATGGGAAGTGACAACACTTCGTCCGAGCAGCGCTCCGAGATCGGGAAACTTCCACGCGCCTGTCCAAGCTCGCTGTAAGCCTTCTGCAAATGAACCGGGATCGGGTAATGAATCAACGAACCTACTCCCATTGAGCCGAGGTGAGTGCGCAGATCATCGCGGCGCTCGCAGCGAACGACGTAGAGGTGATAGTTGTGAGTTCCGGATTCCATTTCCGCCGGCTTTAGAATGCGCGGATTCGTGATCCCTTGATTGTAGATCGCGGCGATCTCTCTTCTACGGCTATTCCAGTCTTCGAGGCGCTCGAGCTTAACGCGCAGCACGGCCGCTTGAATTTCATCGAGGCGGCTGTTGAATCCCTTTGTGGTATGAAAGTACCGGCGTTCCTCTCCGTAATTCCTCAAGCGCCTCAGCCGGTCGGCGATCTCGTCATCGTCGGTAACAACGGCCCCGCCGTCGCCAAAAGCCCCGAGGTTTTTGCTGGGGTAAAAGCTGAAGGCGGCCGCCAAGCCATAGGCCCCGAGTTTCTTGCCGCGATAAGTGGCTCCGTGGCCCTGCGCCACGTCTTCGATAACGGGGATTCCTCTGCGTCGGCCTATTTCAAGGATGGGGTCGAGATCGGCCGCCTGCCCGTAGAGATGAACCGGCAAGATGGCTTTAGTGCGGGACGTGATAGCGGCCTCGAGCTTCGATGGATCCATATTGAAGCTGCGCTCACACACGTCGACGAGGGCCGGAGCCGCGCCCGCAAAGGTTATCGCCGACACAGTGGGCACGCAGGTGTTGGCAGCGGTCGCAACTTCGTCGCCTGGGGAAACCCCCGCGGCGATCAACGCCAGATGTATCGCCTCCGTGCCGGAGCCGACGCCCACGGCGTGACGAACGCCGACATACGCCGCGAACTCGCGCTCGAAGCTCTCCACTTCTTCGCCGAGGATGAACCAGCCGCGGTCGAGCACGCGTTTGATGGCGGCGTCGATATCTCCGGCAATGGATCGGTATTGGCGGCTAAGGTCGCCGAAGGGAATTGTCACGGGTGAGTTGGGCTCGATGGTCATCGCTATCAAGACTCCGTGTCCAGATACTTCGGCAGGTTCTCGCGGTAGTAGTTTATCGTATCGAGCATGCCGTCGCGCAGAGGCGTTTTCGGCTTCCAGCCAAGTACATTCGTGATCTTCGTGAAGTCCCCGTAGAAATCACCTATGTCAATCCGCTTCTTGTCGGGGGGGAATGGAACCGGCCTATAACTCCCGCCTCCGTTTATTTCGATCATCAACTCCACCAGACTCTTCAAGCTCACGGGTTCTCCACCAAGGTTGAAAATCTCGCCGTTGGCTGCGTCGGAAACGGAGGCCAGGAGCAACGCGTCGACGACGTCGTCGACATGATTGAAGTCGCGTATCTGGCCTCCTCCTCCGAACAACTGGATTTCCTTGCCTTCGACAATCTGGCGAACGAACCATGCGATGAAACCTTGGCGCGAGTGCTTCACAAGCTGGCGCGGCCCATAGGTGTTGGTGAGCCTCAACGAGGCAGCTCGAATGTCATAAACGTTGTAATACAGAATGTGGTAGAGCTCGCCGGCCAGCTTGTTTATCCCGTTCGTGTCGATGGGATGGGCAAGATGCTTTTCATCAACCGGCAAATAATCGGGCTTGCCGTACAATTGCCTCGTGCTTGTGTAGACGATCTTCACGGCTCGGTTCTTCTTCCGGCAGGCTTCCAGGATCGACACTTGAGATCTAACGTTGATTTCAAGATCGGTATACGGGTCCTCGACGCTGTCGATATGGCTGACCTGTCCGGCGAGATTGAAAATGTAATCGCGGCCTTGAACGAGATAGGCCATACTGTATTCGTCGCGCACGTCGGCAATGTTGACGGTGACGCGGTCTTCGATCCCATGAATGTTAAACGGATTGCCGCCGTAGGCCGGCACCATCGAGTCGACCAGAGTGACGTTCGCTCCAAGCGACACCAGCCGGTGAGCGAGATTGCTGCCGATGAAACCGAGGCCGCCGGTCACTAGAATGTTTTTGCCGGCGAGTTGCGCGCCAATGTTATCCGCCATTGCCTGTCGTCCAGAGAAGCGTCTCGAACAGAGTCTAGCAAGGCGGGTCGAGTGAGGCTAGCGCCTTCGTTCGTAATGCGCGCTGTCTTAATGGGCGCTGTTCCGGAGTCTGACTATCGCCTCCGAAGCTTTCTCCTTCAATTCATCCGACTTGGCAATCGCCACGCTCTGGGCAAACGCTCGAGCGGCGGCTTCCGAGTGGCCGAGCTTTTCGTACGCGAGACCGAGATCGAAAAACGCCTCGGCGTCATCCGGTCTGGCCTTTATTACAGACTCGATTTCGCGGGCGGACTCGTCATAGCGTCCTTCTCTTGCGAAACAGAGGCCCAGGTTGTATCGCGCATCGGCGGCGCTTGAGTTTACTTGCAGCGCGGATTTGAAGAGACGTTCGGCCGAAGGATAATCACCGGACCGATAATAAAGGCCGCCGAGATTGTTCAGCGATTCAAACTTCGCCGGATCGATTTCAAGAGCATGTTTGAAACTAAGCAAGGCGTTTGCTTTATCGGCAAGCCCATCGTAAGCAACGCCCAGGGCGTCCAACACCGACGCTTCCGGCCGGCCTAGCCGCGCGGCTCGGCTGAGTGAATCAACCGCTTCCTGAAATCGCCTCTCCCTCGACAAGGCGAGTCCGGCATTATAGTGAGCAGCCCAGAAGTTGGGACTGACTCGGGCGGCATTCGACCACAACGAATACTCCGTCGCCCAGTGTGTGTTCTCTCGCGCCGTAGCCAGCGTCAGCAACGCGATAAGAATGACTAATGCGAGGAGGACCGGACTCACAACCGCTCGCCCGGTGTTGGAGACGGCTCCCCTCCGCGCGGCCCAGCGATTCCGCTCCCACTCCAGCGCCTCGTCGATGCCCAGCGCAATAAGGAAGCACCAGCCCGCCGCTGAAATGTACAGGTAACGGTCGAAAACCAAGTACTCTTCGCGAGAGACCTGACCGAGGTTGAGCACCGGCAAAATGGGAAGAAAGATGAGGAGCAGACTGAACCATATCAACCAATTTACTCTTTTTCTATAAAGAACCAACGGAGTGACGATGAGCGCAAGAATAGTCATGGGAATAAGAAATTCAGCGGAAACAACTTTCGTGACGAAATGAGTGTAATAGGTGATGCTCGAGCCAAACGGCCATATAAGACGGCCGAGATACATCGCAATGACTCCAGGGAGCGTAAGCAGCGTAAGCACGAACGGACGATCGGGCGCCTGAGGGTTCTTCCACATCAGGTCGCCCAGTGCGTTGTAACGCAGCAGCAGATACAACAAGGTCGCCGCGAAAAATGGAGCCGACCGCACGACGGAAACAATAAAGCTGCGCCGGAGACTACCACGAAACCGCGCGATCTCATATCCAAGAATCAGGAGCGGAAGCACAAGCGCGGTTTCCTTTGACAGGGCCGCGAGCAAGTACATTAGAACCGACCCAGCGAGAATCATTCTATCGCGGCCGGCCGAGAGGGCCGATTGCTTCCCGCCGGCGGAACCCGATCCGTGCTTCAGATAGAGATAGAACGACAGTAGGAAGAATAGCCCGCAAAGCAGGTCGGGTATTGAACTGATCCAGCTCACGGGCTCGGAATGAATCGGATGGGCCGCAAACAACGCGGCGGCGATCGCGGCTACGCCCGCGCGGCCGGACACCAATGAGAGAACGTTGAAGACCAACAGCGAACACAAGACATGCAGAAGCAGGCTGACAAGATGCCAGCCCTGCGGCCACGACAATTGAAACAGGTGATACTCGATCGTGATCATCACCGTGAAGATCGGCCTGTAATACGGCAGGGGCGGCGGCGTATTGGCGTCCGCCTTTTCGCGAAAGGCCCACACGTGAGTGCTGAACGCCTTCGTAAGATTGTTCCAGGAACGGATGTCTCGATTATTGACCACCTGATCGACGTCATCGAAAACAAACTCGCCGTTCAGTGAGTTGGAGTAAGCCGCGAAGGAGAGAAACAGAACGATCAGGATAATCCAGCGGGTGATGAGCCTTTCAACGGTCGCGTTCATTTGGCAATCATTCTGACTGAGGATCGGCAAGCGTCCGAGGTCTGGAAATTTACGGCGCTATCCTGAAATCAGTTTTGTCCCGCGCGAGCCGGACTCGCCGGCTTGATCATGCTATCAAGCTGCATTAATTGCGCGCGCCACTCATCCGACTGCTTTCCGCTCGGGTTGAGTTGAATAGCCGTAGAGAGCTCGTACCTTGCATCGGCGCTTCGGGCCTGGGCCGCATACGCCACGGAGAGATTGAAGTGGGCCACGGCTTTGTCGGGCGTCAGAGCCACGATCCGTTCGAAGTTCCTCGCCGCCAGAGGCCACTTACCCTGATGAGCATAAACAAACGCGGCGTTGTTCAATGCATCGATGATGTCGGGATTGATTTGCAGCGCCGTCTCATACTCACGTAACGCTCCATCCAGGTCTTGACGAGTCTCCGCCCTTAGCCCTAAGGCGAGGTGCGCGGTTCTCGAGTTCGGCGCGCGTTCGGCGGAATGAGACCAGACAACTGAATCGTTCAGCCAAAACCTGTTCTGAGCCATCGTCATGGTGGCCAGCGCGGCGAGCAAGACGCCGGCGATCCAGGGGACGGCGCTGCGGCCGATCGAAATCCGCTCGCTCCGCGCAAGATGCGTCAACGCGGCTGCCGTCAATAATCCACAACCGGCGAGAGATAAATACATGTACCTGTCATGTATGATTTCGTCGCTGACAAAAGCGCGCGTGTTGAGATTGGGAAGCAGAGGAATGGCTATCCAGATCAGGCCGAGTCTCGCCACGAGATCCTTTCTCGCGAAGTAAAAGAGCAGTCCTCCAACGAGAGCAACGATGAGAAGCGGCAGCCAGAAAGAAGCGGCGCCCAGCGTGCGAACGTACCCCAAGTC
Source organism: Blastocatellia bacterium (assembly GCA_023265195.1). GTDB lineage: Bacteria > Acidobacteriota > Blastocatellia > UBA7656 > UBA7656 > QHVH01. The sequence continues at coordinate 7,483 of JAHFUG010000179.1, read as the reverse complement.
GTACAGCATGGACAGCCCAGACGGAAACACGGCGAGCTTCATGTAACTCGCTAACAGAAGCGGCAACGTCCGCAAATTGTCGATAAGGGTCAAGGCCGAGTCTTCGGGAAAGTTGAGGTTAGGACTCTGTATCCACCAAACCCTGAGCGCATTGTACCTCAGTCCCAGATACGCCGCGGTGGCCAGGAGAAAGGGCCCAAGGCTCAGCGCCGCCATACGAACTCTCGCCAAGGCTCCGGCATTCCGGTTGAAAACAAACAACTCATAGGCTGCAACGACCAGAAGCAGAGCCAGCGTACTCTCCTTAGTCAACGCGCCGAGCAGGAACAGACACGATCCGCTTAGGATCAGAATTACTCTCGTGAGTATAGGCTCGCGATGTTCGGTCTGACGGAGCCGGAGGTAACAGGCGAATGACGCGAGCATGAAGACCGTGTTCAGAGTCGTGCTAACCGCGCTGACCCACGCGACAGACTCGCTTTGGAGAGGGTGAACGGCGAAGACGGCGGCTCCGAGCGCGGCTATCAGAGCCCTTTGCTTCGCTTGAAGCGTATCAAGAGCGGACAAAGACCGCTCCAGAACGTAAAACACAAGAAGCGTCGCGATCACGTGGACCAGTACGGCAATGACGTGCCAACGTAATTCGCTGTGCCGCGCTATCACCAAACCAGCCATCACGAAAACGCTAAAGACCGGGCGATAGTAAATGCTTTCGAGCTTTTCACCGGAGCCCTCCGGCCTCAGAGCCGCCCACAGATCGCGCGTAAAGACACTCTTCAACGTGGCGGCGTCCCAACGCCCCTCGAGGGGATTCTTTTTAACGACAAACACATCGTCGTGAACGAACCCGCTGGACAGCGCGCTGGCGAAAGTCAAAAGGGTGAGCGCGACCAGCCCCGCGCCCATTAGCTTCTTATAATGTTGGGCGGCCGGCTTATTCAAGCTCGCCCCTTGGGAAGGCGATGAATCGGCAGTCATCGGAACTTCGGCGTCTTTTCCCGGCTCTGCTTCGGAGTTCGGTTGTCGGTCAAGAGGCGAGCCCCCTTCCACCACGTCTAAGTCGGCCATGCTTACTCTCCTTCGATTACTGGGAGGCCTCAAAGCGGAGACATTGGATCAAGGAGGAGTGTATTAAGAAGCGCGTCGGAACGCCACTAACGAGAGCGGTGGCGCTCAGGACGGTCATCTTCGAGCCGCACTTCCAATGACACTCGGTTCAAGGAGGCGGGAGGCTTGGCGTTTGTTTGACCTGCTAATTGCTCTCGGCCCAAGGCGCCACACGGAAAAGCCGCTGATTTGCGCTGACTACGTAACGCTGATCAGCGATCCGAAGCCAGCGAAGATCAGCGGTTAATCCGGAAGCTGACTCGGCGAGACTCCCTGGGCGCCAATGTTCAATAATGTCCGCCGAATACCAACTAGTTGTGCTTGGCGGAAGTTTCATAGCCACAAAAAGGCGCAGACGGCACAGCAGCGAGAAGACAGACTACAGGCACGATTGGCCCGCACGTTTATTGCTTGCGGCCACTTCTCGCGGTTTTCTCCCTTGTGATCTTTGCGCATCTTTGTGGCTGATGACTTATTTCCGCCGAATACCGGCTATACTCACTGCGAAATCGGAGAGCCTCCGGCAGGTCTGCGCTCCGTGGCGGTCCCTTTCAAGTCCACCGCGCCGTCGGCGTCGAAAATAATATTCGTCTCGTTAGAGCCGAATGACCGATTCCCAGTTCCGAAAGTTCCAACGGCGGTCGGCTTCGCGGTGGTGTCATACATCGGAGGGGCGTTCTCGACGACAAGAGGGTCGGAGGCGAAGAGGTAACCGCCCTTGTTGCCCGCGCCCAGCGTCGTGTCCAGAAAACCTTCGGCGGCCAGACCCTGAAGTGTCGCGAACTTGCCTCTGCCCTTGGTGAGCGAATAGGTCAACTGTTCCTTGCCGATTGTTCCGACGTCGGAAAGCGCCGCGGTTTCGTGAGCCGCCTGCTGCGACTTGACCAGATTGGGGATCGCGATGGCCGCGATTATTCCGATAATAGCCACCACGATAAGCAACTCAATCAGCGAGAATCCTCTCTCGCGATTCCTGTTCATTGGTATTCTCCTCTGCTCAGAGATTGTCACCACCTTTATAGGGGATGGTTTCAGCGAATTCGAACGAAATCCCCTTGAGGCGGTTCGATTATATTTCGAGTTAGAGAAGAATACTATAGCAAGAACGGGTAAGCCCTCTGAAAGGCTTACCCGTTCTTGAACAACAACCGATTGACTTCCAACTTACGCCGTTTTAGTCGAGTGCGACTCCGCCAGTTGGAGTTGTGCGCGCAGGCCAAGCTGCCGCAGCTGAAGCGCCGCTGGCGAACTGGAAGAGCACCTGCGTCTCATTCGAGCAGAAGGCCCGATTGCCGGTGCCGAAGTTGCCAGTCGATTGCGGATCCGCGAGGTCATCGAACGCAGCGGGCTGACCCGGCGCGGAAGTGGTCCCTTGAACCAGGAACGTGAATCCACTCTTGGACCCCGTCGCTAGAACGCCGTCAATAAAGCCGCCGTTGGTTCCGTTTGGGCCGAGCGTGGTCAGATCCAAAGCGTAGTCCCTGTTTCCGCCGTTTGTGGATTGATAAGTAGCCTGTGACGAGTTAATCGTGCGAATTGAGCTGATGGCCGACGCTTCGTTTGCCGCCTGGCGTGACTTGAGCAGGTTAGGAACAGCGATAGCGGCAATAATACCGATGATCGCCACTACTATCAGCAGCTCGATCAGCGAAAAGCCCTTCTGATTCTTCATGGTAACATTTCTCCTTGTTTGAACATTATTGCCGTAGGTCTTGTTCCTAGCGGCCCAACTCTAACAGATCGCGAGCCACTACTGGGCAAAGCCCGTGCCACCGTCCGCGTTCGCCAACATCGCGTCGAAATCCTTCTCCACAAAGGCGGTGTATTTGAGCATTCGCTGCCATCGTCAGTGTCCTTAACAAAAAGCGGAATGAATCTTTGCCACTTTTTGTCATTTGACGGCTCCTTAACGAGGTATCGGCGGGCTTGTTGCGTCAGCCGGACCGCCAAGGGCGATCTTGATGACGAGACTCTCGTCGGCGAAAAAGTGGCCATACGTGCCGTCATCTTCCGTGGGATCGGCATTGATCGTGAATCGCTTTTTGTCCAGGTTTGGGTCCGAGTCCGATATAACCGCGACGGTGAGATCGTAGCCGCTCTTGTGACCCGAGCCAACGACGTCATCGATGTTTCCGTTGAGGAGAAGCTCGCTCAGAGTGCCATAAACCTTGTTCTTTTGCAGGTAGAGCTGCTGGCCCGAACTTATGGTCCTGATCGACTGAATCGCGGATGCTGAGTTTGCGGCCTGCCTGGTCTTCTTCAAGTTCGGCACGGCAATCGCCGTGATTATGCTTATGATGGCTACAACGATAAGCATTTCTATGAGTGAGAAACCGGCTTCACTCTTCATTGCATTCTCCTTGTGCTGACTAAAGTGGAGGCAAACCCTTCGCATGGTTCCCAAAAAATATCAGCAATGCCCATGCCAGAGTGTCCACATTAGCGCCGAAGCGCTTGCGTAGTGGGTAGGTAAGAATGGGACGTACCCGGTCGGGTTAGAATAAGGTGAAAAGGAACAAAAAATGTCCGGCAAGTCAGAGCGAAACGACTGACCGATTCAATCACTTGTGACCGGTGTCGCCCGCAACGGTCGATTCGCGCAGCAGACTCGCCGTCTGGCGAATCTTATGCTTGTCCAGAAGATGACGCAGGCTTCGCACCGACATATTCAAAATCTCCGCCGCCCGCGTTTGATTCCCGCCGGTGCGTTGAAGCGCGCGTATGATGTAGTCCTTCTCCATCTGCGCTAAGTAAGCCTCGAGGTCGATCCCTTCTTCAGGCAGATCGAGATCGGTAATCGCCCGCGGCTTGAATTTCAAGATCCGCTCCGGAAGGCGCTCAGGGCGGATGACGCCAGTTTGCTCGAGCGCCACCGCGCGCTCGATCGTGTTCTCCAATTCTCGAACGTTACCCGGCCAATCGTAGGACTCGAGGTAGCGTATTGTGTCGTCTATGATCTCCAGGGTAGGGCGACCCGCTGAAGAACTGTATTTCTCGAGGAAGTGCTTGACCAGGTCGGGAATATCCGTCCGGCGGCCTCGTAATGGAGGCATCTCGATCGGTATGACGCTGATTCGATAATAGAGATCATTGCGGAAGGATCCGTCTTCCACCATCTGCGCCAGATCGCGATTTGTCGCGGCGACCACCCTGCAATCTATTTGAATCTCCTCCACGCCGCCGACCCTGCGTATGCAGCGCTCCTGCAAAACCCGGAGCAGCTTCACCTGCATCGCCGGAGTCGTTTCGCCAATCTCGTCCAGAAAGATCGTTCCGCCTTCAGCCGATTCAAACAGCCCCTTCCGGTTTGAAACGGCTCCAGTGAATGAGCCCTTCATGTAGCCGAATAGCTCGGACTCGAGCAGCGTTTCGGTAAACGCTCCACAGTTGATCGACACGAAGGGCGCCGCCGCCCTGTTTGACATGTTGTGAACCGCGCGGGCGACGAGTTCCTTTCCGGTGCCGGACTCGCCCGTGATCAGCACGGTCGAAGTCGTCGCGGCGACCGTTTCGATCATTTGATAAACGGCCTGCATCTGCGGCGACCGCCCGATAATGTTGTCCAGGGAGTTGCGTTGCCTCAACTCGCGTTTTAGAAGAACGTTCTCTTGTCTGAGTTTCTTCTTCTCGATCGCCTTGCCGACCGTCACCTTCAGCTCTTCGACGTCAAAGCCGGAATCCTTGATCACGAAGTCTTCGGCCCCGAGCTTGAAGGCGCGTCTTGCCGTTTCCACCGTAGCGAACGCCGTTATCATTATCACCAGGGTGTCGGGAGAGATTTCGCGAACTCGCTCCAGCAGCTCGATGCCGTCGATATCCGGCATCTTGACGTCCGAGATGATAAGGTCGTACAGGTTTTGCCGCACCAAGTCCAAAGCTCGCGATCCGTTTTCGGCCGTGTGCACCGAATAGCCTTGACGCTTGAGCACGAGCTCGAGAAGCTCGCGCATGCTGCGTTCGTCATCGACTACCAGTATCTTCTCCATCTTCTTCCTCGATTATGATGCGTGGCTCGATTGTAGGGACTTCGAGCGCGGCCTCAAACAGCCGGGCTTACGGCTTCTCGTATCTTTGCGGCGCCGGCCGGGTCATGCCGCACGCGGCCCGACGCCGGCAGCTTTATTGATATGCTGGCGCCTTTGCCCTCGTCGCTTTCGACTACTATCTTTCCATTGTGGTCGCTAACAAGCTGATAAACGATCGCCATGCCCAGCCCCGTTCCTCCGCTCGACGAGCTGAACGGCTCGAATATACGATCCTTCTGGTCGCGGCTCATCCCTTCTCCCGTATCGCTGAACGTAATCGTCAAATCGCCGGTTGGAGTGGTGTCAAGCGTCACCCTGAACTCCCCTCCGTCGGGCATCGCCTGAATCGCGTTCCGCGCGAGATTCCAGAATATCTGCCTGATCTGATTCGGATCGCCGTAATAATGAACCAGCGCCGGAGGCCGCACCTCCGTGATTCGGTGGTCGGGCCGCAACTCGGAGCTATTGCGCAGCAACGCAATTGTTTCGGAGAGCAAGCTGGTGAGCTCGATGACGGTGCGCTGCATCCTCGGCGGCCTGGCGTAAATCAGAAAATCGGACACGGTTCGGTTCAGCCGGTCGGATTCGCGGAGAACGATCTCCATCAATTGGGACTGGTCCGGCGAGAGATCCAACTCTCCGGCCAATACCTGAACCGAGCCTCTCATCGAAGCCAGAGGGTTTCGGATCTCATGCGCCAACCCAGCCGCCATCTTGCCGAGCGCAGCCAGCCGCTCCTGGCGCCTGACCTCGCGCTCGAGTTCGATCACCTCGGTCAGGTCTTGAAACGTCAGCACGTAGCCGGGCGTCCTTCCGGATTCCTCCACCAACGGCGAGACCGAGAATCCCAGATGTATATCGGCGCCATCCGCGGTCTTGCAGCCGATGTCGAATCTAGGAAGGCGCGAACGAGACCGAATCGACTCAAGCCCCGTTTCTATCTGCTTCTCGATGTCGCCGAAGATCGTGTATATGTTCCGGCCACGGACTTCTTGCGCTTTGTAACCGGTGATCTCCTCGGCCGCTCTATTGAAGGTTATTATGCTTCCCTGGAGGTCGGTGGTAACCAGCCCGCTACGCATGCTCTCGATGATCCGGTCGTTGAAAAGACGGTAGTCCGCCAAATCCTTGGTTGCAATGGCGAGCTGGCTCTCGCTGTGGCGTATCCGTTCGGCAAGATGGCTCGACAGCAAGGCGACTACGAATATGGCTACCAGATTCAGCGCAAGCATGAACTCAATTGACGACGCCCGCGATGGTTCGTAGTAATGGCCGCTCGCCGCGAAGGGATTGATCACTCCCCGGCCGCGCGATAGGGCGCCGGTGATAGTCAGCACGCCGCACGCGGCATAAAATGCCGAGCCTAGCAGCGCCAGGGAAAAGACGCCCGGCCGGCTGAACAACATGCTCGCGGCGAAAACGATTACAAGATAGAGCGGAACGAACGGCGACTCGACGTCGCCCGTGGCGTAAACAAGCCACGTGACGATGAGTGTGTCGACGGACAACTGAACGTAACCTTGTTGGCTTGGCGATATGCGGGTCAGCAGCATCACATAGTAGGCCGCCGATACGATGCAGACTGCTATTACAACAGCGGTCAGGACGGGAGTGAAAGCGCGCTCGATGCTGGTCCGTTCAATAAGCGCGACCGTGCCTAGCAACACCGCCGCTATCACCAAACGCCACGTCAACAGCCGCTGAATCTTCCTTCGCATAAGCTTGAAACCCGAGTGATCGTGGCTGCGGCGCCCCGCGGGCCGCTAGCCGGCCAAATTCGGTCCGACCGGCATCAGACTAGAACGCACAGGCGGTTAAGTTCAACCTATTATTGCTTCTCGAGCCGCCGCCGGGTTGTCTATGAGCTATGGTCGCGGGTTTGATCTTAGAGGCAGTTAGGAGGCGGTTGGCACTATATCACGGGTGAATGAGCTACTCAAGAGTCTACTCAAAGCCCCTTTCTTGCAGTTCCCAAATCCCCCACACGGCAGAGACCGTGAAAAACCCAGAATCTTCCACACGGCAGTGTGGGGATGGTTCAAGCGCAGCCTACACACGCGCGACGGCCTCTCCTCCCCCCTCCCAAATCCCACCCCACGGCAGTGGGTGGATTGTTCAAGCTCAACCTACACAAAGGCCGCCTTCTTCCCTCTCCCGAATCCCACCAACGCAGTTGCGTTGGTGGGATTCTCGGGGTTTTCACACAGTCTCTGCGTTGGGGGTATTGCCGGTGTAGGTAGGGGCCTCCTCCCCAGCCATGAAGTATCTCATCAGCGCCCACACAAGTTTAAGACACTACGTCACCGTTGGTTCAAGACGTCTCGCGCGAGTTCGGAATTGGTCGAGATCGC